>CAYFGW010000095.1:0-16409 GCA_964342365.1 uncultured Candidatus Sericytochromatia bacterium | reverse complement strand
AAATATGCAGCCCGTCCATTTCTGCTTTTTTCTTGAGAATAGCAATACGGGTTTCAAAATCCGGGGGCTGAATATCGCAGATCAAGCCCATTTGAAAGCGAGAGCGCAGACGATTTTCAAGGGTGGAAATTTCGTTGGGGGGACGATCGGAGGTAATCACAATTTGCTTGCCCGCTTCGTGCAGTTCGTTAAAGGTGTGGAAAAATTCTTCCTGGGTAGACTCTTTGCCACCAATAAACTGAATATCGTCAATCAGGAGCAGATCCACCGAGCGGTAGCGATCTTTAAATTTCAGGGTCGTGCCGTCGCGAAAAGAGTTGATCAATTCGTTGGTAAAGCGCTCTGAAGAAATATACAAAATACGCAGATCCCGGCGCACTTCCATGATGCGGTGGCCAATGGCATGCATCAAATGGGTTTTACCCAGACCCACTCCGCCGTAAATAAACAGGGGGTTATAAGCCTGACCGGGAGATTCTGCCACCCGCTGAGAAGTGGCGTGGGGAAATTTGTTGTGGGAACCCACCACAAAATTATCAAAGGTATAGCGGGGGTTGAGATTGGTGGCGATGGGTGAGCGCTCTTGCACCGACTCCAGACGAACGGGGGGTTCCGGGGCGGCAGGAGCCTGCACAGAAGCTGCTGCAGTGGTTTTGATAATCCCCAGAGAAACCTGTATTTTTTCACCACAAACTTGCGCCACCGCCTGCTGTAAAGGCGCAAAATATTTGCCTTTTACATTGCGGAGCGTAAAATCGTTAGGTACTGAAATACGAGCGGTGTCTTCATCTATAGATTGTAAGGTCAATTGTGAAGAAATCATGCCGTAAGCGGCGGGGTTCAGTTCTTTTTCAAGCAAAGAAAGAATGTTTTGCCAGGCTTCAGCAGGGGGGTGATTCATGTCAAATATACCCTTTCTGTGGGGTGTGTATGGTATCATACCGGCATTGAGATCCAAAAGGATTTTGCCAAGACAACCCCCCACTGAGGGAATTTTTAAACCCTAACCCCTCTGTTTTAAAGGTTAACTTTGCTATAATTCTATTTAAAATTAACAATAACTGGAGGATGAAAGCTCGTGAAACGCACTTTTCAACCCAACAACCGCAAAAGACATAAAAAGCACGGTTTCCTCGTACGCATGCGTACCGTTGGTGGTCGTCGCGTCCTGCGTAACCGTCGCCGCAAAGGCAGAAAACGTCTGGCCGTTTAAATCAGTCCATGCTGCCGCAGCATGAGCGTTTAAAGCGCAGAGAAGATTTTCAAAATCTGCGTCAGAAAGGCAAGCGTTACAATCGCCGCTGCCTTTCGTTGGTGGCTTTAAAAACCGATACTGAGGATATGCCCAGAGTCGGTTTTATTGTCACCAAACGGCTTAGTAAAAAAGCCGTGACCCGCAATCGCATTAAACGCCAGATGCGCGCAGCGTATCATTTGCATCGACACCACCTGAAAAAAGGGTACTTTTTTTTGTTTATAGCGCGCCAGGCCATTCTTGATCAGCCCTTTCAAACCCTCAACTATCAGATTGAAAGCTTACTTCACGAGGCCGGGGCGATTTCCTCTGCATGCATCGAATCCTGACTTCTTTATTCGTTCGCACGATACATTTTTATCGTTTACTCCGCCCAAATCGCCTGCCCGTTTGCAAATACTATCCCACCTGCTCTCAGTACACCGAAGAAGCCATTATTCGCTATGGCCCCCTCAAAGGATGCTGGATGGGATTTAAACGCATTATGCGCTGTCACCCCTTTCACCCCGGTGGATACGATCCTGTGGAATAAAAGGAATATGACATGAATCCGATTAATTTTTTGGTGGAGAACATGATGCTCCCCATACTCGAAGCCACCCACGATTTCACCGGCAACTACGGCTGGGGCATTATTTTTCTCACCCTGGTGATTCGTCTGGCATTGCTCCCTCTTACCATGCAGTCTCATAACTCCATGAAGGCCATGCAAAAACTTCAGCCCAAGCTGAAACGCATTCAGGAGCGCTATAAAAACAAACCCGAAGAACTCAACAAAAAAATGTTTGAACTCTACCGGGAACATAAGGTAAACCCCCTCGGTGGCTGTTTGCCCATGCTGGTACAACTGCCCTTTTTGTTTGCGCTTTATGCGTCATTAATTGGCGAAAAATTTAAAGAAATGCTGGTCAAGACCGGCGACACCTCGTTTTTTATTCTGGAAGACCTGGGCAAAATTGGTATTCGCAATGAAGGCGTCATGAACTGGGACAATCTGGCCCTGCTGGCGCTGTTCTCTCTGAGCACCATTTTGCAGCAGAACTTAATGACCCCGGCACCGGGTCCTGATGCGGACCCCCGCCAGGCTGCGGTACAAAAACAAATGCGCGTCATGATGCCCATTATGATTACCAGCATGTTTTTGTTTTTCCCCGTACCCACCGGTATTTTTCTCTACCTTGTGATTTCGAATATTATTGGTATCATTCAATATGCTTTCCTGAATCAGCAAAGCGCGAAACGAGATGCTCTGGAAGCACAAAATGTCAGTAAAAAAGCTGTACCCGTGGAAAAAATGGACGCTCCCAAAGAAAAGGAAGTGGTAAACGTCCAGGCCAAAAGCGCGTCCACAGGCAATAGCAAAAAACACCGCGTCAAAAAAGGCGCCAAGAAAAAGAAACGTAAATAGAGGTAAGACATGGAAAGTCACGTCATCGAAAAAGAAGGCGAAACCGTAGATGAAGCCGTGCAACTGGCTTTAGAAGAATTCGAAACCGATATCGAATCCGTAGAATACGAAGTCCTCGAAGAGGGAGACGCCGAAACTCCCACCCTGGTAAAAATCTGGCGCAAAACCCCTGAAGAAGTGGAAATGGCTCGCAAAGCCCTCAAAAAAACCCTCGAAGGCCTGGAGTTAGATGCTGACATTGAATCTGAGTTCAACTGGGACACCCACACCCTGGAAGTGAATATCAAGAGCGAAGACTCCGGTATTCTCATTGGTCGTCAGGGACAAACCCTCGATGCTTTACAGTATTTGCTGCAGCTGATGATTAACAGCAAAGACATTAACGTGGTGCTGGATATTGCGAATTACCGCGAACGTCACCGCGCCCATCTGGAACAGGTGGCCGAGGGCATCGCCCACCGTGTGCTGCGGGAACGCCGCCGTATTACCTTAAAATCTATGGATGCCAGAGATCGCAAGATTGTCCATGAGGCCATCAAGCCTTTTCCTGAACTGAGTTCTTCCAGTGTGGGTGTAGAGCCCAACCGCCGCGTGGTGGTTTCTCTGCGCCGCGCGGATTACAATAACCACGAACGGGGCGGCAGAGGCCGCTATAACCGGGGTGGACGGGGCCGTTACCACCGTTAAATGAATACTGATACCATCGCCGCAGTGTCCACACCGCACGGGCAGGGTGCCATTGGCATCGTCCGTATGTCAGGGCCTGCGGCGGTTTCTATTGCCAAAAAAATCTTTCAGCGCCCGTCACACAAAGCCGCTCAGGACACAACATGGGAAAGCCACCGGGCCTATTACGGGGCTTTCACAGACCCCGTTAGCCATGAGCCCCTGGATTACGGGTTGCTGCTGTATATGCAGAACCCCCGCAGCTTCACCGGGGAAGATCTGGTGGAATTTCACTGTCACGGCGGCCATTATCTGGTAGAGCGTATTTTGCGTATTTGTCTGGAGCAGGGTGCCCGTCTGGCCACCGCCGGAGAGTTTTCACAACGGGCCTTTATGAACGGTAAGCTGGATTTAACCCAGGCGGAAGCCATCATGGATTTGATCCACAGTCCGTCACAACAGGCTCTGCAAATGGCGGCGCATCAGTTAGAAGGCCATTTATCAGATCCCATTCGCCAGGTGCGTCAGGTGATGATTGGTCTGCTGGCAGAAATTGAAGCCAATATTGACTTCCCTGACGAGGTGGATCCGCCGGACACAAAACAGATGCTGGCAGGTGTCAAACAGGCTCTGAGTCAGATTGAACACATGCTTAGCACCAGCGATGCGGGAAAAATCTGGAAGCAGGGCGTTAAACTGGCCCTTGTGGGCGAACCCAACGTAGGTAAATCCACCCTACTCAATGCCTTACTGCGGTACGAACGAGCCATTGTTAGCAATATTGCGGGGACGACCCGGGATACCGTGGAAGACGATTATAACCTCAGGGGCATTCCGGTACGCATTGTGGATACAGCGGGCCTGCGGGAAACCCGGGACGAAATTGAAAGCATTGGCATTGCCCGTAGCGAACAGGCCCTCAAACAGGCGGATTTAGTGCTCTTTATGAGTGATGCTCGCCAGGACTTGCCTCCGGACGTCAAACAGCATATGGACACTTTGCCTACCCAAAAAGTGGTACGGGTGCATAATAAAGCTGACCTGATGCCTGATGCACCTGCAAAAAGCGTTCGTAAAGAGGGTGAGATAGAGCACGTCTGGATTTCAGCGCTCGAGAATACCGGCATTGAAGCCTTAGAAGAAATGCTTTATGCCCGTTTAACCACCCATCAGCTGGCGGGCGAACATACGGTGTCCATTAACGACCGTCATAAGGTGTGTTTGCTCAGAGCCCACGAAGCTTTACAGCGTTCCAAAGAAACCTTAGAAGCAGAAATGCCCTTTGATTTTGTGGCCATTGATCTCAAAGAAGCCGTGGTGGCCTTTGGTGAAATTATCGGTGAAAGCATCAGCGAAGAAATTATCCACGAGGTTTTTCACCGCTTCTGCGTAGGAAAATAAGTCATCAGCCTTGGTGATACCTGTCAGATACGCTAAACTGTAGTGTGTGGGAGACACCCCCTACGGAACCAATTGAACTAAAGAGAAAACAGACTATGTTACAGGCCATTACAAAAATCTTAAACAACCTTCAATCCGTTGGTGGCGTACAGGCCGCCGTGGTGGTTGACCGTGACGGTATTCTGATTGCAAAAGAAGAGTCTACAGCCATGAACAATGCTGAAGAACTTGCCTCCCTCTTTGCACGAGCCATTCACTCCTTTGAACGCAGTACCAAAACCGGCATGAAGGGGGAAAGTATTCAACAGCTCATCATTGAACGCCAGGGTGATGAAAAGCTGATTATGTCTGTGTCCTCAACGTTTATTCTGGCGGTTATTGCCCAGCGTAATATCAACCTGGGATTACTCCGCATTGAAATGAAAGAAACCATTCGTCTGCTGATTCCTCTGTTAGAATCATAAGACAATACAATACGCAGCTGGAGATGAAGGGCATGAGTAAACTCGCCAAAGCCGACAAAGACAAACTATTCAATATTGCAACCCGCTTACAACTCACCGCGGATGAAGAAGCCAATCGTGCGCTGATATCCGAGCTGTACGCTGAAAACGCGCCACAGTTGGAAATGGCCACCTACTGGACCCAAACCAGCGACTCCCTTTACCTCACCGAGGGTGCTGAAGAACTGTTTGGAGAATATCTCAATGGCCTGAAGCGGGGCGACCTGGTGCAAAGCGAGCGGCTTCAACCCATGGAAAGCTTAGACAACAGCTACAGTATGTCTCTCAAACTGGGCGGGCAAATGCTCGGCATGATGCTGGTGCATCTGAAAGAAGACATGCCTTTGGCTCTGGCAGAGCGCTATGTAGACATGCTTCTGCCTCAGTTTATGCTGGCTCGCTTTGGCAAAGAAATGCAGGAAGAAGTCGAGAAACGTACCAGTACCGACAAACTCACTGGCCTCTGGAAGCGCTCTTACTTTAACGAACGCTTTCGCGAAGAAAGTGAACGTCTCAGTCGCTCTAAAGAAGTGGGCTCTGTAGCGATTATGGGCTTAGACGATCTCGCCGCCATGGTGCGGATGATGCCCGCAGAAGAACAAAACGCCCTGTTAGAACAGGCGGGAAAAACCCTGCGTAGCTTACTCCGTCAAACGGACTGGGTGGTTCGCTGGGACAATTTTGAAGTGCTCTTGTACTTCCCCAACACCTCTCCAGAATCTGCCGTAGAAGTTTTTGATCGCTGTGTCAAAGCCTTAGTACGCATTAATCCCCTGCTGCAAGTGGTCATTGGTCTGTGTAGCAGCGCAGAAACCACCTCCGCCCGTGGACTGATTCAGCTGGCGGACAAGCGCCTGAATCTGGCCCGCAAAGACGGTCGTCATCAGCTGGTGTGCTTTGCCAGTAAATCCACCGGCATGCAGTTCTGGGAATACAAATAGAACGTGTATCCCGCTTTTGAGACCCCGGCCTTAAAAGATCAGCAAACCCACACCGCATTTTTGAGCCAGCGCCTGAGTATTGGGCAGCTGGCTCACGCGTATTTATTCAAAGCCCCCGTTCCCACCGGCGCTCATCTGGCCAACGCGCTGGCTCAGGCCATTTTTTGTGAACAGGGAGGCTGTGGCCACTGTGTACAATGTCGCAACGTCTTACAAGAACAGCATCCGGACTTGCACATTATTCGCGGCGAGGGCGAAGGCCGTCATCCCCGCATTAAGCTCAAACAAATCCATCAGCTGATTACCCAGGTGGCACTCCCCCCGGTGCAGTCTGACTACCAGATTTTTGTGATTCACCACGCCGAAAACATGCAAAAAGAAAGCAGCAACGCCCTGCTTAAAACCCTGGAAGAACCCGCTTCCGATACGATTATCTTGCTGCTCACCCCTTATTTAGAGCGCATTCTGCCCACCATTCGTTCCCGCACTCAGATTTTGTCCCTGTCCACGCCTTTGCCCGGCAGCGAAGATCTTCGTCAACAGGCCGAAGACCCCGAACGCCTCTGGAAATGGGAAACCCTGGAAGATATCCAAACGCCCCCCCAGCTCGACAAATTACTACAGCACTTAGAAAAATTGTCCACCGTGGAACTGAGCTTACAACTGGAAATTTTTCAGCGGGGCTGCTGGGAACGCATTCGTCCCTTTATTTTAGAAAAATCTTCGCGCCCCGGCTTGCGCAGGGCCAGACGCTATTTAGAACTCTTTGAAGAAGCTTTAAACCAGTTACGCAGCAATGCCCACCCCAAACTGGTGAACGAAACCCTGGCCGAAGGGTATCTCAGAATCCGAGGAAAACGCAATTGAAAAAACAGACCTTCAAAACATTGAAAAAAATCGGGCTGATCGCCCTGATGTGCTGTGTTAGCAGCTGTTATCAGCTCAGAGCCAGTGTGGACACCGACAAGCCCGTACTCATGAACCGCAGCGCAGCCTTTAAAAACTTACGTCGTCAGAAATTCACCCGCCACGGCAATCAGGTGTTTTTATTCTGGGGCCTTGTGGGCAATGACAATCAGGCCATTGCCGAACATTTACAGGAAGAACTGGAAGGTCACAGCGCCCTACAGGCGGTGAAAATACGTCGTGAAAACAGTCTGGGAGATATGCTCATCTCTCTGGTCACGCTGGGTGTTGTAGCTCCGCGCTCTTTCACAATTACTGGAGAAGTCGTCGAATGAAAAAAATAATTGCCTTACTCCTGTGTTTGACGAGCCTGAGCAGTTGCTACAGCGTCACCCTGCAATCTAATTATGACGACAGCGTACCGGTCATGCTCAATGAGTCTGTCCCCGAAGCGGGCTACACCACCCGTCATTTTTCTCACCGTTTCAACCAGTGGTATGTCTTTAGTCTGTTGCCCTACGATATCTGGAACAACATGAGTGAAGAAAGCCGCGGTCTGGTCATGAATCAGTACATTGATTTTGTGCTGCAAAAAGAAGCCGAAAATGCAGTAGCCGTTAAAAATATAAAAATCACCACCGCCCATACTGCAGAAGGCTGGCTGTATGGTGTTCTTGTGGGATTTATACCCGCAGTGGGACCTTTTATCAACAATAATATAACTATCATCGTAGAAGGAGATGTGGTAGAACCCGCTTAACCTTCTTATTAAAAAGACATAAAATAAAATGTGTTCTCTGTTTTTTCCCGGTTAAAACTCAATATATTCTAGTGGGTATATTAAAAAGGGGTGAAAACTAATGTTTATTGAAAAAATTAAATCAGAGGGAATTTCTCATCTTTCTTATATGATAGGAAGTCAGGGGGAGGCCGCGGTGATTGATCCCCGTCGTGATACTAAAATTTATCATGAGCTGGCGCGACAAAACGCGGTGCAAATTAAGTATATTTTTGAAACCCACCGCAATGAAGACTACGTCATTGGCTCCTGCCAACTTTCAAAAGAAACTAACGCACACATTTTTCATGGTGAAGCTCTGGATTTTGAATATGGAGAAACTACCGGTGAAAACGACCATTACGATATAGGCCAGCTGCGCATTCGTGTGCTGGAAACCCCGGGCCACACTTTTGAAAGTTTGTCCTATGTCCTCTATGATACTTCCTTTAGTGAGGAACAGGCGGTGGGTGTCTTTACCGGGGACACTTTATTTATTGGCGACGTGGGCCGTACTGACTTTTACCCGGAGCAAAAAGAGAAAGTGGCGGGACTCCTCTACGACAGCATTTTCAAAAAAATTCTGCCGCTTGGCGATGCTGTTCTTTTGTACCCGGCCCATGGAGCGGGTTCTGTTTGCGGAGCGGGTCTGGCAAACCGAGAGTTTTCTACCCTGGGTTACGAAAAACAACATAACCCCCGCCTACAAATGGATCGTTCTTCTTTTATCGATTTCAAAGTGAACGAGCACCATTATCAACCGCCTTACTTCAAAAAAATGGAAGCACTTAACCTGTCCGGGGCAAAAATACTGCCTCCCACACAGGCTCCTGAAGTTGTGACGGCCGAAAAACTTGAAAACTATACCAAAGATTCGGAATGGCAGGTCATAGATATTCGCTCTGCCGAAGCGTTTGCAGGCGCACATATTCCCGGCGCTCTGGCCCTTCCTTTGAGCATGGTGCCTGCTTTTGGGGGGTGGTTTTTGTCTTATGACAAGTCGTTAGCCGTCATTTGTGAAAACCCTTCTCATATAGAAACCCTCAATACCTACTTACAGCGTATGGGATATTCACAAATCAAAGCCTTTTTAGGAGGTGGTATGAGCACCTGGGAAACCCGTGGACTGGATTTTGAGTCCACACCAGGAATATCGGTACACACTTTAAAATCCTGGCAAAAAGAATCCCGCCCCCATACCCTTCTGGATGTGCGAAGCCAGAATGAATACACGTCTATTCATGTTCCCCAAAGCCAGCACGTTTATCTGGGCCACCTGCCTGAGCAACTCGAGACGATTCCTCGTCATCAGCCGGTCATTACGTTTTGCGGCAGTGGGCAACGGGCATTGATTGCCGCAAGTCTGTTACAGCGATCCGGATTTGAGCAGGTTTTTGTGTGTCTTGGCTCTCTTAAGGCATGGAAACAAGCAGGCTACGCGACACAAAAATAAAACTGAATTATCCCACCAGCTGGATCAAGTCCCGATCAATCAGAGGCAGAGCTTCACCCACTTTTTTCTTAAAGTCCTCCGGCAAGGTGGGCAGCAGAGTAATTTGTCGCAGCAAATCAATGAGCTGACGCATACAGCGCACGATATCTCCGTCGGACATTTCGGTGTAGTTAAACAGCGTCAGCCATTTAGCCCCTTTGCCCCAGAGCATGACAATGGGGGCAAAACCCACTTCCACAGAGGTTTCTAAGCGCACTTTTTCAGCGTCCTGCACAAAGCGCAAATCGTCGGCAATAAAGAGCATTTCTCTGAAAAACTGCGTGAGTTTTTTGGAACAGGGGCTCATGTCCGGCTGGGCGTTGCGGCGTGGCTCGTACACCAGACAGGAAAAAATCGCGGCCAGCTCCACGGGACTAAAAGCTTCGTAATCCACGCTTTCTAACACCAGCGAAATTAAGAGATCGTTCTGGGCGCGAATGTGAGAAGTCATTTCTCCCAGTGGAGTCAGGGTCCAGTGGCGACCGTCAGGCTTGAGACGACCAAAGTACTGAAGTACCCGGGTCAGTGCATCAAACTCCTTCAGATACAGTTCCCGCTGGCGCTTCATTTGTTTGCTTAAGCCTCGAATTTGCGAGCGCAGGTGACGGCTCTGACTTTTGGCCGCCGGGGAGTTTTCAATTTGATTGAGAGCCTGGCGTTTACGCTCCAGTTGCAAATTGACGTTAATGGTTTCTTTGTTGCCCAGATACTGCCCGAAGCTGCGCTGCAAAATTTCGCGCACCTGCTTGCGTTCGGCATAGCGTAACAGGTTAAGCACCATATTGTAAGACAGGCTAAAGTGGCTGGCAATGGGATCCATTTCGCTTTCGAGAATGTCTAACACGTGGTACGGGGTTTCAAACATACTGCCCACCACCACACAAAAGCCCTCGTCATCCATGCCACGTCGCCCGGCCCGGCCCGTCATTTGTGTGAACTCACTCACCCTCAAGGAGCGGTGTCCCACGTCGGTGCGTTTGGAAAGGGAAGAAATAACCGTGGTGCGAGCGGGCATATTGATCCCCGCGGCGAGGGTTTCGGTGGCAAACACCACCTTGACCAGATTGTCCTGAAACAAGACTTCAATAAAGTGGCGCAGCATGGGCACTAAGCCCGCGTGGTGAGAGGCAAAGCCCTTGGGCAAACCGCGAAGCACGTTTTCAGTGGCAGGGCCCGTTTCCTGAAGAGACGGATGTTTTTCTAGCAGTTCCTCAATGCGCCGCCGGATTTCATTTTTTTGTGCTTTGGTGGTGAGATCAATACCGTCTTCCACACATTTTCTCAGGGATTCATCGCAGTTGCGGCGAGAGAAAATAAAGTAAATAGCGGGCAGCATTTTTTCCCGCTGCAGGGCGTTGACCACCCGGCTTTCGGAGATCACTTCCGGCTTGACTTTTTTAACGGTACCCTTGCCTTTTTTCAGTTTTTTGTGGTGACGCTGACGGGCCTCACGGCGCGCCCGATGCATTTCTTTACGCTGTTCTTTTTGCTTGTCACCCACCCGACGCAAGCGGGTGTTGAGTTTTCCTTTGGTATTGAGCACGGGATACATTTTTTCGCCCACAAAGTAAAAGTGTTTCAAGGGTACGGGGCGCTCTAAATGCTCGATCACTTCCATGGGGTTATGAATCGAAGAAATCCAATTTACCAGCTCGTCGGCGTTAGAAATGGTGGCAGACAGGGCCACAAAACAGAGGTGGTTGGGTGCGTGAATAATCATTTCTTCCCACACCGTGCCGCGGTCTTCATCGTTCATATAATGGCATTCGTCTACCACCACGTAAAGAACAGAATCGAGACGCTGCGGGTTCTGATACAAAATATTGCGCAGAATTTCGGTGGTCATCACCACCACGTCGGCCTTTGCATTAATGGAGGTATCTCCGGTCACCAGACCCACCCGTTCTTCGGGGTATTCTTTGAGTAAATCACGGTACTTCTGGTTGCTCAAAGCCTTTAGGGGTGTAGTGTAAATCACCTGAAGCTTGCGATCCAGGGCGTCAAAAATAGCAAATTCCGCCACAATGGTTTTGCCGGATCCCGTGGGAGCGGTCACCAGTACGGAGCGGCCGTCTAACAGCGTTTCAGCCGCGCGGATTTGAAAGTCATCTAAGGGAAAGTCGTAACGTGCGCAAAAGCGCTCAGTAATTTCGTGCATTTACTATGCTACCGCACTTAGCGGGTAACTTTGAGCATAAAGTTACGATAATTGTCGCCCCCGAAGATATGAACCATACGAATGGAGCGGTTTTCCCACATACGCTCAAAAATAGCCATGGGCATTTCCACGTGGGGCCCTTCTAAGCTGTCATGCATAATGATGGTCTGAGTTTTGGGGTTATAACCCAGCACAATCACATAGTGTTCCTGAGAAATTCCACCAAAATCTAACAGAACGGGGGTGGGATTGCCTTTGTTCACTTCCGCAATCAGATTTTCGATGGTAGCCTCGCGAAAGGGCTGGGCCTGTAATCCCTGACTCCGCAGGAAGTTGGCCATACCAAAGTCGGTGGTGGGCAAATTGCGCGGATTGGCTTTATTAACCACCTGCTGATAGGTGACATCTTGCCCCCAGAATTGCAGCAGAGCGGTCATCACCGCCTGCCCACAGGTATTGTCATTGCCCTGACGCATAAAGGGAACGCCGTCAATAATGCGCGACCCGTTTTTATCGATGCGAATCTTGCTGCCGTTTTCCACCTGCAAAACCCGGAAGTTTTTGGAGTAAGGCACGTGCAGTCCCAGACCGCTCTGACCGTTTAAACTCTGAGTCTGCAACTGAGCCAGGCGCTGAGTGTTCAAAATTTGTTCTGGCACCCGGGGCGTTCCGCAAGCGCTCAGCAAGGTAGCTCCCATCACCGAAGCCATGGTAAGGGTGGCCAGACGCTTTTGTAAGCGTAAAGCACGGCGCAGTTCTTTTAAAGGCAGCAGGCCTTTTTCCACTAACATATTCCCAAGTCGGCGATGCAGAGGCTCTTTTTGTTGCTCTTCCACCACCGCTTCTAACTGTGTAGCGGTAATCTGGTGAGTGTCTACCAGAATTTGACCCAACGGCTTGCGCACCGGGGTGGGGCGGGCTCTTTCTTTGAGATCTTTTAAAAGGATTTGCAATGCCAGGGCGTCTTCCAGTTCACCTTCAGAAAGAATGCCTTCGGATAAAAGCACTTCCCCCAGAAAGGCGTGGGTTTGCTGCTGCTTTTGCAACGCCTTTTCTAAAATATCTGGTGTGACCTTATTGGCCTGGAGCAGAAGTTCACCCAGCGAGCGTCGGGCCTGAGAAGAAACGGAACAACATGCTGAAGCGGTTTTTCCGGTGGCTTGATCGCTTAATGCCTGTTCGATTTTTCCCCGACTTGTGAAGCCCATTTTGACCAGCAGTTCGCCCACGCGAAGTTTTTCTTCATGCTGACGGGTCAGGGCCTGTGCCAGTTGCCAACGGCTAACGGCGTGACGAGACAACAGAAGTTCGCCAAGTTGACGGCGCAGGGGCGCACTGAGAGCCAGCTTTTGATCTAACTGCTGCTCAAGCACTTCTGCCAGCTGTTCAGAGGTGAGCACACCCTGTTGGATCAGGGCCTGCCCGAGTAAACAGCCTTCCTGCTGAGACTGCATGCGGAAAGCGGCCTCTAGTTGTTCAGCGTTCACATAACCGGACTGGAGCAAAAGCTCCCCGGTCATTTGACAGAGTGATTGTTGCAAGGCTTCCGGCGAGAGTTGAGAATGTATGTTCACGTAAATATCTACCCTTTTTTGGCTCTTACCTTTAGTTATAAGCCATGACCGCACAAAAAATGCGCTTCAAGCCTTAATGTTAACCAAAAATTAACATCATAATATTCTTAAATTAACCTTCAATATTCGAAACAGGGAGTATGAAAAAGGTCTATGCTAGAATAAAGCGTTATGGACGTCATAGACAATGGATAGGTACAGATGGATATAGTCATTAAAAACGGAACCATTGTGAATGCAGGGTACAGCTTTAAAGCAGATATCGGAATTCGCAAGGGAAAAATCGAAAGCCTGGGCGAGAATCTATCGGGCATGGAAAATATTGACGCTTCTGGCAAATACATTTTTCCGGGTCTGATCGAAGTGCACTCCCAGCTGGAGTCCAGTTTTGAACAAACCCGCTCCGTGGACAGTATTTACAAAGGCTCTCAGGCCGCCGCCTGTGGGGGTGTCACCACCCTGATTGACCAGATTGAGCAAAAGCCTGACGAAAGCTTACTCGAAGCTTTTAAAAACAAAGAACAGCGGGTAGAACCTCACGCCGCCGTAGACTACAGTTACCACGTCCATCTCAATCAGGTAGACGAAAGCACACTCACCGAAATTCCTGAGCTGATTGAAAAGGGCCTTCCCAGCTTTGAAGTATCTCTTCAGCACCCCAAAACCAAAAAATCCATTAAAGGCACGGATCTTGCCCGGCTGATGAAAAAGCTGAGCGAATGCAATAGCCAATTGCTCATCAACAGCGGCAATCAACTCATTTTCAAGCTCAAACGCCTGCAAAACGAACTGCAAGAAAACGCTGAAGCGATTCCCCGCTTTCCGTTTCTGTGGCCCCCTGAAGTGGAAGCTGAATCCGTCCTGCGCCTGCTGAATTTATCAGAAATTTTTCCTGTACCCCTTTATTTTCACAACCTCACCACCCGGGCGGGGTTAAAGGCACTGCAGGAATACATGGGCAATCACCGCAATATTTACTCCGGCTCCAGCATTCATTATTTAACCCATTCCGATCACGTCTATGAAACCCCTGAAGCCCGCAATTACACCGTGGCTCCGCCCCTGAGAAAGCCCGACGATCAGCAGGCGCTGTGGCAGGGAGTGCGCACCGGACTTTTACAGGCTCTGGCGACCTCTCACTGTGCCTTTACCCCTGAACAAAAAAAGCTGGGCACCGACCTGGGATTAATTCCCCCGGGACTGTCCAATATTGGCGCGTTGCTTTACGTGCTCTATACCGAAGGGGTGGGCGGCAAAAAAATCAGTCTCAATCAAATGGTGAATCTCACCAGCACCCAGCCTGCTCAAATCTTTGGTCTGGCCCAAAAAGGCGCCATTGCTGTGGGCAAAGACGCCGATCTGGTGATTTTTGACCCCCTTGAAAAGTGGACCCTGGGCCACGCGGACATGAACAGCGACAGCCTCTTTAGCATTTACGAGGACATGGATATTCAGGGAAAAGTACTGATGACCTTTTTAAGAGGAAAAATTGTGTGCGAAAACGGACGCTTTGTAGGAGAACAGGGTGCTGGACAGCGAGTGGAAAGAGGGCTTTAACCTCTGACCTTTAAACCCTTTTTTGTACTAAAATAGAACAAAAGACTAAAGTCGAGGTTGAAATGACACATAACCCCATCGCCCCTGCTGACGGCATGGAGGGTCTTGCGGCCACCATTACCGAGGGTTACCAAACCCTGAAACAAATTACCTGTATTGAAGACATGTACGACATCATGGACTATTTACAGGACGAGGTCAAAGCCCGCTATAATCACATTCGTTGTAAAGTGGACTGCGCCATGTGCTGCAAGGGATTACACCCTCCCTATATCTCTGCGCTGGAATTTGAACTGATTCTCTACTACATTAACGAGTTTCCCCAAATTATTCAGGACGAAATTATTCGTCGAGCCCGCTATTATGTGGCGGAACACAGAGACGCACTGGTCCTGCAACAGCGCATGATGGACGGTGATATTCCCGCTGAAGAAGTGCGCGATACTTACCAGACGCTGGCTCAGTCCCTCAAAAACGCCACCTGTCCCTTTCTGGTGATGGACAAATGCGGCATTTACCCCGTACGTCCTGCCAAATGTCGCGCCATGGGCAATACCTTAGTACAGCTCAACGATCAGGTGAAAGTACACACCTGCGCCTGGGAAATCAGCAACTTTGAAGAGTATATGCAAGAGGCGGGGGATCGCGCACTCACCATGCCCGTCTGGAATATTTTTGAGCAGGTGCTCAGCATTATTAATCCCGAAGGCAGCGCCAAGACAGTGATTCCCCTGTGGCTCATTTCTCATATTGAGGGCTCTCAGTTCACCGATAAACTGGACCCCAACCCCGACATTCGTCTTTAATGAAAAAAAGGAGTTTCTCATGATTGCAGCAGACTTGAAAAACCTCATTGAAAAAGAGCTGGAAGGCTCTGAAGTCTACATTCGTGACTTCACCGGTGGCGGTGATCATCTGGAAGTGAACGTGATCTGGGCGGGTTTTGCGGAACTCAACCGGGTCAAACAACACCAGAAGGTCTACGGTATTGTGGAGCATCTGGTGGGTGATGGCCGTCCGGTACACGCTCTCAGCATGAAAACCTGGGCCGAAACCCCCGAAGAACTGGCGCGCCCTTCTGACGCCTATTACGGCTTTTAAAGCCCCCTAAGAAAGGAAATACTTATGTCTCGTGACGTGATGCAAGAAATCGACAAAGAAGTCAAAGAAAACAAGGTTTTACTTTATATGAAAGGTAGCCCTGAGCAACCCATGTGCGGATTTTCTTTCCGCGTGGTGGAAATGCTCAACAGCATTGGCAAACCCTATGCCTATGTGAATATTCTGGCAGACGAAGAAAAACGTCAGGCCCTGAAAGTGTATTCCAAGTGGCCCACCTTTCCTCAGCTCTACGTGAACGGTGAACTGCTCGGCGGCTGCGATATTGTCACCGAAATGTTTGAGAACAAAGAACTTGAGCCCGAGCTTGAAAAAGCCCACGCTTAGTTTTTTATGCCTCTATCTGGCCTGGACACCTGCGTTTCCCGGCCACACTGCCCCTGTTCAGCACCGCTGTCAGGGGCAGGCTTTTGTCATAGACAAAGACCCTGCGGGACTGAACATACGCGCGAAAGCCAGTGGCAAGTCCAGACGGGTGGGAAAGTTACCCACGACCTTACCGGTGATCGTTCACATGACGGGCAGTCGAGGCAAATGGCTGCGCATTGACAGTGCTGAAAACATGGAGGGAGAACGCCTCTTTGAAGGCACGGGCTGGGTTTACGGTCCGCTGCTGGGCACTTCCGCTCGCTTTCCTCTGGGAGATCGCAT
>CAYFGW010000094.1:0-16483 GCA_964342365.1 uncultured Candidatus Sericytochromatia bacterium | reverse complement strand
TGTTGATACTCTACGTATCCCACGTCCACCAGCATGAACACCGGCACGTGACCCGGTAGAATTCCCATGGAGCCACTGGGGCCCATAATGGAAAGGAAGTCTACCGTTTCACTTACGAGTGCACCGGTGGGGGTGACCACGTCTAACTGAATGCTTCGACTCATGTCACCTATTATCCTTGTAATTTTTTCGCTTTTTCGATGGCTTCGTCAATGGTACCCACCAGCAGGAAGGCCTGCTCAGGAAGATCATCATACTTGCCTTCGAGAATTTCTTTGAAGCTGCTCACGGTTTCTTCCAGCTTAACGTAGGTGCCGGGAGATCCTGTGAAGATTTCCGCTACGTGGAAAGGTTGACTCAAGAAACGCTCCAGACGACGGGCACGGGCCACAGACTGTTTGTCTTCGTCAGAGAGTTCTTCCATACCCAGAATAGCAATAATATCTTGCAATTCGTTGTAGCGTTGCAGCACTTGCTGTACCGCACGAGCGGTTTCATAGTGTTCCTGCCCCACAACTTCTGGCTTCAAAATTTGAGAAGTAGAATCCAGAGGGTCTACCGCGGGGTAAATGCCTTTTTCTGAAATCTTACGGGACAGTACGGTGGTCGCACCTAAGTGAGCAAAGGTGGTCGCAGGTGCCGGGTCAGTCAAGTCATCCGCAGGCACGTATACGGCCTGAATGGACGTAATTGAACCAGACTTGGTAGAGGTAATCCGCTCCTGCATGGCACCCATTTCGGTAGCCAGGGTGGGTTGGTAACCTACCGCTGAAGGCATACGGCCTAATAGCGCAGATACTTCAGAACCCGCCTGGGTGAAACGGAATACGTTGTCTACAAACAGCAGCACGTCCTGATTTTGTACGTCACGGAAATATTCCGCAACGGTCAGACCGGTCAGGCCCACACGCATCCGCGCGCCGGGAGGCTCGTTCATCTGACCATACACAAGCGCTACTTTATCAATAACGTTAGATTCAATAAATTCGTGGTAAAGATCGTTACCTTCCCGGGTACGTTCGCCTACACCGGTAAATACCGATACACCACCGTGCTGTTTGGCGATGTTGTGAATCAGCTCCTGAATCAGTACGGTTTTTCCAACACCCGCACCGCCAAAGAGGCCGATTTTACCGCCTTTTGGATAGGGAGCCAGCAGGTCAATAACCTTAATACCGGTTTCAAAAACTTCGGGTTCCACGGTGAGGTCCACCATTTTGGGGGCGTCACGGTGAATGGGCATGCGCTGAGGCGCTTCCACGGGGCCTGCTTCATCTACAGGATCTCCCGTTACGTTCATAATACGACCCAGGGTGGCTTCACCCACGGGCACGATGATAGGAGAACCGGTGTCCACCACGTTCATGCCGCGCACGAGTCCGTCGGTGGAAGACATGGATACGGTACGCACGGCGTTGCCGCCAAGGTGCTGCTGTACTTCTACCACGAGGGTTCCTTGCTCACCCCGATCAATTTCCAGGGCGTTATAAATATCGGGCAGACTTTCGCCGTCAAATAAAATGTCAACAACAGGCCCCAGAATCTGGGTGATTTTGCCAACACGTTGCGTGTTTACTGCACTTTCTGTCATTTGTTTCTTTCCTTGTTCTATTGATTCAGGGCTTCTGCGCCGCCCACAACTTCCAGAATTTCTTTGGTAATGTATGCCTGACGTACCTTGTTATACAGTGTACTCAACTCGTCTAACAATTCGTCAGCATTTTTGGTGGCCGCGTCCATGGCCGTCATTCGCGCCGCTAATTCACTAGCCGCACTCTCTAAGAGAGAACGCAAAATCTGACGACCGATATAACGAGGCAAAATACTTTGTAACAGCGTTACCGGATCCGGCTCATAAAGGTAATCTGCTTTGGGCGCATCATCACCTTCAGGTGGAGCCACGGGCAGAAGTTGCAGCTCCGTGGGGTTGTACTGCAACATGGACACAAAGTCGGTGTAGATAATCACCACTTTGTCCACTTCACCCTTTAAAAAGGCTTCGCTGACGGCTTCAGTGATCATTTCGGCTTCTACATAAGTAGGCACCGCTGGAAGTGAAGCGTACCGCGCCTTGATTTCCACATCACCCTTGCGATAAAAGTTAATGGCTTTATTGCCCACCAACCACGCTTTGGGCGTCTGTCCGGCTTCCAATACCGCTTCCATTTGCTTGCTGGCAAATTTGAGCAGATTTGAATTGTAAGCACCGCATAATCCCTTATCGGAAGTCACAATCACAAAGCCCACGTTGTGGACTTCGCGCTGTTCTAACAAAGGTTCATCGATGTCTTCTTCAGCCAGACGATACGCCACATACTGAAACATTTCTTTCAGTTTTTGCGCGTAGGGACGGGTAGCCATCACGCTGTCCTGAGCGCGACGAACTTTAGCAGCCGCCACCATTTTCATGGCTTTGGTAATCTGCTGGGTTCCTTTCAAGCTTTTGATCCGGTTTCGGATCTCCCGTGTACTTGGCATAGTTTAGACCTTAAAAACGCTTTCTTTAAAAGCTTTGAGGGCCTGCTTGAGCTTGTCTTCGCTCTCTTCACCGTGGAGTAAACCGGTTTCGGTGATTTTGGCTTCGATATCAGGGTGGTTGGTATCGAGATAGGCAAAGAACTGCTTGCGGAATTCGTCAATACGCTTGGGATCCACATCGTCAGTGTAGCCTTGTGTCACCGCATAGATTTGAATCACCATTTTACCCAGAGAGTAGGGAGAGTTCACAGGCTGCTTCAGAATTTCAGTGAGGCGTTGTCCCCGGGCCAGTTGGGCCTGGGTGGCTTTATCCAGATCAGAAGCAAACTGAGCAAAGGCCGCCAGTTCGCGGTACTGAGCCAACTCCAGACGCATGGGACCAGAAATTTTCTTCATGGCCTTGGTCTGAGCAGCCCCCCCCACACGAGATACAGAAATACCGGAGTTGATCGCAGGACGGATACCGGCGTTAAACAGGTCGGTTTCCAGGAAGATCTGACCATCGGTAATGGAAATAACGTTGGTGGGGATAAAGGCCGTTACGTCATTGGCCTGAGTTTCTACAATGGGCAGCGCGGTTAAGGAACCGGCACCTTCTTTGTCACTCAGCTTGGCCGCACGCTCAAGTAAGCGAGAGTGCAGATAGAAAACGTCACCGGGATACGCTTCACGACCGGGAGGACGACGCATCAGCAGAGACATTTCGCGGTAAGCAGCCGCTTGCTTGGTTAAGTCATCATAGACACACAGCACGTGGCCGCCTTTGTACATGAAGTATTCACCCATGGCACAACCGGCATAGGGGGCCAAGAACTGAAGCGCGGGCGCATCGTTAGCGTTTGCAGCTACCACAATGGTGTATTCCATCGCACCGTGGTCTTCAAGGGTTTTGATGACGTTGGCTACGTTAGAGGCACGTTGACCAATAGCCACGTACACACAAATACAGTTTTGACCCTTCTGATTAAGAATAGCGTCAATAGCCACAGAGGTTTTACCAGTCTGGCGGTCACCAATAATCAGTTCCCGCTGACCCCGACCAATGGGAATCATGGAGTCAATCGCTGTAATACCGGTTTGCAGCGGCTCATGAACGGACTTCCGCTCAATGATGCCGGGGGCAGGAGATTCTACCAGACGGAACTCGCTGGTTTCGATAGGGCCTTTACCGTCCAGAGGATTACCCAGACAATCTACGACACGACCCAGCATGGCTTCGCCCACGGGAACTTCTACCACGCGGCCGGTGGTTTTTACCACAGCGCCTTCTTTGATGTCGCGGCCGCTACCAAAGATAACGGAACCCACACTGTCTTCTTCCAGGTTAAACACCATACCCACGGTACCGTTACCAAAATCGAGAAGTTCTCCCGCCATGGCTTTTTCCAGTCCGTGAATCCGGGCAATCCCGTCTCCCACGCTGAGAACGGTTCCGGTAGAGGAATCGCTGAGCTGCTGCTCGTAATTTGAAATTTGTTCTTTTAATATATTGGTAATTTCATCAGGTTGAATGCTCAACATAAATAAAAATGCCTTTCTTTCTTATCTTCGCCTATACCAGAGCCTGGGCGAGGTTATTCAGCTGTGTTTTGAGAGAGCCGTCAATCATGCGGTCACCAATTTTAATGGTCACACCTCCGAGTAAATCGGGATCGGTGTGGCAATTCATAACCACCTGTTGACCGAGGTAATCTTCAAGCTGCTGCTTGAGAATCGCCTCCGTTTTTTTGAACATGGGAACTGCCGTTACCACGTCGGTAATAATGGTTTTGTTACTGGCATTCATCAGGCGAGTATACTCTGCCTGAATTTCCGGCAGGTAGTCTTCCCGCTTTTTGTCCACTAACAGATGCAAAAAATTCAGCATTTGCTCGGGCACCTTGCCAGAGAAGAGCTTGCTCAATAGTTGCTTTTTGTCTTCTTTTTTAACCACGGGATGGTTCAGTAAACGCCCGAAATCAGGGTGTTCATCCATCATGGCAATAATATCCGTCAAAATACCGCCATAGGCTGTTTCCTGACGTTGTTCCTGAGCCAGCTCAAAAAGAGCAGTGGCATAACGTTCGGCAATGACTTTATTCTTCATGAAGTGTACTCCTTGAAGTCTTTCAGGGTATAAGCAAAGCTTTCTACGAGTTCAGAGTGCCCAATTTTATTGAGATCTTCCTGAATCAAATTGGTGGCGTTGGCCATGACCTGTTCGACCAGCTCCTGGCGCAAGCGCAAGCGCAAATTGCTCACTTCTTGTTCAATCTGACGTTCCACGCGCTGACGCAAAGCGGCAATTTCTTCAGTGGTTTCCGCTTTGAGTTTTTCTACAGCGGCGGCACCACGGGCTTCTGCTTCAGAGCGAATCGCGGCGATTTGAGGCTCTGCTTCAGCGATTTGCTTACGCACAGCATCCAGTTCAGCAGACATATCCGCGAGATTTTTTTCTGTTTCATCAATAGTTTGAGAAATGGTGGCCTGTTTTTTGTCCATCGCCTCAGAAATGCGAGGCACCAAAAACTTCCAAAGAAGGAAGGCTAAAATACCAAAGTTCAGTAAGTTAGAAAGCACCATCATAAGAAGGGGGTTCATTTACACACCTGCTTCCTGTGGGTTTGTAGCAGTAAGTTTTTGCACAATTTGATTGGCCAGCGGCGCGATTTGCGCGTTCAGGCTCTTGCGCAACTCATCTTCCTGCTGCGCGAGCTGTTCGCGCGTTTCGTTCATCTTGATATCTAACTCAGCCTGTACGGCTGCCAGCTGCGCATTGCGCTCCTGGGTTGCTTTTTCCATTTGTGCCGATACCAGTTCAAAAGCGTCCTGACGGGCTTTATCCATCTGTTGCTGATGGTTCGTCTGCAGTTGCTGCAGCTCTTCCCGCTTGGCTTCGGTGGATTCAAGGGCTTTATCCAGGCCAGCCTGGCGTTCTTTTTGGATCTTGATGATCGGTTGAAAGAAAATCTTGTTAAGAATAAATAAAAAGAAGAGAAAATTAATAAGTTGTATTAGTACTGTTGCATCAAAAGAAACCACGTGTCTTCTCCATATCACATAAAGTGGATGGTAAATTATAACACTAATCGGGGGTGTTTTGAGTTTTTAGATCCCTTTTAAACGCAAATAACCCCGTTTTTTTGGGGTTATTTTACACAAATCTTTAACTGTACTTAACGTCTTTGGGTAGCCAGGCCGTTAACGAATCAGAGTATTCAGATCATCGGTAATCAGATTATGGGTACTGATGATTTTAGAAATTGACGAGAACACTTTTTGCGCAATACTGAGCATAGGAATGTATTCGGTCAGAGAGGCTTCAGAGGATTCTAAAGCATTCTGGGTGACATAAGTTCTTGGGCGGTTGCCGTGCACAAGACCGCTAGCCTCATAGTTGGCAATATCTGAAAGCCCTACGGACACCATCTGACCTGTAGTTGAAGAGTTGTTAATATTCTTAAAATCTGTACGCAGGTTTTCTACTCGTAGGATGTTGCTGGAATTACGCAAACTCATAAATCCGGCTGCCGGCCGGGTACCCGTACTGCCCATATCGAAGGTGGCCACAGCTCCTCCGTCAATACTCATCGTGAGAATGGCATTATTGTCCAGGCGAATCGCCATGCGACTGGGATTCAAATCCGCGTCAAGAGCGGCTGTGCCGGCGCCACTAGAGAAGGTCCCTACATTCTGAGTTCCCAAAATGGTAGGATTTGCGGTAGGACTATAGGAATCGGGAAATTGCACCAGAGTTACGTCACCGGAAGCCACATCATAGGAAAGGCCAAATCCACCAGTACGCAGCGATTGGGGATCTGATTGACCAAACGCAAGTAAAATGTTCCCACCATCGGTAACTTTAAGATCCATCACCACATCAAATTCATTGGTGGTACTGGCCTGAGAAAGTACCATACTACTCCCTGCTCTTGCACCTGTAGCATCAGCCTGCACGTATCCAGCCTGTTTATTGTGAGTATAATCCGCGATATACTCCGTCGTCAGATCTACAATAGGTGTGGTGGTAAAGGTATTTTGCCCTACAAAGGGAGGTAACGTACGCGGAGCATCTTCAATATCTTTGCGTTCATTTTCGTCACTGTTATCAATATCTTCACGACTTTGAATAAAATAGCCGTCGTTGCCACCAGTGGTATAACTCTGTACAAGTGGGTTAGTAAGATCGAATAATTCCTGAATCGCACGACCATTAGGTCCAGA
Organism: uncultured Candidatus Sericytochromatia bacterium; assembly: GCA_964342365.1. GTDB lineage: Bacteria > Cyanobacteriota > Sericytochromatia > UBA7694 > UBA7694 > CAXRDE01. Next base: position 9,802 of record CAYFGW010000094.1, on the reverse strand, counting down.
AAAGGAGATCCGATTGCTGCCCCCCGAGGCGACCGTATTTTCGATGGATAATTTATCAGTGGCATCGTCATAGAAAGCAGACACACCGCCAACACCATCAATAGCGGTGACAATATCTTCAAGGGTAGTGGTATCGGTGAGAGTGAGGGTCAGCGGGCCGTTATCTCCAAAATCAATGGTAAATTGAGCGTCGGCCGCCAGTGCTGGTGGCGCAAAAACCAGACCAGGATCATTAATGAAAGGCACAATAGCGGGGTCATCGTAGACAAAGGTAATTCCGTCTGTAGAAACTGAAAAATCATTATTCACGCGGGTGGTCAAGTTACCATCCAGCTCAAATACAGTAGAACCGTACTTTGACATGCGTAAATTATCGCGATTAGCAAAGTCCAGGAGCAAGAAGTTTTTGTTGCCATAGGTTTCCAACTCTGCAGAATAGCCGTCTTTATGAAAAATATCACTCTGGTCTTCAGTACTGTAACGAATATAGTCCTGACCTGCGGACACCACTTTCAGCCCTGAACTGTTCACCAGATAGCCTTCGTTATCCCAGTGAAACTCGCCGTCTCGGCTGACAAAATATTTATTGGAAGCTTCTTCGTGCAGAACAAAAAAGCCATCGCCCTGGAGAGCAAAGTGGGTATCGGTATCGGAGTTAATGACGGAACCCTGGCCCCACTCGACTTTTGTAGATTGAACCGTCAGGGTGGAAGGAGGGAGTTCGAGATTGCCAGCCACACGATTCACACCGAGGCCGTCCGTAAAGTTCACCCGCGTGGTTTTATAACCCGTGCGGTTTGCACTTTGTAAGTTACCGTTGATTACACCTACCCAGGCATTTACAGCGAGAAGGGAATTGACCCCAATTCTATCGAATGACATACTCCAACCTTTCTTATAGGGAAACTGCTTTTTCTATCATACCAATTTCGGGGCAGACTTTTACAGATCGCTTAACATTTATTTAATAGCAAACCAATGGAAAAAAGATATTTAATCCACTTTTAATAAAAATCATCGAATCAGCTGATTAATATCGTCCTGTAGCGCATTGCTCACGTTAATGATTTTGGACAGTGAAGCAAACACCTTCTGCGCCAGACCCAGCATGGGAATATATTCTGTCAGCGAAGCGGTAGAACTTTCCAAAGAGGACTGCAGTACCCGTGTGTTGCCACGCACCTCAGAAGGAGCACTCACTTCACGGTTAGCGTAGGATTTGATCCCCGTAGATACCATACCGCCGGTGGCGTCATGACTGTAAGTGGCCTTATAATCTGCATACATATTGAACAATTCCAGACGGCCAGCCACATGACCTAAGGTTAAATACCCCCCCGAAGACACCTCATCTAAATTAAGGGTAAACGCAGTGCTCACACCGTCCACAGAAGCTTCTAGATTTCCGTCCTCGTCAAGCCGTGCTGCAAAACGGTGTCGCGTTCCAAGACCACTGCTTGTGGGCAGCGTCCCCGTTCCAATCAGGGCAGGAGCGTCATCTGGATTATCCCCGCGAGCATACAAAAAAACATCTCCGGAAAGGGGAATATATTTAAGGGTATATCCTCCCGAGTCAATCTGCTCATTGCGCTGCTGTGCAAAGTGAAGATCTAAAGCAGTAGCATCCGTAGAATAATCAAAGACCAGATCAAAATCCCTGGTCTGCTGGGCATGTGAGATGCCGAGGAGCCCCAGCGCATTTCCCGGGCCTGAATCAGAAATCACCACATTATTGAGCTTGTCGTGGGTATAAGTAGGCGGAGGACCGCTAGCAAGCCCGATCCCCGCTGAGGGAACATCGTCTACATAATCTGAAAAGCGTAACGCAGCAATATCAGCGGCCTGAATATCTAAATCTGAACGAATCATGGAATTATCAATATCCCGTCGACTCTCCAGACGAGATCCGGAGTTTCCAGCAAGGCCGTCCGCTTGTGAGGCCACGTTATACACCCTGAAAAAGTCCGCCAGCGGTCTACCGTTTCCGCCGCCAAAATTAATGGAAGTGTCAGGATTAACCAAACGCCCCAGCGGTGTAGAATTGACGTCCACAGGCGTAATTTGCGCAAAAGTATTGGCCGAAGGGGGATTGTTGTCAATATTACTAGCGCTGTCAGCATTTTGTGCGCCACCACCACTGCTGGCCGTCACAGCAGGCAGATTAAAGAAGTCCGCGATGGCCGCTCCGTTTCCTCCCTGAAACACAATCTGGTTATCTCCAATAGCCCCGGTGGTGTTCACCAGCGAAAACTCACGGTTAACGTCGTCAAAACTGGCTACCACATTAACACCGTTAGCAGCGGCATACCGGTTGATTTCGTCCACAATCTGACGAATGGTGGTACGCTTCGTATCAAAATTGGGGTATTGAAAAATCCCGTTGTCTCCCAGATCGATTTGGAAATTTCCCGGGCGAAAACCGGGATCGTTCACCTTGGGAGCCCCGATATTGCGAATTAAAAAACGATCCGTGGCGGGATCGTAACTGGCAAAAATGTTGGCATTATTGGCGGTCCCATAGCTGTTAATGGCATCAATCACATCCTGGATGGTCTCTGTATCAGGATCAAAAGGGGCACCTGTACCAAAAGGAACTGGCGCTGAATAATCGAAGGTACCGTTTTCTCCCAGGTCAATCGTGAAGTTAGAATCGTTGGGGCGGGCCGCGTTGAAGGGCACAAAGGCCGGGGTATCGTGATTGCCCACATAGGGCAATTGCTTGGGATCGCGGTACAAAAACGTCAGGCCGTCCGTACTGGTATCAAAGTTATTTTCCACCCGCAGCGGGAGTTCACCATCCACTTCGAACACCGTGGCGCCATAGCGGGAAAATTTGAGGCCGTCCCGATTGGCCACGTCCACAATTAAAAAGCTTTTATCGCCATATCGGGCCAGTTCTGCCGACTCGCCGTCTTGTGAAAAGATGTCTTCATCCTGGGGCCCCCGGCGCACAAAGTCCTGACCGTTAGAGACCACCCGCAAACCGTTGCTGTTGCGTAAAAAACCCAGACCGTCCCAGTGAAATTCGCCGTCACGGGTCAGGTAATAGTCTCCGGCGTCATCCACCAACACAAAAAAGCCCTGCCCCTGTAAAGCAAAGTGCGCGCTTGAGTCGGACTGGCGAATGGAGCCCTGGGCCCATTCCAGCGTGGTAGCCTGCACCTGCATAGTGGGCTGAGGAATCTGAAAATCCCCAAAACTGTTTACCGCGCCGTCCAACAAAGACACCCGCGTGGGTTTATACGCGGTGCGAGAAGCCCCGTTAATGTTGGCGCTGATGGTGCTCATCCAGGAGTTCACCGCCAACATTCCTGTGACGCCCAGTTGTCCAAGACTACCCATGCCCGTATCCTCTGCTTTTAAATCTTATGATCAAAACTTGATCCCTCCGGCGTTCCGCGTTCTCCGGCCTGTACCAGCGAAACGGGTTGCATCACCTGCTGAAAAGTTTGCATATCTTGCGGCAACTGCCGTGGCTGTGCTTCACCCGCCGCCATCCACTGATCAATGCGGGGCAATAGTGCATTTAAGCCCGCAAGTCGAGCTTCCGTATTTTGTTGTGAGCCGGCCTCCTGAAGAGCCTGCTTCAAAGGTTCAGCAATATCTTTTGCTTCTGAAAGCAGGGGTAGAAACTGCTCCAACAACCCCAGCCACTCTTGCCAGAGATCTTCCTGGTTCTCAGAGGCGACTCCGGACAAAATGGTTACGGGTTCCAAACCCAGACGATGATGGGCACCTGCTGACACCTGCGAAAGATGTAGGGACTGCTCTACAGAACGAGCTGTCAAGCACAGATGCTGCTCCTGTGTAAGAGTTACCTCAATATTCATAGGAGTGGCGCGGGACTGCAACTGATTTAGCCATTCCTGAGGCGTTGCTTCCGGGGCCAGGGTGATCTGTTGACCGTTGAGCATAAAGTCAATGGATTCAGCGCCCTGAAAGGCGTCCAGATCAAGCGGTAAAACCTGATGAATATAGCCCGGAAGTTGTGAACGGTAAGGCAGGGCCTGAGCGGATACGGAGGTGGGTAATTCCAGATAAAAATCACGCCACTGCAGGTCTCCAGAGTACTGCCTGCGCAAGTGGGTTTCGAAAGTGTGCTGCAGGGTTTTCAAATCCCAGGCGGACTGAAAAGGAAAAGACACTTCGCAGATGTCTTCCCCCATTTGATAAGGCCCCCAGTGAATGTGTACCGCTTCACCCGCACTTTGCCCCTGAAGGGGTTTGCGGCTGTCGAAAGCCTGAAGATACTCACTAAACGTACCCGATACGTTCCAGCCCGCGCGCACCGTTTGTGCAGACAGACACAGTTGTGTACCCTGTCGTTCCACTTTCCAGCCGTACTGTTCCAATTCACAGTTCAAAAACGTCACCCAGTAGGTGAGCAGATGCTTTAACAGGTTTCCAGAAGAAAAGGTGCGCGCACGGGCCCCCTCAATATCGAAGGGAATGGGCTCTAAACCCACCGTCTGATCCGAGGGGTAAAAACAGAGGTTTATATCAGGCAGAACGTAGTCGGTATTGGGTTGCAAATCCAGCGCCCGAGACAGCGGAGCAGCATCAATAAGCACAGAAGCCACGGCGGGCACACGATCGGGTAACGTCAGCGGCTCCGCGGATCGCAGCACCTGCGTTGTCACCGCCACGGGGCGCAGCGGTTCAGAGGCACAGAAAGACGCGGGTTCCTGAGGCTGTTCCAGAGCAGACACCAGTTGACGACCCTTGTGCAACAAAATCAAAAGACGGGGACGAAGGGAAAAGCTGTTCATTGCTTTGATTATAACAAGTTGCGAAAAAAAAATGGCAAAATAGAGGCATGCAACGTTTGTGGATTGCTCAGATCAACCCGGAACATTTTGACTTTCAGGTGCACATTGCCCGCGTCACAGCGGGTCAGGTGCCTCCCGAAGGAGAATGGCCCGTGCCCCGCTATAGAGAACAGATTGCCACAGGAGACCACCTGTTATTCTGGCAATCGGGTCAGGGTTTTGTGGCCACAGGGGTTTGTACCAGTACCGCTTACCGCAGCAACGAAAACCCCGAGTTTGAGTGGTGTGTGGGCTATCGGCTAGAAGGTGCTTTCTCTATGCCGCTCTCCAGGGCACAATTTAAAGACGTTTTACAAGACACCCTGTTCTGGAAACGTCCTCAGGGAGGATTGTTTAAGCTGACACCTGAGCAAACAGACGATTTATGGGAGCAGCTAAAACCTCTGCTTCACCCGCTCCCGGTGCCCGCCGCTCCCCGTTTACTGGCAGAAATTCAGCAGGATATTTTGGCCCTTGGTTTGCGCTTACAGGATCGCACCCTGCGCCAGTACCACCTGGCCTTGCAAACCCGCTCGCTGGTGATCTTACAGGGTCCCAGTGGGAACGGCAAAAGCTGGCTTACGCGGGCTTATGCCAGCGCCAGCGGAGCCCGCTACCTGCTGGTGCCCGTTTCGCCCCACTGGTTAAGTCCAGAGGATTTTTTGGGCTATTACAACGCCGCCAGCGGCAGCTTTATGGGCACCGCCGCCAGCCGATTTATTGCGGAAGCCGCTGAGCACTGGAAAGCGGCCACCGCCAGACAAGAGCAGCCCGTTCCTTATCATCTGGTGTTAGACGAAATTAACCTGGCCCGCACCGAACATTATTTTGCCCCGCTTTTGTCTCTGTTGGAAGTGCGTCGCCGGGGCGAAAGCGCGCAATACGAACGTATCGGAGCGCCGCCGCTGGACATTCCGCCCAATTTACGCTGTATTGGCACCGCTAACGCGCCTGAGATGTCCCGGTGGTCTGAAAGGGTCTACGATCGGGCTTTTATTCTGGATATTGCCGCCCCACCACCGGAGCTGCGAGAATTTTTTCGTGGCAAAGTGCGTCAGCATATGGAGCAGATCTGGCCTGAACTCACGGCGGCTTACCCTATCAGCTACCGAACGCTAGAAGATCTCCAGCACTACATTGCCCAGGCCCGAATTTACGGCATCCCCGAGCTAGAGGCCCTGGATGAAGCACTGGTGCAAAAATTAATACATCGCACGCCCTCCTCCAAAAGCATGCTGGAAGCACTGTCAGCCTGCATCCCTGACACACTCCCCCTGTGCCAGAGACAGCTTTTAAACCATCTGAATGACCGGGACAATCTCTTGTTTTCGTGGTGAATTTTCGTTTGAGCTGGTTTGATCAGCGGGCCCGTTCGCTACAGGCTCCCGCCGCATGGCGACCCGCCCAACTGGAGCTGTCTTTTCCCCTGCGTTCTTCCGAAGGTGTGCAAACACCAGCCTGGCAACAGCTCGTTCTAAGGATTGATCGCCACACTCAGCCTGTGTACCTGAAGCGACGAAGCGATAAGCACCTGTATTTGCACGCGGACTGGCCCGCGGGAGAACCGGGGTATCACCGCATTGAAATGTATCAGAAGGTTTCCGGCGGCCATCGTTATCTGTGGAACACTCACGTTTTTTTAGCCGCTGCGCCCCTGACTCCCCACCTGTGGCTCCAGATTCTGGACGAAACCTATGCCCATGACGCCCTGCGGCTTTCCAAAAAACGTCCCGTGCCCTTTGAGCTTGACCCTTCACAGGTTCTGCCTGAACCCATTGCCGCCAGACTTTATCTAATGGAGCATCTGCTTAGTTCCGGGGTGCTTTCAAAAAGTCTGGAACAGCTGCGTTGGCGCCAGGAGTACCTCATTCAGCGTCAGCAAGCGGTGCCGCTTTATCGCACCCGAAAACTACCCCGTACCCTGCGACAGGCGACCTCAGAAATTCCTCTTCACACGCCGGTGATTGAGGAGCGGCCCGTGCCCGAACGGCCTGCGGCCGGAGAAATTCATGACTTACTGAGACGGTTTCAGCGCCATTTAAAGGCCCTGGATTATTATCTGAGCCAGCGCCACACTCAGCGAGCTGTGGACGTAAACGTGCTTTTAAACCACTGGCAGCAACTTGAGCAACAGTGGCAACGACACCCATTTTCACAGGAGCCGCCCCGCTGGGACTCCGACAGCTTAAAACGCTTACAAAACCTTCAGCAAAAAGAGCCCGCCTACGCCGTCTGGTTCCAGTGCGCCCGCTGGCTTCAACCCCTCACCCCCCGGATTAGCACCCCCAGAATAAACACAACACATACAACAAGCACAACTGTTCCTTCTATTTACATGGGCTATCGGGGATTTGCCTATGTGTATCAGCACTGGTGTTTTCAACAGTTGTGCCATTACCTTGATCAAGTGCTGCCCCACAAGAAACTCGACACCGGGCTCTGGCAAGCACCAGACGGCACCATTCTCTGTCTACACGAAGAAAAAAGCTATCCGGCCCGCTCCGCTGTAAATTCCCAAATCGCTGCGAATGCTTTGTACTCCGGCTACAGCATCAGTCGCACGCAACAACCGGACATGTCTCTCTTGCGTTATCCGTCTCTGACCCATTTGCAGCAGGATAGCCCGGAAAAAGGCCTGGTGTTCGAGGTAAAGTTTAAACAACAGGGGGGACGGCCCCATAAAACAGATGTGGACCGACTGCATGCCTATCGAGATGCGGTGTATGTGGCCGAAAACCCTTTGTTTCAGGGCGGCGCCTTGTTATACCCTGGCTATTTTCAGGATTATCCGCCGGGCCTTTCTGCGGTGCCCTGTTTGCCTGATGTGCCCTTCAGGTTAAACTGCTTACATCTGATTGATTAGCACAGGAAAAACCATGACCCATTTTAAACCACTGCGACTGCGCGTTCCCGCTACCACAGCCAATCTGGGAGCAGGCTATGATCTCGTTGGCATGGCGCTCGATATTCACAACGAACTGGTGTTTACCCCCGCCGAAGATTACGCTATGCACTGCAAGGGGCCTTATGGCAACATCAATTACACGCTCCATCGTAAAAGCCTGATTTGGCGAGGAGTAGAAGCGGTATATAACCTGATGGGAAAGCCCTTTCCGCGCTTTAGCGTAGAACAAACCATTCATATTCCACCGGCCAGAGGGTTGGGCAGCAGTTCAGGAGCCATTGTAGCGGGACTTTATGCGGCCAATCTCTGGCTGGGTAAGCCCCTGAGCAAAGAGGAACTGCTGCCGCTGGCGGTGGAGATTGAGGGGCATCCAGACAACGTGGCCCCTGCTTTGCTGGGCGGCTGTGTGCTGAATTTCCCCGGACAAAACGTCTCCTATACTTCCCTGCCCGTCCCCGAAAATCTGTACTGGGGCGTCTGTATTCCTGACTTTCAACTTAAAACCGCTGACGCCCGCCGGGTGGTGCCCGAACACGTTCCTCTGGGTCATGCGGTTCAGAGCATGAACTATTTAAGTGCCCTGGTAGTGGGATTGAATACCGGGCGCCCTGAGCTCATCGCCCAGGGGTTGCAAGACGTGTTGCACCAGCCTTATCGCCGGGAGCTGGTGCCCGGCATGGAGGCGGTAATGGCCACTGCCCGTGAATCAGGAGCTCTTGGCTGCGTCCTCAGCGGTGCTGGACCCACCTTGCTGGTGGTGAGTGAGCAGCCGTTGACGGGGGTAGGGCAGGAGATGTGTGCCCGGTGGAAAAAATATGAAATTCAGGCAGAGTTTGTGACCTGTCTTATTGACCCTGATGGGGTAGTCTGTCTAGACTGATAACGTTATATTAAATGAAAATTAAATGAGCACCTTTCTATGAGCATTGTTGTACAAAAATTTGGGGGTACCTCTGTGGCCGACACAGAGCGCATTCGCAACGTTGCCCGTCGCGTGGCTGCCACCAAAGAGAACCACCCCGAGGGCGTGGTGGTCGTGGTTTCTGCCATGGGCAAGACCACCGACCACCTGGTCAAAATGGCCCGGGACATCACCGAAAAGCCTAGCGCGCGGGAAATGGACATGTTATTGTCTACCGGGGAGCAGATTTCCATTGCCCTGCTCTGCATGGCCCTGCAGGAAATGGGGTACAAGGCCGTTTCTTTGACCGGCGGGCAGGCGGGCATTATGACCGAAAGCCTGCACAGCAAAGCTAAAATCTTGCACATCAACACCGAGGTGTTACATCAACACCTGGCCAATGACCATATTGTGATTGTGGCAGGCTTTCAGGGTGTGACTCAGGATCAGCAGATCACCACCCTGGGACGGGGTGGTTCCGACACCACCGCCGTGGCTTTGGCCGGTGCGCTAGAAGCTCCCGTTTGCGAAATTTATACGGACGTGGACGGTGTGTACACCACTGATCCCAATAAAGTCCGCAGCGCACAAAAGCTGCCGGAAATTTCCTATGAAGAAATGCTCGAACTGGCCCATCTCGGCGCCAAAGTATTACACCCCCGCTCAGTAGAATGTGCCAAAAAGTATGCCACCGCGCTGCACGTGCGCTCCAGTTTTAATCACGACAAAGGAACCCTGGTCAAACCCATGAAAGATCTCGAAATTCAACGTCCGGTGACCGGCATTACCGCCGATTCCAACCAGGCCAAAGTGGCCATTCGCAGCGTTCCCGATCAGCCCGGTATTGCAGCACAGCTCTTTGGCGCCCTGGCAGAAGCCCACGTATCCGTGGACATGATTATTCAGTCTGTGCAGGACGATAAAAGCAACGACATCGCTTTTACAGTCACGCGAGATGATTTAGAAAAAGCCGTAGAAATCACCACCGCCATGAGTCAAAAAATGGGTGCCGGAGAAGTGGTTTTTGACGACAGCATTTCAAAGGTTTCCATTGTGGGCGTGGGCATGATTGGCACTCCCGGCATCGCGGCCAGTATGTTTGAAGCCATGGCGGAAGCAGAAATTAATATCCAAATGATTTCCACCTCTGAAATCAAGGTGTCCTGCGTGGTCGATAGTCATCAGGCA
>CAYFGW010000093.1:0-16519 GCA_964342365.1 uncultured Candidatus Sericytochromatia bacterium | reverse complement strand
CTAACGGGGCGGGCAAAACCACTACCTTTTACATGGTGGTCGGGTTAGTGGTACCCGAAAAAGGCGACGTGTTTTTTGACGATAAACGCATTTCCAAGTTGCCCATGCACAAGCGGGCCCGTCTGGGCATTAGTTATTTGCCTCAGGAAGCCTCCGTGTTTCGTAAGCTGACCGTGGAAGAAAATATCAAAGCGGTATGGCAACTTCTGGGGGTTTCTCGTAAGGAGCAAAAAATCCGTCTGGATGAACTCCTGGATGAATTTCGCTTAAATCACGTGCGTAAATCCCGGGGCGATCAGCTTTCCGGTGGAGAACGGCGACGGGTGGAAATTGCCCGGGCCGTGGCCACCAACCCTGAGTATTTGCTCTTAGACGAGCCCTTTAGTGGCATTGACCCGATTGCAGTAGCGGGTATTAAAGAAATGATTGTGCATTTGCAAAAGCGGGGCATCGGCATTTTGATTACCGATCACAATGTACAGGAAACGCTGGGGATTACGGATTGGGCCTATATTATGACCCGGGGCAACGTGATTGTGAGCGCCCCTTCAGAGTCCGTGGCCCAGAACGACCTGGCCCGCCGCTATTACCTGGGGCGGGAGTTTCGTTTTCAACGCTACCATTCCAAGCTCAATCACCCTTATGAACCAGAGGCCATTCAGGAGCGCCACGACGAAAGCGTGATCAACTTAGATCAGATTAACTTCGATGAGTTTGATACCGAAAACAGCGTGACCCGCTAGTTTTTACAAGTAGGTGAGTCTTTCATTTTCGATCATCAAAATTTTCTGCGCGCACAGATGTTTGATGATTGTGGCAGCCTCAGAATCGCTGGTTATTTTCAGATGAGATTTAATAAAGTTCTTTAAGGTGTCTGGTTTTTGAGGTCTTTTTTTTACGGAAATATTGATGATGGTTTCCGTAAGCTTTTTGTATTGTTCAGGCGTAAGTGGTGCCGGAAAAACCCGTAAACATTTTCGCCCTAAACCATTAATGTGTTTAATAAGAGGATCAAAACCCGTATCTTTGCTGATAACGTGAAAGACAGTGTCGCCAGGAGAACTGGCGTGCCATTTCCCCACATAAAAAGAAAGATGAAAATCGAGATTGTTTGCTTTTGTTTTTTTTAATGTAATCAATTCCAAGTGTACGGGTTTCGCGTACTTTTTCTGCCCCAGTTTTAAAGTGGATTGATTTGAACCTAAAAAAACAAATGTTTTTTCATAAGATAGTAGGTCTATCTGCTCAAGAGAACCTATATTTTCATAATCTATGAACGCCCATACGTTGGAACATTTGCTCAATCAGGTGCCGCTTTCCCAGCTCAGCTGATAATCCATTTGCTCACGGGTGCGCTCACCCAGTTCAATACCCATAGCCTGAAGCTTTAAGCGCGCCACTTTTTCATCAATGTCCTGAGGCACGGGGTAAACCCGTTGACCCAGACTGCGGTGAAAGCGTGCCAGATGGCAAAGGGTCAGGATTTGATTGGCAAAGCTCATGTCCATCACCGCGGCGGGGTGACCCTCTCCACAGGTAAGGTTAACAAGACGACCTTCTGCTAAGAGCAACAGGTGCTTTTCGCCCAGTTCATAACGCCACAGATAGGGGCGCATTTCTTCTTTGGACTGAGACAGAGATTCCAGGGCGGGCACCTCAATTTCAGAGTTAAAGTGTCCCGCGTTGCACAATAAAGCGCCGGACTTCATGCGTTCAAAGTGTTCCTGACGAATGACGTTGAGATCTCCTGTGGCGGTAATAAATACCTCGCCCAGTTCAGCAGCCCGTTCCATGGTGGTCACAAAAAAGCCGTCCATGGCGGCCTCTAAAGCCTGCATGGGGTTAATTTCCACCACAATAACAATGGCTCCCAGTCCTTTAGCACGGGCTGCAATACCCTTTCCACACCAGCCGTAACCGGCGATGACAATGTTTTTACCTGCCAGGAGCATATTGGTGGAACGCATGATAGCGTCCAGGGTGGATTGTCCTGTGCCGTAGCGATTATCAAATAAATATTTGCTTTTGGCATTGTTCACCGAAATAATCGGGAACTTGAGTAAATTGCTGCGGGCCATACTGTTCAAGCGAGCAATGCCCGTGGCGGTTTCTTCGGTGGCTCCCAGCACGTCGGGAACGAGATCTTTGCGCTGCTTGTGTAACTCTGTAATTAAATCAGCCCCATTGTCCATAATCAGATGAGGAGCGGTGTCCAGGACTGCGTCAATGTGTTCATAGTAGGTAGCGTTGTCTTCTCCCCGTTTGGCAAAGACCTGTACGCCTTCTTTAACCAGTGCTGCGGCCACTTCATCCTGTGTGCTCAGAGGGTTGCACGCGCACAGGGCCACGTCTGCGCCTGCGGCCTTGAGTACCTGAGTCAAACGAGCGGTTTCAGAGGTGACGTGCAAACTGGCGGCCACCCGCAGACCCTTGAGGGGCTTTTCCTCACTGACTTGTGCTTCAATTTGCCGCAGGACGGGCATTTGCTGCTGAGCCCAGGCAATTTTTTTAAGGCCCTGCTCAAAGGCGTCGGGGGTCTGGATATCGGAGGTGAAAGGTCTATTGGGTGCGGTCACGGCGGGCTACTTTCTAAGGGTTCTCTTTGTTTATCATAGCAAAAAATGAGAATCTCATAACGCAAAAGGGCTTGTAAAAAAGGCCATAAAAAAACGCTCAGCTTATGTTAAACATAACTGAGCGTTTTTACCTAGGTACCCCGTAGGGGACTCGAACCCCTGTTACCGCCGTGAAAGGGCGGTGTCCTAGGCCACTAGACGAACGGGGCAAATGGTGAGCCGTCCGCGACTCGAACGCGGGACCGTCTGATTAAAAGTCAGATGCTCTACCAACTGAGCTAACGGCTCTCACCTGTTTTTAGCAGACAATCATTCAATCGCGGCCTTCAAACATTAGTTAGTATAGCTTAGCTGCCAGGGAGTGGCAACAGAATAGAAGCCAGATTTTTAGATTTTTCTTAACCACGACTGCAGGTGGGTTTGCTCTACGCTTTTTTTGCCCTCCCATAACACCTGATAATAATAAATATTTTCCGATTCCGGCGCGTATTTTACAGGTGCCAGGGGCAAAACCTCATCTTGCGCCACAGGAGGCCCTGAGAGTTGCTCAAAAAGAAAGCAGGGCACCTGAACATAATTTGCTAAAAAAGTACAAAAAAATAGGTCGATATTGGAGGTGTCATGGGCGTGATAAAATAGGTTAACGCTGAGCGGCTGCCAGCGGGCAAGTTGATCAAAGAGAAACATTTTGTCTTCCACTGTAAAAGGTGAACAATGGCCATAAAACGCGGTGGGTAACGGTTTTTCTTGCCGTTGAAGCTGCTGCGGCCAGAGACTTTTGTGAGGCAGAACCTGGATACAGGGCACTCCCGAAGCCAGAGCCAGCGAGATCCAACGGTGGGACAGCCCACGGCAGGATGAGGTCCCAAAGAATAAATGGGATGACATGAGTTTCACCTTTGCGTTTGATCTGTGTTAAAATAAGGTTGCGTTAGTCCTCCCTAAATCCTCATTTAACTTTTTAAAGCAATGAATCTTTAAAAACCTTACGCAAACGAACTAAAAGACATTATAGAGGTTATTACACCAATGGCTAATTATAAATCCGCCAAAAAACGTATCAAAGTAGCAGAACGCAATCGCCAGCGCAACATGCTGGTAAAAGCTCGCGTTCGCACCGCCATGAAAAAAACCCTGCGTGCCGTTGAGCAAGGCAGCGAGAATGTTAACGAACTGGCCAAAGTGGCCGTTAGCCAACTCGACAAAGCTCAATCCAAAGGCATTCTGCACAAAAATACCGTGGCCCGCTACAAGAGCCGTTTGATGGCTCGTGTTAACGCAGTTGCTGCCAACTAACAGCCGCTGTTCAATATAAAATTAGAAAGCCCCGCACAGAGCGGGGCTTTTTCTATGGGGCTTAAGGCGCGGGAGCCTTGTACGAGGTTTAGTACCCTTCCTGAGAGGCCTGCATGGTGCTCAAAGGCAAAGTAGCCGCTTCATCATGGGGTTCCAAAGGCTTTTGCAGGGCCGCAGGAACTTCCAGACGCAGTAAGCGATACACGGCAGTCAAGTAGGTGCGGAAGGCAGCATCGAAGTGAGCGTCGTGACGACTGCTGTGGCCTGCTCCAAACCACCAGAACCAGTCGCTGCCTTCGGCGGTATAGAGCATTTCCCACGCTTTCTTGCGATCTTCGGTGTTGAGTAAGTGGTCATGCTTCACCAGTTCCTGTCGGGTGGTGATCAGTAAATCCCAGGCCTTGTTTTTGGTGGGTTCACCAATCCAGGTGCTAAAGTCAGAGTTAATCCAGGAGCCCGGATGCAAACGAGGCAGGGTATCTGTGGCGGGATGTTTTTGCAGGTAATCGCTCACAGAAGTGCTGTGAATAGACCGATCGTCATTGAGCAGTTGGTACAGGGTCTCTAAAAAGATTTTGCCGTCTTGCTGGTAGTATTCCCAGCAATTTTCGCCGTCCAGAGCAATGGTAAGCAAATAAGGGAAATCTGAAATGTCCCGTAACCGCTGCTGAATTTTTTTGATTTCTTGATAAAAAGCGTGGGCTTGCTGAACATTGTCCCCTTTCCAGGCGTTAAAACCCAGCCAGTCAGACAGATAAATATCCCGAAATACCATGGTCACGTGCTTTTCAGCATTGATCTCCACGCGATACGGACGACAGAGTTTGTCTACATCAGGATGAATGCCGTTTTCGCGGTGGGCCCAGGTGTCCAGCGAATGCCAGAGAATTCCCTCACTGCTGGCCAGCCATTGAAAACCCTGTTCGGCCACGGTTTCTATCAGATCCGGGCTCATGGATTGTTCTGAAGGCCAGAGTCCTACAGGAGTCTGGCCAAACATCTGCTGATGATAGGCTTTGGCTTTTTGTAGATGGTATTTTGTGTCTTCGGGCGCTTGTAGTCGCTGTTGCGGCGTGGTGGAGTCAGAACGACTGGAAACAGCGTTTTGCGTGTCGCTCAGCAGGGGCAAAATGGGGTGGTAATAAGGTGTTGTGGTGAGCTCAATTTGCTGTGAAGCCAGAGCTTTTCGATAGGCGGGCAGGGTGTCCGCCATAATATTTTGCTGAATCTGTATCAGTGTTTCTCGATCTTTCTCGCTAAATCCACTGCCCTGCGTAATCCATTCCTGTAACTGCGGGTAGGTCTCCCGGTGCAGGGGATCCGTCCAGGACAGATTAAACCACAGGGTCAAATCAATAAAATCCTGGGGGGTATAGGTTTCTCCCCGCTGTTTCTTTTCTAAAAGCTCTTTATAACGGGGGTAGGGAAAAATCATTTGTTGGTGATTGAGATCAAAAAAGGATTCCAAAATCTCTTGCTGGTCTGCACGACTCAACTCAGCCACGGGTTTAAGGGTCAGCGTCAGATAGCGGTCCGTGGCCTGTCCTGTGGCATAATCCTGCAGTTGTTCTATGAGCGAAGGCACAAAATTGAAGGTATGTTTGAGGCGGGGGTACCGTTGAACCATGTGCAGCATATCTAAATAGTCTTTGGTGGCGTGCAGGCGCACCCAGGGCATCATGTATTCATGGGTCTCAGGCTTACGGTACATGGGTTGATGCATATGCCAGATAAAAGCCAGATGCAGGGGAGCAGATTCCATAAGGCGGTCTTCCTTTAAAAGAGGTGGTTTTAGCTTAGCCTGCAAACAGGCATAAGGTCAAAGCCCGTGGGTAAAAATCCGCACGTTTTTGCCCATTTTTTGTGATCCATCCTCTGATATTCAAAATGCCCGATATGCTATGATTTGAGGGAAGTTTACCGGATAAAATGAAGAGCATGCCCACCCCTAAAACGTCCCAACAAGTCAAAATGAGACAAGCCTTTCGTATTTTAATGGCCACCATTTTAGTGTGTGGTGCTCTCTCTATAGGTAGTATTGTGGGCGTGATGGCCGTGACTTTGCAGGGGGGGAAACCCCAGTACCGTACGGTGATTAATAAAGTCACCGGCAAAGAAGAAGTGGTCAAAACGGAACCTGCCATTGATCTGGCACAGATGATCTGGAACTATGGTCCCCTTGAGCGCCGCATGAATATTCTTATTCTGGGCAGTGACTACAATTATAGTTACGGTAAAAGAGTCGATGATGCTGTGGCGGGCGTGCGTAGCCGTACTGACACCATTATGCTGGCCAGTCTGGACCCTGAAACCGGTCAGGCCAGTATTTTATCCATTCCTCGCGATACCCGTGCGCTTTTAACGGGCTACCACTACGATAAAATCAATGCCGCCATGACCTATGGTGGCGTGGACCTGGTGAAAAGCACCGTTTCTGATCTCATTGGTGTCCCCGTGGATTATTACATGGCGCTGAAGGTGGATGGTCTGATTAACACCATCGATATTCTGGGCGGTATTCGCATGTACGTGGAAAAAGATATGTACTATGTGGACGAAACCGCGCATTTGGGTATTAATATCCACAAGGGCTGGAAAGAAAATATGAACGGGGAGCAGGCTCACCAGTACGTGCGCTTTCGCAAGGATGAACTTGGGGATATTGGCCGGGTTCAGCGTCAGCAAAAGTTTATTCGTGCCACCCTCGACAAGCTTTTACAGCCCCAGTCTATTCCCAAGATTCCACAGTTATTGACTCACCTGAACGAAAATATTGAAACCGATATCCCCGGTGATATCATGGGCCAGTTGGTGCATTTTGGTAAGAATCTGGACAAACAAAAAATGCGAATGGTAATGCTGCCCGGTTCTTTTTCTACCATTGACGGTATTAGCTTCTGGCAGCCCAGCATTTATAAAATGCGCAAAATGATCAATGACATGTTCCCTGATTCCACCTTTGCGCAGGACCCCACCACGGATTTTACCTCCGATGAGGGAGAGCGGGACCCCGCTAACTATCGCGTGGCCATCTGGAATGCCACAGAAGATATTCGTACCTTTAAAGAGGTCTCTCGCCGTTTGCAAGAGGCGGGCTTCCGGGTGGTGAATATTCGCAAAGCCCCCCACGATACGCCCGTGACCAAAATTATCGCTCAGAACGGCGAAACAGATATATTGCCCCTGATTCAAAAACCGCTGGAATTCACCACGGAATACGTGAATGCGAGTGTGGGCGATCTTACTACAGACTTCACCGTGCTTATTGGCAAGGATCTGGTGAAGCACTACAATAATATTCTCACCGAAGAAGACTGGGCCCGCTCCGCGCGGCAGGTGATTCCTCAGGCGCCGCGCCGTGTGATTCGTCGCCGCCGGGCTGCTCCTCCAGCAGCTGCCCCCGAAGCTCCCGCTGATGTGAATTCTGCGGCACCGAAGCGCACCACGAGAAACGTACCGCAAACACCCCGGCAGCCTTTGAATGTGTCACAAGATGCGGCCAATACTATTCAAGAACTGGAGCCAACGCTTCCTCGTTCAGCGGGCGGCAGTATGGACAGCAAACCTCGGCGTTCCCGGCCTTTAAACGTCCCCCCCGAAAACTTCGATGCCAATACGGTAGACCCTCTTTTTGATTAGGGTGCTTTGGCGAGAGCTTTTAAGATGCGACAGAGGAAACTAGCGCCGCGGAGGCAGCGGGACCGGTGTGCGTGCCACGTGCCAGAGACTCAGCGCCAGCAGCAAAAAGGAAGCTCCCGCAATAATAGAGCCCCAGATCCAGTAGGGTAAAAGTAAAGCTTCTGCCATATGCCCGGTATCAGAAAGCATTTGTCGTCCGCCCACGTTGGC
Source organism: uncultured Candidatus Sericytochromatia bacterium (assembly GCA_964342365.1). Classification (GTDB taxonomy): domain Bacteria; phylum Cyanobacteriota; class Sericytochromatia; order UBA7694; family UBA7694; genus CAXRDE01. The sequence goes on along the minus strand of CAYFGW010000093.1, from coordinate 8,798 downwards.
ACTCTCCATGAACAAATAGTCCAGCTGGCGGTAGGTGCTGACACAGGCCTGTACGCCCAGAAACTGAATCACAATCTGCTGTAGCCAGCCGGGACCTTTAGCGGCAATCCCCAGCATGCTGACACCCAGAAGGGGCAGAATAACCCAGCCAAAGGAAGTACGCACCCAGATCACCGTAGAGACCAGCAAAAATATCCCCAGAAACCCCAGAAAAAAGCGACTGCGTTTGATGGAGGTGCTGTTTAAAATAAAAAGACATCCCGCAATAGGAGGGCCTAATAATCCGCCTGCCGCCACCAGTGCTCCCGTAAGACGGCCCCCGGCGGTATGATAGGCAATGCCTGAGCCATTGGGGAAAATCAACAATTGCTTGAAACTTTGTCCCATGAGTAAGGCTGTGAGACCGTGTCCCATTTCGTGAAACCAGGTGGCCAGAATGGTAAAGGGATAGAGCATGAGATGGCCAAAGGGAATTTGCCAGAGAAAAACGGTCAGCAGGGCCGCGGTGAGCAACCAGGCAATATTTTTGAAGCCGCGACGTTCTGGCACGTACTCTTTTTTAAAGTCTTCAGCGTACATGGCACCTCTTACTTGGGTTCTAAAAGCAAACGCACGCCCAGATTGGACGCCTTATAACCGCTACTTTCGTAATTGCGGCTTTTCACAGTACAGTAATTGGCACCCAGATTCCAGCTGCCCCCGCGCATGACGCGAGAATTGCCGCGATCCGGGCCCTTGGGGTTTTCAAACTCGCCAATGGGATAAGCCCCAAAGCGATCCGCCGTCCATTCCCACACATTGCCGTGCATATCGTAGATGCCGAAGCGGTTGGGGCGTTTTAAGCCCACTGCGTGGGGGCGTCCCTGTGCGTTACCGTCATACCAGCCAAAGTCTTTTAAACGTTCTTCATCATTGCCGAAACTGTAGCGGTGGTGATCGGGCTCTTTCCCTGAACAGGCAAAAAACCATTCGGCTTCGGTGGGCAGTCGGTAAAATCCTTCGTTGAGACGATTCAGGCGCTGAATAAAGCTATTGGTATCGTCCCAGGACACCTGTTCCACCGGTTGCCACTCATCTCCCTGAAAGTGGGAAGGGTTGGTGCCCATGACTACCCGCCACTGTCCCTGGGTAATAGGGGTGGTTTGCAAGTAGTACGGGCGTGTGATTTTTACAAGGTAGGGACGGTTTTCACTGCCCAGATTAAATTGCTGATACTCGGGCTGACCGTCTTTTAGCGTGAACGGTTTCACCAGAGCAAATTCCATGCCCAGCGAATTTTTGATGCGAGGCGGCAGGGCGTTGCTGTCGCGTGCGTCTACTTCGGGGGGCTTTTTAGACGGTTCATCAGCGGTTTTCTGGCTGTCCACACGCTCTTTGACCACGCGCTCTCTGGAAGAAGGAGGGGTTTGCAAAGGAGCCTGTTTTGTGTTGAGGGACTCGCGGCGCTCTGAGCCGGTCATGAGCAACGCCTGCTCAATCAGCTCGTTCACCTGTTCTGTTTTTAAGCCAATAAACTTGGCCGCCTCATGAATTTCTTTTTCATCTTGTGAGGTGAGTAAGCGCAGGGTGAGTTTGGGGAAAATGGCGCTGCGTAAAAAAGCCATGCCCATTTCTTTTTGTAATTCTTCTGCTTTGAGTTCTACGGTCTGGGTCAGGTTACGTTCCAGCATCATGCGCCACTGAGAAACGCTTTCCGGACGATTGCTCCATTTCACTTCCAGACCCTTAATCAGCCACTCTTCTTCTCTTGGGGGAATATCAATGCCTTTTTGGGAGGGCAAAATGAGTTCGGTTTCTCCCAGTGCTCTGTCCTGCGGCACGGGCGGGGTTTCGCCCATCAGCGTGTAGTACATGGTGGCCGCAAGGGAATAGATGTCCGTCCACGGGCCCTGAATGCCGTTGGAAGAATACTGTTCGGCGGGGGCAAATCCGGGGGTTACAAAGGCCAGCAAATTGGTGGTGGCTCCCGACATATGCTGGCGAGCCGCGCCAAAATCCAGCAGAATCGGCGTTTTGTTTTGAGAAATATAGATGTTTTCCGGCTTAATATCCCGGTGATAGCACTGCTTTGAATGTACTTCTTCTAAAGCATCTAGCATGGGCAGTAAAAGGGTTTTGGTGTCTTCCCAGCTCAGTTGCCCGCCGTTTTTGATAACGTGATCTTTTAAAGTGCTGCCTTCAAGATATTCCATGACAAAATAGGCGGTATTGGCATTTTCAATAAACTGGCGAATGCGAATAATATTGGGGTTGCGCAGGGTTGCCAGTAGGCGGGCTTCGGCGATAAACTTTTCTTTGCCCAGCTGAAACAGCGTTTCCCGTTCACCGCTGTAAGGCACCACGTCCTGTCCGTCGGGAGCCCGGTTGGCAAATTCGGCCGGAAAGTATTCCTTAATGGCCACGCGGGTGCCGAGACTGCGGTCATAGGCCAGATAGGTGATGGCAAAACCGCCGTGTCCGAGCACACGCCCCAGCACGTACTGCTGGAGACGATAGGGCGGTTGCAGGTACGTGGGATTATAGTGGGTAGGTTGCAAATACTGGCAATTATCGCAAGACATTTGCTCCGCTTCCATAATATTGAAGCAGTTATGACAGTATTTCTTCTGTACATTTTCCATCCCTACTATGATAGCATTTCTGAGTACGACTGCCATCATCACACAAGGCAGTGGGCGCGTAGAAATAAGGCGGTGCGGTAAAATAAATAAATGAAACTGTTTCTTTCATTTATTCTTATGAAACTCAGCGCTGATTAATTTTATTGAGTAGCCAGAGCCCCAGAAGTGTGGCCAGCGTAAAGAGGCCAATGCTTACCAGCGGAGCACCCAGAATGCGGGGGCCCTGGTTGACCAGCAAGCTCAATGCAGATGCAATCATCAGACCACTCACCATCAAACCGGCAGTAATATGGCGACCCATCTGTTTGAGGCTGTGCTCTAAGCCTTCCAGATTGCGGTGCTCTGTGATGGTTTGCAAACGCCCTGAGTTTAAATTGACGAAAAAATCGTCCAGTTGTCGGGGAAGACTGTTGAGCAGCTGTGTGAGTTCTAAACCCACGCGGGCAAAGTCTCGCAGGGTCAGGGTTTCCACAAACTGATTCTTAATGGCTCTCACCACAAAAGGCTCGGCAGCTTTAATGAGTACATAGTCCTGATCCAGCTGGCGACAAATGCCTTCAATGGTAATCAAGACCCGAATCAAAGTAATAAAAATGCCGGGCAGCTGAATGCGGTAGCGCAGGGTCATGTCTAAAATATCCTGCAAAATTTTGCCCACCTGCACTTCACGAATGGGTTTGCCCAATGTGGTGCGCAGCACGTGGTCTAAATCCTGGGCAAAGGCGTGGCGATCAATGGAGGGGGGCGCTTTACCAAATTCCAGAATGCGGTCGGTGGCCCGACGCGAATCAAACTGAATAATGGCCAGTAAAAAGTCAATGAGAATACTGCGAGAGCGGGGGTCAATGCGCCCCACCATACCAAAGTCCAGCAGCACTAAGGTCATATGGCCCGCTTCATAATCGGGCTTGAGCAGCATATTGCCGGGGTGGGGATCCGCATGGAAAAAACCGTCAATGAACACCTGGTGCAAAAAAGTGTTGGTAATAATCTGCGCCAGCCGCTGTCGTTCTCGGGTGAGTTCGTCGCGCTTCTGACCGGGTTTGCGCTGCTGAAATTGCAGCACCTGGTCAATTTTTTGCACAAAAAACAGCTCCATTTTTTCACCATGAATGAATTCCATGGTCATCATGCGCTGACTGGTGTATTCCCAGTAAATGTGCGGTGTTTGAATATCTTCAGCCGGGTAAAACTCCCGCAGATTGTCCCGGACGGTTTCGGTGTTGCGGGCTTCTTGCACAAAATCCAGCTCATTGCGAATCACGGTGGCAAATTCGTCCACCATGCCCATAAAGTTATAGTCTTTGCCCCAGGATGTGCGTTCAATGAGGCTGACAATGTCGCGCAAAATTTTGATGTCTGCATCCACCACGGGAAGCAGCCCGGGCCGCTGTACTTTAACAATGACCGGGATTTCCCGTTTATCCTGACGAATGACAGCTTCATAGGCCTGCCCCAGCGAGCCTGCTGCTAAAGGGATGTGGGAGAATTGCACAAAAATATCTTCAGCACGGGTGGCCAGGCGAGGAATATAGCTATCGTCCTGCATGGCCAGTAAGCGCTGGCGCAGGTTCCATTCCTGTACGATGACGGGCTCCATCAATGCCCAGGGCACGGGAGGAACGTTTTCTTGCAGTTTTTTGAGCTCGTGGATATAGCTTTCGGGCAAAAGATCTGCGCGGGTACTTAGCACCTGACCCAGTTTAACGAAGGTGGGGCCCAGTTCTTCAAGGGTTTTACGTACCGCCTGAGGCACGGGCAGAGGGGGCGCTTTTTCACGATCGTCACGAGTGTGTTTGTCGAAGCGTTGCTTCCAGCCGCCAGGGATAATTTCTAAAAGTCCCAGCTGACGGACCAGGACGTCCCAGCCGTTTTGTAGCAGAATGGCCGCGATTTCTACACGACGCTGATTCCCACTGAGGGGATCCTCCACGGGCAATTCATAAGGTTTTACCATTGCTGCCAGGCACGATCTCCACAGGTTGCAGGCCAGCGCTCAAGCTCCTGGCGTCGGGCGTTTTGCACCCAGGGATCCGCCGGTTTTTTAACCGCGTTTTTCTGTGGTTGACTCAGAAAATACGCGCTGATGGCCGCCTGTTCCTCCGCGGTGGGATTCCCACGCAAAACCTGAATATGTCGCAGCGTCTTCACAGCGGGATATTTCCGTGTTTTCGCCGCGGCGCTTCGTCGCGCTTGCTGCGGTTCATTTCCAGCGCCCGAATCAGGTGCTGGCGGGTCTCAGAAGGAATAATCACGTCATCCACATAGCCCCGCTGAGCAGCAATGTAGGGGTTGGCAAAGGTTTCTTTGTAAGCTTCTGTGAGTTCGGCGGTGGTGGCCACGGGGTCTTCAGCGTTGGCAATTTCTTTGCGAGAAATAATCTGCACGGCTCCCTGTGGACCCATGACGGCAATTTCCGCCCCTGGCCAGGCAAAGTTCATGTCGGCGTGTAAATGCTTACTGCACATGACATCATAGGCCCCCCCGTAGGCTTTGCGGGTAATCAGGGTGATTTTGGGCACTGTGGCTTCGGCGTAGGCATAGAGTAATTTAGCGCCGTGCCGGATAATGCCCCCATACTCCTGAGCCTTGCCCGGTAAAAATCCGGGCACGTCCACCAGCGTAATGAGGGGAATATTAAAAGCGTCGCAAAATCTGACAAAGCGCCCCCCCTTTACAGAAGCATTAATGTCCAGTACGCCTGCTAAGGCCATGGGTTGATTGGCCACAATGCCCACAGACTGACCGTTCATGCGCACAAACCCCGTGAGCAGATTGGGGGCGTACTCCGGTTGAATTTCAAAAAATTCACCGTCGTCCACCAGGTTTTCAATGACCGTATGCATATCATAGGGCTTGTTGGGGTTATCGGGAATGAGAGTGTCCAGGTCGGGCTCCACGCGATCCACGGGGTCTGAACAGGCTTCCACGGGGCTTCCGGCCAGATTATTGGCGGGAATAAAGCTGAGGAGATAGCGTACGTGATCCAGACAGCTTTGTTCATCGGGGTAGGTCAAATGGGCTACCCCGCTAATACTGGCGTGGGTATGGGCTCCGCCCAGCTCTTCAAAGGTGATTTCTTCGCCCGTGACGGTTTTAACCACGTCGGGACCAGTAATGAACATATGACTGGTTTTTTCTACCATAAAGGTGAAATCGGTGAGGGCCGGTGAGTACACCGCTCCCCCGGCGCAGGGACCCATGATGACAGAAATCTGGGGAATGACGCCTGAGGCTTTGACATTGCGATAAAAAATATCCGCATAACCGGCCAGTGAAACCACCCCTTCCTGGATACGGGCTCCGCCGGAATCGTTAATACCAATCAAAGGCGTGCCGTTTTGCACGGCCAAATCCATAATCTTACAGATTTTTTCTGCGAATACTTCTCCCAGGGAGCCGCCAAAGGCCGTGAAATCGTGAGAAAAAATGTATACGGGGCGACCGTCAATTTTGCCCCAGCCCGTGATGACGCCGTCCCCTTCGATTTTTTTATCTTCCATGCCAAAATGGGAGCAGCGGTGAACGGAGAATTTGTCAAACTCTACAAAAGAACCGGGATCTAGCAGCATATCCAGGCGTTCTCGCGCGGTTTTCTTCCCGCGCTGATGCTGACGTTCAATAGCGGCCGGACGGCCCCGGAGCAATTCCGCATTTTTTTCTTTTAAAGCTTCTATTTTCGCCGCTGTTGAATCTGTCATATGCATTCCTTTGTGTCACACTGTAAGGTATGAAGTATTGTACAGCAAAGCGGTTGCTCGTCGTTGTTTCCTTGACTTTCACTCAGGCTTGTCTGCCCGCCACCGTTGACACCGTGGAGGCCTCAGCAAAAAAACAGCCCCTCGAACAGGTGTTAGAAGCGGCTTTTGGAACGGTGGACATTACCGTGTTGCAGACACGAGACGGGCGTTTAGAGCGCTTTCGTTTGACCTTTGCCAGGCCCCCGGAGAAGACCTTGCTTCAGGAACAGCTCATCGACTACTTCACGCAAAACAATCACCCTGAAGGTGCTTGTGTTCAGGTAAGAGAGCATCTTCAGGGTGAAAAAAATAATTTTGAAGTTGGTGTGGTGTGTTTAAATTAGCGCACCACGATGTTGGCGAAAGCCGTTTGTGATTCCTGGTGCAAACTGCGCAGCAAACGACTCATGGTATCCAGAGTGCTTTGCGCCCGCTGGAGCTGTTCCTGAATCGCGGAAGAAGACGCACCCTGCTTATCTCTGAAGGAGATCAGGCCCACCGGACGGGTGTAGTGATCTTCGGTGATGTCTGCGGAGGAAATCGGGGGATTATAGGTGTTGGTGGCGGCAGTATAGCCTGCACCGGGTGCTGCAGCAGCCAGTTCCCAGTGGCGATAGGGTCCGTTAGCAAACCCGGCATTTGGCGGTGGCTCCGCTCCTCTGAGCTCCAGTAAGTCATACACAATGCCGTCAGATTTAACAATATAACGGGGCACGTTTGAAAAGTCATCGGCTGCGGGAGTTCCGTCGCCGTTGAGCAAGGGATCTTCTACGGTGATGATGCCGCTACCGTCATACTTCTGCATGGTAAACACGGGACCGTCAGAGGTCATGGTTTTCACTGCAGTGATGGGATCACCTTCTAATTCACTGAAATCAGCGCCGTAGCCACCGGTATTGCCACCAATACCTGGAGAAGTAAGGCGTTGTGATGCTCCACCACGATTGCCTACATACCCGCCGGGCATGGGCTGGGAGGGGTTTTTAATGTCTACCAACACGGGGAAAAACAGCTGATCCGCGAGTTCGAGACGGGTTCGGTGAGAGGCACCAATTCCCAGTAGAGCTAAGTTATTAGAAGGAATAATCATGAGCACAACCTGTTATCTATTTTTATAAGATGACGTCTTAAAATGTGTCGACACACGCCGACGTGTTGTTTTTATCAGTGCAGATAGTGTGCGCCTTGCGTAAAGGGTCTTTAATTTAAAGAAGATTTAATAATTCGTCAGGAATTTGCCGTTTCTCGGTATAATGTTCTTCATCTTTGAGATAAGGATATTCTATATGAGTCTCGGTATCGGTATTGTGGGCCTGCCCAACGTGGGCAAATCCACTCTTTTTAACGCAATTACAAAAGCAGGCGCAGTGGCCGCCAATTTTCCCTTTGCCACCATTGATAAAAACGTGGGCATGGTGGCCGTACCCGACGACCGGCTACCCAAACTTCAGGCGCTGTACACCAAAGGAGATCGTGTGCCCACGATTATTCCCACCACGGTAGAGTTTGTGGACATTGCCGGTCTGGTAAAGGGTGCTCACAAAGGAGAAGGACTGGGGAATCAGTTCTTGTCCCATATTCGAGAAGTAGACGCCATTGCGCACGTGGTGCGCTGTTTTGAAGACGGTCAGGTGGTGCACGTGGACGGCTCGGTGGATCCCATCCGCGATATTGAAACCATTAACTTAGAGCTGGTGTTAGCGGATTTGAACACCCTGGAAAAGCGCTTAGAACGCCTTAAGAAAAGCAATAAGGGCAAAAAAACCAAAGATGACATTGCCAAGCAAGAACTGGCAGAACAAATTTATGAGATCTTGAGTGACGGCAAGCCCGTGCGCTCTGGTGAATACGACATGCCCATTCCCAAAGACTTTGGGTTGGTTACGGACAAGCCCGTGATTTATGTGGCCAACGTGGCAGAAGAGCATTTGTTAGAAGACAACGATCTGGTACAAACCGTAAAAGAATACGCCGCTGCTGAGGGCCATGAAGTCATCAAAATTTCGGCCCAGATAGAATCCGAACTGGCCACTCTGGACGAAGAAGAAGCCGCCGAGTTTCTGGACGAGTTGGGGGTAGAAGAACCTGGCTTGAATCGTCTGATTCGCAAAGGCTACGACATTCTGGGGCTGATTACCTTTATTACCGCGGGTGAAAAAGAAACCCACGCCTGGACTGTCAAAAAGAACAGTAAGGCTCCCGTGGCCGCTGGTAAAATCCACACGGATTTTGAAAAGGGCTTTATTCGGGCAGAGGTGGTGTCCACCGAACAACTGCTGGAAGCCGGTTCTTATGCAGAGGCCCGTTCCAAGGGGTGGCTACGCACCGAAGGCAAAGAATATATTGTGCAGGATGGCGACATTCTGAATATTCTGTCCAGCGCCTAGTACACCACCAAGTCAATTTTTTTGGTAATAACGCTCGAGTTTTCGCCTTG
>CAYFGW010000092.1:0-16550 GCA_964342365.1 uncultured Candidatus Sericytochromatia bacterium | reverse complement strand
TTAAAACCGCGCCGGACGCTGACGATGACAACGTGCGGCGTAAAATTGAGCAGTGGGAAACTGCCATGCGCAAAAGCGATACGGTGGAACCCTCCTCTAAACCCGCGGTGAGTACCAGTAAAACCATGCGCTACGTGGTGGGTGATAAGGTGAACCTGCGTCAGTCTCCTTATCTCTACGCAGAGTCTCTGGAGACCCTGCAAAATCGCAGTCAGGTCGAGCTTTTATTAGACAAAGGCTATCAGGCAGACGGATACCAGTGGAGTAAGGTGCGTACCTCCAGCGGTAAAGTAGGCTGGGTGGCGGCCAATTTGCTGAAAAGCAGTTTATCTCAGGTCACCGCCCGTCCCACAGCTATGCCTACACAACCTCAGACACAGCCTCCTACCTCCACGGCAAAAACCTACGGTAAGCGCTATGTGACGTCGGATATGGTGAACGTGCGTCGTTCTCCTTCTTTGAGCGGCACATTGGTGAGTCGCGCTTCACAGGGATCTTCCGTTATTTTACTCTCTGCAAAGGATCTCAGTGCTGATGGTTATGACTGGCGTAAAATTCGTCTGGCAGACGGTCAAATTGGCTGGATCGCCAGTAAATTTTTGGGAGGCTCACCCGTGGCTACAGCAGCTCCTGCTGCCACGACTCCCAAAGTACGCTATGCCTATATTACGGGCACGGGGGTGAATTTGCGCAGTGAGCCCTCTACCACGGCCAGTATTGTCACCCAGGTCTCAGCTCCCACCAAAGTGGTGATGAGCAACGTGGCTCCCGTGAAAAAGGGCGGCTACGTGTGGCAAAAAATTACCACCGGCGGTCAGTCAGGCTGGCTTGTGACCAAATTTCTGGGCGCTCGCCCGGTGAAAGCAGCTCCTGCAGTGGTCAAGCGCCACATTAAAGGGGATCTGGTGAATATTCGTAAGGGAGCCGGCACGGGAGAAGCCCTGCTGGTTCAACTGACCGAAGGTACTGAGGTCATTTTATTGACCTCCACCGGTGTGAAAAAAGACGGCTACACCTGGTACAAGATTCGTACCGCAAAAGGTGACGGCTGGGTGGCTTCAGAGTTTCTGGGCCGCTAGAAATCACAAAAAATAGAAAACGCCCTGACACATTCGGGGCGTTTTTTTTCGGGAGTTGTTGTGCGTCAAATAGCTATGGTTACAGGTGCCAGTCGCAAAAAAGGGTTGGGACACGCTATTTGCCTTGCCCTGGCAAAGCAAGGCATAGATATTTGTTTTACGCACTGGCAGGCTTATGACCAGGAAATGCCCTGGGGACGGGACTCAGAAGCTCCAGAGCAATTGAAGCAAGAAGTGGAAAGCCACGGCGTACGTTGTGAATCTGTCATAGCATTTCTCAGTACCCAGAGGGCATGACATACTCCGACCATAGCGCAAGCTTGGTGCGTGATGTAGAGGAATACACCGTGAGGTGTCACGCATTGACTTTCCTGCATTAGACTGTATACTGATTTCTCTTGATCTGACGCAATCCAACGGGCCGGAGAAGTTGTTAAATTACACAGAAAAACATCTTGGTATGCCTTCGGTTTTGGTCAATAACGCCACGTACAGCCAGCCAACGCCCCCCGAGGATTTTTCTGAGGACGAACTGGATCGTCATTACCAGCTGAATATGCGAGCGACCACTTTACTGACCCTGGGTTTTGCGAAACGTTTCGAGCGTTCCCGACAACTTGCAGGCGCGATTATCAATCTGACTTCGGGGCAATCGCTGGGGCCCATGCCGGACGAGCTGGCTTACGCCATGACAAAAAGTGCCATTGAAACCTTAACCCGCACTTTAGCAGCAAGGTTGATGCAGAAAGGTATTACGCTCAATGCCGTAAACCCCGGACCTGTGGATACGGGTTGGATGGAACCCTCTTTTAAAGCTCAATTGTCCCGACGTTTTCCCGGAGGAAGCGTTGGGCAACCTGAAGATGTGGCCGCTTTGATTGCTTTTCTGGCAGGCCCGGCATCGCGTTGGGTAACCGGACAGGTGATTCATGCAGAGGGTGGCTTTAATCGTTATTTTTAGCGGGTGGCTTCAGTTTAAGCAGAGTCTTTTTACCAGTTCTCTGTGCTCAGGGTATTGTTGCTGCAATGCGTCTGCTCTCGCCAGCGCAAAGTCAGCAAAATCAAAACCGGGGGCCACTACGCAAGACATGAGTGCAAAGGCCTCTGGTGTGGGCGCCTGAAGTTCTGCTGCGAACCATTGTTTTGCGGGCACCCACTGTTGTAAATGTGTGGGGCCCAGCGGCAAACAGCGATAGTTTTCCTTTGATGCGTTATTGTTCAAAATGTGGATGTTTAGTGTGCTTCCTCCATGAAAAAACCAGTGTTCGTCACTCTGAATACGGTGAAAGTGAGACTTTTCATGACCCTGTAACAGAAAGTAAATGACGGTGGCCGCAGCCCGCGGACCCTGCATGGCGATAGACTCCGCAGGGAGTTTTAGATCCGAACGATAGGTCTCTTTGTACCAGCCACCTTCGGGATGCTGCTGCAATTCCAAATGCTGAATCCATTGCTGTGCTGTTTTCATAAGGCCCTCCTGTGTATTGGCATTAAATCATACTTTCGAAGTGCCTATGCGCTTTTACAGACCCTGCGAAAAGGCTCCGGCATTAGAGTCGGAGCCTTTATCTAACGGAGGTTAATACTGTTCTAACAAGTATCCAATCATGTCTTTGGTTGTCACAATACCTACAAGCTTTTCGTCTTCATCAGTGACAGGTAAAGCAGAAAAATCCTTTTCGTGAAGCAGCTTTCCGGCTTCTCGCACAGAAACGCCTACGGGAATGGTCATCGGGGTTTCAGTCATAAATTCTTCTACCGGCATGGTTTCCAGAAGAGCTGTCTGACTTGCTTCTTTTCCCTTCATCGCTCCGTAACGAACATGCATCAGGTCAGTTCGGCTGACTATGCCAATCACTTTTTCGGCTTCTACCACGGGGACGTGACGAATCTGATAGGATTCCATCATTTCCTGAATTTCGGCCATATTTTGTCTCCGATGAACGGTTTTAACTTCTGTGGACATAATGTTTTTGATAGATTCACGATGTTTCATTCGGTGGGTACCTCACTTGTTTTTCTTGTCTTTATTGTGACAAAAGTGTATCTGCTAACCCATGACTTATACCGTGAGTTTGTTTTGATGTTGATCAAACTCTCTTTTGAGCCAGATCCGCCCACCTGCCCGTTTGAACTCTGAATCTGTATCATGATAGCTAAACGATTTGTTTGGAGATATCCATTGCTATTAAAGGCAACGTGATTGATCTGGCTGTGGGGGTGATTATCGGCGGGGCCTTTAGCAAAATCACCAATTCTCTCGTCAGCGATATTCTGATGCCGCGGGAAAGGTTTTACAACCGGCGGTGAGTGTCAATCTGGGCAATTTTGCTGAGGTCTGTCTTGAATTTTTACTCATGGTTTTTGCGGTGTTTTTGCTGGTGCGTTTTATTAATCGTCTCAAAGAGAGCGCTGAAAAACGTCCTGATTTGCCCACACCGGCCCGGCCTGAACGGCAGGAGGTTTTACTCACTGAAATTCGCGATTTGTTGGCCGCACAGCAAAATCCAAAGCATTAATCGGGAGTGATGGTGCGCATGAGTTTGCCTTTAAATTCATCTTCAGGCATGGAGCGCATTTTGCCCCACGCCGTACAATAAAAATTGACGTTGCCATTTTTAACACTCTTTACGGTCACATAATGCATGCCGCCACCGCCTGTGCTGTACAGCGCAATGGGTTCCTTGCCCTGGTTGGCATGGGTTTTCATTTCGCCATAGGTGCCCCACAGACTGTCGCTATCGTAATCTTTTCCGCTGATGTTTTCCATCATGCTGTGTACAAACAGCGGATCTGATGCGGAATCACCGGTGGCCACGGACTTTCCGTCACCGTTGTCTTTGTTGACGTTGTAATCGGCGGCTCCGCCCAGAATAATATCCATATCTCCGCCCACCAGAGCCATGGAACGCATGGCGGCGGACTGGAAAATGATGTCAAAGTCGTCGCGGTTTTCGCTACTGCCGTCGGTGGTTTTATCGCCTTTATGCCAGTTCAAAGAACCGGTGCCTGCATTGAGCGTATGGCCTCCACGGGTGGTGGTTTTGCCTTTTTCCGCCAGATCGGCCACCATACGCACTACCTCGGCGGGATCCTTGCCCATCATGGCATATTGCACGCTGCCTGCGCCACAGGTGCCGTGAGGCCCTTGCTTAATACAGTTGCGGTTGCGCAGACGGGCAATGGCGTCATCGGCCAATTGAGTACCTCTTACGCCGCTTTTGTGGGGGCCGTTTTGTAAACGGTTTAAATTGTGCAGGGTGGTTTTCCCTTTAGAGTCTTTCTGGGTCATGGTGCCGTGGCCCAGAAGCTTTAGCAGATCGGCTTTTTTGCTGCTTTTGGACAAAACGCCCAGAAACTGCTGTTGTTGGCTACCGGATAGCTTTTGAAACTTACCCTGAGCTTTGGCATCTGCGCCAGCGGCCTTGAGGGTGTCTAATCCAGAGGGTTTGTTTTCAAATTGAATGGTCTGGGGTTCGTGGGCGCTGGCCTTGAGGGTTTGCAAATTGTTTTTGTTTTCCAGGCCGTTGAGCAAACGTCTTTCGTCGGCGTTGACGCCATCTTTCTGAGCCAGTTGATTCAGCGCATTTTTTTCCGTGCTGGAAATGTTGCCGTTCTGACTGCTTTCCACCGCTTTTTGAAAAAGTCCCGCACTCAGGTTGCGCGTGTTAATATTGCCCATGACCAGATACCTCTATTCTTGCTTAGTCTATTTATACCCACTTGCGGCGATTTTATATCAGTCCAGTTCTGTATAGACCAACAGTTCGTCCGTGTATTTGGTGGTGCAGTTGCGGCCTTTGTGCTTGGAACCATAAAGGGCTGCATCGGCAAATTGAATCAGGCTTTCTTTGTCCGTGGCCTGATCGGGGAATACCGCACAACCTACGCTAATGGTTATTTTGAGTTTGTTGCCCTCGTGGTACACAAAGCTGTTTTCCACGGCTTTACGAATGCGTTCTCCCACATGGTAAGCCCCTGCTAAATCCGTGTCCGGCATAACCACGGCAAATTCTTCTCCACCGTAGCGGGCGGGCATGTCTACCCCATCCCGAATGCTGTCTTTGGCCACACCGGCCACTTTTTGAATGACCCAGTCTCCCACCTGGTGGCCGTAGGTGTCGTTAAAGCGTTTAAAGTGGTCAATGTCAAACATCAGCAGGGCTAAAGTGCCGTTGTTGCGCCGGGTTCGCTTGATTTCCTGGCTCAGGTGATCTTCAAAATAACGACGAATAAAGAGTTTGGTGAGGCCGTCCGTAATAGAACGTTCGTACAACTCGGCGTTTTGTACCGCAATGGCCACCTGTCCTGCCAGATGCTGGACCCTGGTGAGGTCTTCCTGAGCAAATCCGTCCCGCTTGTTGTCCAGGCTAACCACGCCGAGCACTTTATCGCCCACTTTCAGGGGCAAACAAATCATATTCCAGATGCGCCGATCCATTTCCTGAAAGCGATAGGTTTTAAAGCGACGGTCGTTCTGGGTATCGTTACAAATGACCGCTTCGCCTTTTTCCGCCACCTCTCCGGCTATGCCCTCACCCAGGGAAAACATAATTTCTTCCAGTACGTTTTCGGGTTGGTTGCTTTGAACGGGATCATAAACCACTTTTAAAATGAGCTTTTCTTTGATCTGATCCATCATCATAATGGAGCCCTTCTGAGCATCCACAGACCGAATGATAATCATGAGCACTTCTTTGAGGAGTTCATTGCCCACCTTGCGAATAATGGCCTGATTGAGCTGATCCCGTACCGTTAAATTGGTGATCATTACTTCTTTTTGCTCAAGAGTAGATTTGATTTCAAGACGCATGGCGTCCAGATGATCTGCCAGCCCGCCCAGTTCGTCGCGGCTGTTGAGGTGGATTTTATCTTCTAACTCGCCTTTTTCTACCTTGCGAGCTGCCTGTACCAGATACACAATGTAGTTCACCAGACGACGGGAAAGCACCAACGCGCTCAGCAGGGCCAGTAGTGCAGCGCCCAGGGCGATGGCGTATAAAAAGTTGCGCAAGGACTGAATGGTGGCCAGCATTTCACGGGTTTCTACCGCCACCCCCAGTTGATAAACCCCGTTGCGGGCAGTGTTTTTTTGCGTGGCCATCAGATAATCGGGGTTGTCTTTGAGGCGCAGATTATTATTCAGATGTTTTTCAATCAGCAAATGACTGGTGGATTCGTCGAGGGTGCTGGCCAGCAGTTGCACCGCATGGGTTCTCGCATGGGTACCCTCGTTATTATTGGCGGTGGCACGAAAAAATAGCACTTCCGAGGCGGAAATTTTGTGGATCTCGTCTGCCAGGCGATCGCTGACGTTGAAAGACAGCGTCACAGCACCCACCGCCCGGGCGTTGTCCGCATAAAAAATGGGCAGGGCGGTAGCGATGCGTAACTGGTCACCCGCAAAAAAACGAGACACCTTAAATTCATTTTTGCGCAGGGCGGTATAAATGGTGCGGTCGGGCACCTGTTGTTGACGCTTTTTGGGTTCGCTGACCACCAGTTGGCCATTCTCGTCAAATACTTCAATCACGGTGCCGTAAAGGGTGAGCTGAAGATCCTGATTCATGCGGTTCAGTTCATTAATGAGCTCAATTTTATTGCGGCTGCGCAACAGTTCCTGAATCCGCTGGGCCTGGGCCACCACCCGTCCTTTTAGCAACAGATCTTCGGTGTACTGTTGCAGAACGTTTTCTACTACCACGGAGCCGTCGTCCACCCGCTGTTGCAAAATTTGCTCCATGCGGTCCGTTAATACATTGGAAATCCAGAACACGGACAGCAGAGCAGGCAGTGCCGAAATCAGGGTAAATAACAGGGGCAAACGAAAGCGAATGGAGCGAAAGTTAACCTGGTTAAAGCGACTCATATTTTTGGGCCTCGCTTTGCAAGCGCTTTAAGCCCGTGTTGACCTGGGTGCGTAGTTCTGCGGGCGTCATCATTTGACCCTCTGAGGGTTTAAGGGCCTGGCTCAATAAAAAGTTCATTTCCTGCCACACGTATTTCATCACCGGGGCGTTGGGCATGAGAATGGATTGCTCTAACTGAGTTTTAAAGGCCTGTTTATCGGGGGGGAGATCCTGAGACAACACTTTTTTATGGGTGGGCAGATTGTCCAGCATCTTTAAGGCTTTCTGTTGAGCCGCCTCGGAGACCAAAAAGCGAATCACGTTTTCCGCCGCTTCAGGGTTTTCACTGAACTGATTTAAACCAAAGCCTTTAACACCTGCAAAAGGACGTGAGCGTCCCGCACAATCGCTCTGGGGAATGGGAGCGACGCCATAGGTCAATTCGTTTTCATCCAGTACACTGAGCGACCACGGGCCGGTAATCATCAGATCCGCCTGGCCGGCGGAGAATAAATTCACCATGGCAGAGTAGCTAGAGCCAGGAGGAACCACGTTTTCCCGCTGGAGCTTTTGGGCCCAGAAAATAGAGTCGATGAGCGGTTGGGGTTGAATGTCCAGTTTGCCCTTGTTAAACAAATGCCCGCCGCAGGCGTGAAACCAGGGGGCGTGATAATAAAAGTTGCCCTGATCGTAAAGCATGGCGTAAGCGCCGGGTTTGTGATCGTGTTTGGGCAGGTCTAAAATCTCTGAGGGAGTCGCGGGTGGCGTTTTGACATGGTTCTTGTTATATACCAACGCCAGGGTCTGATGCACAAAGGGCGCACCGTACAGTTTGCCACGATAGCGCATGCTTTGAAGGGACAGGGGCGTAAGTTCACTATTTTTCAGGGTCAGGGGGCGCAGTAAATTTTGTTCCACCAGTTCTCCCACCCAATCGTTCATCATATAGAGAATGTCGGGCTCACGGGTTTCGCCCACCTGTCCCTGAAAACGGGGCTTCATGTTATCAAAAGAAATAAAGCGCAGTTTTAAACGATAGCGTGGGTAAGACTCCCGCAGCTTAGAGGCCATGGCCTTAAAATAACGAATTTCTTTATCGTTGGTGTCCAACCAGATTGTGATTTCCAGAGGCCGTGGAGCCGCCGTCTGGCAGCTTCCCATGAGCTGTCCGAGCAACCCGAAGCTCAGGCCCGTCAGCAGCAATTTTTGCCGGAGGGTTTTCACGGAATCAGGCACTCACCTGATTGTCTTTACTCATACGCAAATACAGCAGAGAAAACAGAGCCAGAATAATTAAAATAACTACCGCATAAGCACAGGCCAGGCCGTATTCGCCTCGCACAAAAAAGGCCTTAAAAGCAAAAGTGGCCAGAATGTCTGTGTGGGGATTGTCCTGGGTTACCAGATAAATGATGTTGAACATATTGAAGGTCCACACAATGCCCAGTAGCACGGTCACCATGGCTACCGGCTTGAGCATGGGTAGGGTGACCGACCAGAACTGGCGAGCCTTGCTGGCCCCATCAATTTGTGCCGCTTCGTAGAGCTCATCAGGAATACCCTGTAAGCCGCCCAGTAGCGTGATCATCATAAAGGGCACACCCAGCCAGATATTGGTGGTGACCACCGCAAACATGGACCAGAAAGCGTCCGACAGCCAGGAAATGCGAGCCAGGCCCATGGCTTCAAGCACATGATTGAAAAAGCCATAATCGCCATTAAACATCCAGCGCCAGGAGAAGGCGGTAATGTAAGAGGGTACAGCCCAGGGAATAAGCAATAAAGCGCGCCAGAGCCCTTTGAGGCGCAGGTGCTGATTCAGGATTAGAGCCAGCCCAAGGCCCAGTACAAAGTGAAAAAACACGTTGAAAAAAGTCCAGGTAAGCGTTTGACCAAACACTTTCCAGAAGTTGTTGCTCTTAAAGACCCGCTTGTAGTTGTCCAGCCCCACGTACTTAACGCTGGCGGCTTCGCTCCGGGTAGTGATTTTAACCCCGCCGTCCGGCATGCGCTCTGTGACGCGAAAGGTGCGCGGGTACGCATTGCGCTGGGTAATGTCCTGAAAACTGAAGTTGACTCCAATAATCAGCGGCACAAACACCAGTAAGAGCATCATACTTAAGCCGGGAAAAAGAAAAAAGTAGGGCGTGGATTTATTCACTTTGAGCATTTAATTGGCCTCCAGCAGCTGTTGCCAGGCGCTTTTGACTTCATTCATGGCCGCCTGCGGCGTTTTTTCGTCAAGGAGTGCCGCCTGATAAGCGGGTTTTAAATCAATAAAAATAGCGCCTGCCTGCGGAATCACCGGACGGGCGTTGGCGGCATCGAGTACGTATTTAAAGTCCTGAATAATGCGATTGGCTTTGACTTCCGGCAAATCGTAGGTGGACTGGCGCGTGGGCAATAAATTGTTTTTCAGCGCAAACCGGGCCTGATGTTCCGGTCGCGACAAATAAGCAATGAGGTCCCAGGCTGCAAACAGCTTTTTGCTATTGGAAGACACCACATAGTTGTGGCCGCCGGTGGGGGAACCAAAACCGCCGCGACCTGCGGGAATACGGGTAATACCTAAGTTTTCGGGATCTTTAAATTCCGGTCCTTTGAGGGCGTCAGCGGTAGACCAGGGGCCGTTGATGATCATGGCGTATTCTCCGTTTTTAAAACCAATCATCATATTGTCGTAGTCATTGGCAAAATCCACAGAAGCGGGCACAATCTGGTGTTTGGTGCGTAAATCCTTTAAAAACTGTAGGGCTTCTACTGCCGGAGGCTCCGCAATTTTTACCTCCAGAGTTTCACTGTCAATCAGCTCTCCTCCAAAGGCCCATACAAAAGGAGTAAACCAGTAGGGATCACCCCGGTAAAAGAAGCCGTACTGCTGACCAGGACTGGTGAGCTGCTTGCCGATTTCCACCAGTTCGTCTAAGGTGGCAGGGGGAGCTCCCACCTTGCTTTTGTTATAAAAAAGGGCCAGACAATCGGTAACCTGAGGTACGCCCCAGATATGGTCTTTATAACGGGCATATTTTAAGGAGGTGTCCAGGTAGTCCTGCTGTTTTTGTTCGTCCATAAAAGCATCCAGAGACATTAAATAACCCAGTGAAGCCAGTTCGGTGGTCCAGGAAATTTCTGAACGAAATACGTCCGGGGCCTGACCGGCCTGTGCCACGGTTTTGTATTTGTTTAACGCATCGGAAAAAGGCACCTGCTGGAGTTCCACACTAATGTGGGGATATTCCTGCTTGAACCCGGTGAGAATGTTTTCAAGGGTGAGGGTTTCATCGGCGTTAAACGTGTGCCAGAAAGAGATGGTAACGGGATCGGTATTGCGTTGCAGGACTTCTTCACCGTTGCGATCTTCACTCCGGGGTTGGCAACCCAACATGATCAGGATAAAAAAGCAACAAAAAAAGGACGTAGACTTAGGACTCATAGACTACAGTATACTGCCCTTTTTGAAGAAAACAAACCTATACGCAAGCCTTACACAGGCAACGGAGCATGGGTCAGAACAACGGGCTCATTTTTTGTAATAATCATACTGTGTTCAAACTGTACTGTCATAAAGCGCTCGTGGGTAAACAGGGTCCAGCCGTCGTTGGCTTCCCGCACCTGCATCGCTCCTGTGGAAACAAAGGGTTCAATGGTAATGACCATTCCCTCTTTGAGCTTGCGCTTATCTTTTTTATCGTAGTAGGGCGCAATAAACTTGGGCGCTTCGTGCAGGCTTTTTCCCACCCCGTGGCTGCCCAGATTACGGATCACCGTGTATCCCCGGCTACGGGCTTCTTCAGAAATGACTCGTCCAATATTACTGATCAGCGCGCCCGCCCGGGCTTCTTTCATGGCCAGCGCCAAAATATCGCGGCCCGCCTGAAGTAGACGTGCCTGCTCAGGGGTGGGTTCACCCACGCAAAATGAGGTGCCCGTGTCTCCAAAAAGTCCGTTTTTCTCCGCAGAGACGTCAATGTTTACAAGATCTCCGCTCTGAATGACGCGACTGCCGGGAATACCGTGGGCCACTTCATGGTTGACGGAAATACAGGTGGCTCCCGGAAAATTGTACATGGAGCGGGGGGCGGAGCGGGCCCCGGCTTCGGTGAGCCACTGTTCGCCCAGCTGATCCAGTTCCAATGTGGTCATGCCCGGACGCAAGGCCGCGCCCATCCGTTGAAGCACGTCAGCCACAATGCCGCCAATCTCTTGTAAAGCCTGCTGTTCTTGAGGGTTTTGAATAATCATGGTGCTAATCCTTGGTGTTATAGCCTTATCATAACCACATTTAGACATGCGTCGCCAGATTATTGCGGGCCAGACCGTTGATGAATCAGGGCGTGGGAGCACCGTACACCACCCAGGTGGCAAAGGTCTCAGATATTTTTAAGTTGCGAGATACATAGTTGCCGGGAAAGGCTTTGACGTAGTTTAAAAAGGCCAGCAGGTCTTCTTCGGTGATATTGTCCATCACTTCGTTGAGGGGCAAATTGGCGTAAGGCCCTTCCTGAGCCGGGGGAATGGCGCCGGCGCGGGCCGCGCATTCGCGAATGGCCCACAGAGCGGTTTCCATGGCGGTGGGATCCACAATCATTTTGCTCACCTGATACTGGCTGTTGGCGTACTTGGAAAAGTCAAACAGGGGCTGATCGTAGTTGTCCGTGAACTCCACGTTAAGCTCTTTGAGATCCACAAAGCTCACCGGATCGTAGCGAGGAGCGGGTGCCGCCTGCGGGTAGGCCTGATTCGGATCGCCTCCGGGAGGCATTTGTCCATCGGGGCCGGGCATGCCGGGTTGGGTGGCCTGATAGGGAACCGCCAGCGGACTGCGCTGCTTGAGCTGAGACATCAGTCCTTTAAAGGCCTGTCCGGCGGCTTCTTTCATTTCTTTTTGCACCGAATCTTGCAAATCGATAATCATATCCGTGTACTGGGCTATTTTTTCGTTAATAAACGCCCATTTGCTTTTGAGCTTGATAAAAATGTCGTAGGCGGGCCCCAGCATTTGTACGAGCGGCGACTGTACCGCCATATGGGGTTGGGCGCTGCCCTGCGGGAGTTGGTTCGGGTCCAGGTACTGGGCGTTTTGCTGAGACGGTCGAGGCACGTGCTGATGAGGAGAATCTTCGGCGTCGGTGGCGGACACCTGTCCTTCTCCCAGAATTTCGGCATAGTGATCTCGCACGCTCTCAATTTTGCGTTTGCGTTTGGGAATCTCCGGCTCAGCCGCCTGCTGATCGTAACCGGCATAGGGATCGTTATATCCGTTGGGATCGTAATTTTGCTGATCGTAAGCACTATTATAGTCCTGCTGATCGTATCCCTGATTGGCATAGTCTTGCTGCTGGTGCTCGGCGGAATAATACTGGTAATTGCCGTTTTCGTCGTAGTAGCCTTCGGCGTCACCCTGTTCGGTTTCTAAATAGTGATACTGCTGATCATCGCCCCAGTAGCCGCGGGTATCCTGGCCCGGATCGTAGTCGTAATATTGGCCGTCGCTGGCCCAATAACCATAAGGGTCCGTATAGGGATCATAGTTGAGATCCTGTTCGGTGTACTGTTGTTCTGCGGGAGGGGCTGCCTGTTCGCCTCCCGGCTCACCTTCTCCTTCAGCGTAATAGCTATAGGGCTGTTCGCTCGTGTCGTGGTCTTGAGGGGTTTCATAACCTGCCTGGGCATAGGCGTTAGGCGTGGATGGCGTCGGAGGGTGCTGAATGGCCCGCTGCTGCTGTTCGTAGGCGGCATCACTCAGGCTCAGAGAGCTCGTGACCCGATAAGAGGTCACGCCGTCTCCACGAGAACGTCTTTTTTTTCGTTGGTTATCCACAGCTTTATTATACCGTTTTGAAATACACAAATACCAGTTGTCGGCACCGTCTCATTTGGGCGTCTCGTTTCAGCTTCTTATTGACGTTTGCCACCGTGCACTGGCTATACTGATCTTTACCATTAGCTACAGGATAATACATTATGAGCACTTCTACTCCCTCCCTTGCCATTGCCATTATGGCCGCCGGTAAGGGCACCCGCATGAAATCTCCGGAACTTCCCAAGGTCATGCATACCCTGGCCGGTCGCAGCATGATCATGCATGTGCTACATGCCGCCAATCAATTGCACCCGGAGCATTTATTGCCCATTATTGGGCATCAGGGAGAAAAAGTGAAATCCCACGTGTCGGAGCACGCTCCCCAGATGATGCTTCCTCGCCTGAAATGGGTGGAGCAAAGAGAACAACTGGGCACAGGCCACGCGGTTCAACAATTGATTCCTCACCTCAAGGGCTTTGAAGGTCAGCTTATTATTATCAATGGTGATGTACCCCTGCTCAACGCGGATACCCTTAAAGCTCTTTTAGACAAGCATTTAGAAGAAATCAACGCCGCTACTCTGCTCACCACCGAACTGGAAGATCCGACCGGTTACGGGCGCATTGTGAAAAACAACGCTGAGCGTTTTCTGGCTATCCGGGAACACAATGACTGTACCCCTGCAGAACTGCGCATTAAAGAGGTCAATACCGGCATCTACATTTTTAACTGGGAACACTTAGCACAGGTCTTGCCTGAATTGCAAAACGATAATGCCAAGGGTGAATACTACTTAACGGATGTACTGGGTATTCTGGCTTCTCAGCGTTATACCATTGGCGTGCACTGTATGAATGATCCCAGTGAAGTGCAGGGTATCAATAGCCGTCGTGAACTGGCGCGGGTGGAAAACCTTTTGCAAAAACGCCTGCGCAATTACTGGATGGACTTTGGCGTGATGCTGCGCAATCCCGAAAGCATTATGCTGGATTGCGAAGTCACTCTTGAAAGTAATGTGGAGCTTTTGCCGGGTACGATTTTACAGGGCAAAACCCACATTGAAACCGGTTGTGTGATTGGCCCTCACAGTGTGCTTACCAACGCTCACATTGGTCATGATAGCGTGATCAATCAGTCCGTTATTAGTGACGCTCGCATTCATGACGGGGTCAGTGTCGGTCCCTTTGCCCACATTCGCCCGCAAACGGAAGTCAAGTCGGGGGCCAAAGTGGGTAATTTTGTAGAACTCAAAAAAACTGTCCTGGGCGAAGGCAGCAAGGCTTCTCATTTGAGTTATCTGGGAGATGCAGACATCGGTCCCGGTTGTAATATTGGCGCGGGTACCATTACCTGTAATTATGACGGAGCCAAAAAGCATAAAACCCGCATGGCAAAAGGTGTTTTTGTGGGCTCAAACAGCACGCTGGTGGCTCCTCTTGAGTTAGAAGAACAGGCCTACGTGGCCGCCGGTTCCACGCTGACAGACACCGTACCCGCTGGCGCACTGGGCCTGGGCCGCAGTCGTCAGGTGAACAAAGCAGGTTGGGTCGAACAGAAACGGCCTCGCAAATGAGTACTTATTTAATTGTGGGGCTGGGTAATCCTGGCAAACAGTATGAGAAGACCCGGCACAATATTGGCTGGATGCTCATTGACGAACTGGCCAAAAGCAATCATTGTGCTCTTCAGCTCAAAAGCAAAGATAAGGCCTACGTGGGTTCTTTTCACTTACAGGGACATAAAGTTATTTTATGTAAGCCCACCACCTATATGAATTTGTCCGGAGAGTCGGTACAGCCACTCATGGCCTATTTCAACGTGGAGCTGGAGCATTTACTGGTGCTCTCAGACGATGTGACCCTTGATTTTGGGCGGGCCCGTTTGCGGGCCAAAGGTTCTTCTGGAGGTCAGAAGGGTATTCAAAATATTATCAAACGCCTGAGTTCTCAGGAATTTCCCCGCCTGCGCATGGGTATTGGTCCCAAACGCCAGGGACAGGATCTGGCCAGTTTTGTGCTTCAGCGCTTTGGCAAAGATGAGCTCGCCGCCCTGCCCGAAATTCTTGACCATATGCGGCGTAGCGCGGAGCGTTTTGTGACAGAGGGTATCGAGCAAACCATTCCTTTTTGCAATAGTTATCGCCTGAATCCTTAAGCTAACTCCCAAAATGTGAGCTAAAGCCTCAAATTTTACCCATGGCCCGTGTTATGATCTTCCGAAAGGTTCTGAAATAGAGGCTCCCTATGGATGGTTATGACCTGATTGGCG
This sequence comes from uncultured Candidatus Sericytochromatia bacterium, assembly GCA_964342365.1. Classification (GTDB taxonomy): domain Bacteria; phylum Cyanobacteriota; class Sericytochromatia; order UBA7694; family UBA7694; genus CAXRDE01. Next base: position 1,550 of record CAYFGW010000092.1, on the reverse strand, counting down.
ATATTCACGGCCACGCCTATGAATTAAAAAAAATTCTGGCCCAGATGGGTTACGTTCGCGATAAGGCAGACATTTACCGGCACCCGGAAGGACGGCAGGTAATTTTTTGTGGCGATCTCATTGATCGTGGCAAAGACGTGCGCGAAGTGCTGCGCATTGTGCGCGGCATGGTAGATAACGGCAGTGCGCTGATGGTGATGGGCAATCATGAATATAATATGATTTGTTATCACACCTGGGTAGACGGCCATTTTTTAAGGCCTCATACCGCCAAAAACGCGGAACATATTTCTGCCACCCTGAAGGCCTTTGTCAACCATCGCGACGAATGGTTGGACTATGTAGAGTGGTTTAAAACTATTCCTCTGTATCTGGAGCTTGAGGGACTGCGGGTGGTACACGCCTGTTGGGATCAGCAGTGCATCGACTATCTCGAAAACAAACTCGATGGACAGCTGCTCACACCGCGCTTTTTGTATCTGGCTTCCATTGTGGATTCCCCCGCTTATTGCGCGGTGGAAAACGTACTCAAAGGTTGGGAAGCAGAATTGCCCGAAGGTCAGGTCTTTTATGACAAAGGAGGCCACGCCCGACGCTTTTCGCGGATTTGCTGGTGGCCCATTGAAGGCAACACCTGGCGCGATGTTTCCATCGGCATGCCCTATAACCATCCGCTCAATGAACGGGAGTTTGAAGCGGGTTTGCCAGGCCCCGTATACGGCGCTCAGGAAAAACCCGTGTTTTTTGGTCATTACTGGATGAAGGGCACCCCTCAGCTTTTAGCTGATAATATTTGCTGTCTCGACTATAGTGTGGCCAAAGGCGGCGATCTGGTGGCCTATCGCTGGAACGGTGAGCAGATTTTAAATCCTGACAACTTCGTCTCTACCGGTACATTGCCTCAGCGCGAATTTTCCACTTCTGTTTGAGCCTGCTCTATAACCCGATTTTCAGCCGCAAAGCAAGCCAGATAACTCTGAATGGTAGAAATCATAAGAACTGTGGCCCAGATCGAATAAAACGTCGCCTTTGCTTACCCGTCGGTATTGCTGTACTTTTTCTAAGGCTCTCCGTAAGGGGTCTGGCACCGCAGGCCAGAGTTTGTCGGGGGAATAATGTGCTGTGTTTTTGTCCTGCATTATACCGTTTGGAACAAACAAAAGGATCTGAAAAAACTTCAGATCCCATTTGCACGGTTAAGTACAACTTTTTTTAGGGCTGTTTGTTGGCGGCCCGTTGCATACCGCCTTCATAAAGCTGATGGCTGACCATAGCGCCTCTGATCACACCTGAAATCACGCCCATGGTCATATCCTTGGCGCTGGTTTTACCGAGAATCAGATTCTGGCCAATACCGATACCCACGCTGGCCAGTGCAGAATAGGCCATAGCAGATTTTTTTGAGCTACTGTTTATGGTAATTGCTCCTACTACCGCACCGTTGAGAGCGCCTGCTGCACCACCTACGATAGCCCCTTCTTTGACGGTGTGTTGAGGACTCATTAAGCCGGATACCGCGCCACTCACACCACCAAGACCTACACCAATAG
>CAYFGW010000091.1:0-16717 GCA_964342365.1 uncultured Candidatus Sericytochromatia bacterium | reverse complement strand
GCATATCTTGAAAAGAGCGTGAAGTACCCCCCTACTTCACGCTCTTTTCAGGTTTTGAAAGATTTATGCCAATGTTAGTCTTTTCTTAAGTCAGGCTTTAATCCGTTAAGCGTAGTGTCCGGTAAAATGAGAGTAATACATTGCGTGGAGTAACATCATGAATAAGTTTTTAAATCAATCTCTTTTAATCGTCTGCTGTCTGGCTTCAATGGTAGCCTGCCAGTCCAGAAGTGCTTCGCCCGGCATGGTACAACGTGCCCCGGTACAGATGCAGCGCAATGTTCGCGCTAACAACGTGAGAGCCCAGAATACCACAACAAAGTCTCAAAGAATGTTTAGCCTTGACGAATTGCGTGGCAAAATTGCTGAGGGTGTTTTTGCCCGTTTAGACAGTAATGGGAATAAGCGTTTAGAGCCCAATGAGGCTTCTGCTTACAATGTGAGAGATCTTAACCAGAGTGGTGCTATCGAACTCGATGAATTTGTCCAGCAAAAAGAAAACGTTTTAATTGAGCGTTTTTCCGTGGCAAAAATGCGTGCCGCATTTCAGTCGGCCTTTGCAAAAAAAGATGTGGACCAAAACGGTTTTGTGAGCTTTCAGGAAGACCGTAATATCAATATGATCTTTGATTACAACGGCGATCAGCAGTACAGTTATGCGGAGTATGAAGATGCCATTGCTCAAGTGTTTACGTTAGTCCCCTCCCGTATGCAAGAATGGGTCAACGCGCACTTTTCCTGAGGCATTCACTGAGTTCTCAGATATTAAAAAAGAGTCGCGCATGTTTTGAAATGCGCGACTCTTTTTTTGGTTTTATTTATTCACCATAATCGCTTTGATATTCACAAATTCTTTCATACCAAAACCACCGTGCTCTCTGCCGTAACCACTTTCCTTAACTCCACCAAAAGGTAAGTTGGGTTTTGCCAGACCGTATCCGTTGATATTCACCATACCGGTTTCCATACGGTGTGCGATTTCAATGGCTTTGTCCTCATCCTGGCAGAAAACGCCTCCACCCAGACCGTAACGATGATCGTTTGCAATTCTGATGGCGTCGTCTTCATCCTCTGCTTTAATCAGAGAGGCTACCGGGCCAAAAAGTTCGTCATCGTAGGCAGGCATGCCTGGACGTACGTTTTCCAGTACCGTGGCCGGATAAAAGTAGCCTTTGCCTTCAGGGATTTCGCCACCGCATAAAAGAGTTGCCCCTCTTTGCACAGACTCTTCTACCTGTTTATGCAAATTTTCCCTGAGATCTTCACGGGCCATGGGGCCCATCTGGCTATCGGAGTCCTTTGGGCTCCCCCATTTCACCGCTTTCATGGCCGTTACAAATTTTTCTTTGAAATTATCATAGATGGCCGCTGGCACAATAAACCTTTTGGCGGCAACACAGGTTTGACCGGTGTTGTTAATGCGACCTTCAACACAACTTTCTACAATACTTTCGAGATTTTTGATATCCAGCACCAGATAAGGGTCGCTTCCGCCCAGTTCCAATACGGTTTTTTTCAGGTGGCTACCCGCTTTTTTAGCGACAATTTTGCCCGCCTTTGCGCTGCCGGTAAAACTGATGCCTCTGAATTTATGATGAGAGATGAGCTCGTCTACGGTTTCATCATCCACATAAATAACGTTAAATACATCAACGGGCAGTCCAGCAGACTCATAAATTTCTTTGAGTTTAGCTGCGGTTTCCCAGCAGATTTCAGCATGCTTCAACACCGTTGTATTGCCAGCCATGATACACGAAATACTGTACCGAACCACCTGATAGCAGGGGAAGTTCCAGGGCTGCATTCCCAGAATCACGCCGAGAGGCTCATAGGAAATAAAGGCTTTTCCAGCCTCAAGTTCTCTTTTCTCCTGTGCCAGTATTTCAGGGCCCTGTTGAGCCGTATACTCACATATAGCAACGCACAGGTCTACTTCAGATTCCGCCATAGAGGTGGGCTTGCCCATTTGTCGTGTCATGATTTCACTGAGTTCAGCTTTATGCTCTTGAAGTGCCTTGCCTATGGCCTGAATCGTTTCGGCTCTCTCTTTTAAAGTGGTTTTTCGCCAGTTCAGGAAAGCCTTATGGGAAGCCTGAATGCGTTGTTCAACTTCCTCTTTGCTGTGTTTTTGATAAACTTTGTTTATCTCTCCGGTAGCCGGGTTATATGTTTTTACATCTGAATTTACAATAGTTTGCGTCATAAAAGATCCTTTCTCTATATTTATTAGCATAGAAAAGGACAGGGTCTCAGAAGTATTAATAAATTACAAAGCCTGTAACAGTGGAGTGTAAAAGCTAGTGCAGGCCCTGCTCAAATTCCTCGAGATTTTCTACGGTCAGGGCTGTTTCAAAACACGCATCCATTTGTTTGTTCTGATTGATTTCTTTGAGGGCGTTGCTAATATCGCGGGGGACTTTGCCAAAGCGCTGCCTGAGTACTACAATGGTTTTTTTACGTACGGTGTCGCGAACGGCTTCGGCTTTAGAGTCATATTGCGGAGGCGTTTCTGTCTGATCTTCTGTGCTCTCGGGAGCTGCCTGAGATGACTGAGAGGCTTCCTGAGCCTTTTCCATCTCAGTATAGGCTTCTAGGGCTGCCTGACGGTACTGTTCTACCATATCAATGAGCTGCATACTCTTTTCGCGCAATTCTGCCAGATCTTCTGTCAGCCCGAGATTGGCCTGTTTGAGTTCCTGGAACTCATAGTGGAGGGTGCTATTGGTTTTCTGTAGCTGTTCTACGAGAGCTGTGCGGGATTGATACAGACTGTCAGACGTGTCCAGAGCGAGCGCTAATTTGGTGTAGCGCTCGTGAAGTCCTGTCAGTGCTTCTGGATCCACGTTGGATCCAGGCTCGTGATTTTGCATTTGCGTTTTGAGAAAAATCACCTGCTGGGACAGGTGATTCACCTGTTCGAAAAGAGCGTGGTTTTCCTGTTTAAGGTGGTGCACTTGCTCGCTGATAGCCCACTGCTGTTCGTCCAGATGATTCTGGTTTTGCTGCATTTTTTGCACCAGAATTTCACGGCGATTTTTCAACTCCTGACACAGTTGCCAGAGGGTTTGCATTTTGGTGTGCTGTTTGGTGTTTTGCATGGTGCGGCGACTCTCAATTAAAGGTTTTACGCCCATTTTACCCCGATTTACACAAAACGCCAAATTTTGCACAAATTATTTTTTACATCTTTTTTACGATTAGGAGCTTGTTTCATACGTTACGTGCGCAGCATAATAAATAAGTACTCAGCTATACTTAATCATTTAGAATGAAAAATATTCACTATTTGAAGTGAAACATATTAATATTTCCCTAAGAAAAGGTTGAAAGTTTATTAAAAACTATATAATGAAAAGATTATGACGAAAAAATCAAAATCATCAGCACAAAATCCTAAAATTCTTCTACTGGATGCAAATAACCAGCGCCAAAACAAGACGAAGCAAATGCTATCGGCTCTGGAAGCCCATATTAATACTTTTGTGGGTGCCAAAAAGGCTTACCGCTATTTAAAAGCAGAAGTTCCTGATCTCATGATCATGACTGCTCAACTGTCCGATGAAGACCCGGTGACCTTTTGTCGTGACTTTCGTAGACTGTATCCGTGGGTGCCTATCATTGTGATCCATACTGATAACAATGTTTCTGAGCGGGTGGCTTTATTGGATGGTGGGGCTGATGATTGCTTGCTGGAGCCTCTGGAAAAAGAAGAGTTTTTGGCCCGCGTGCGGCGTGCTTTAAAGCGTTTCAACGAACTCTTTGATTACTATCAAATGGAGCGAACCTCTTGTGAGCTTGACGAGATTGGGCTGTCAATGAACCCTGATAAATGGGAAGCCCGCTTCAAAAATATAATCATGGATCTTTCCAAAACTGAGTTTAAGTTAATGGAACTGTTTTGTCAGCACCCCAATGAGACCCTTCCGCGCAGCGTACTGGTACAAAAGGTGTGGCGCGCGAAGCCGCCTTCTAGCCCCAGAACCATTGATAATTTTGTGATGCGCTTACGAAAAAAACTGAATCAGGCCATTGCGGAGACAAAAAACCCTGACAACTCTGTGCAATTAATTACCATTCACGGGCTGGGTTATCATTTGAAAGTCAAACAGTTGCGTACTGTGAATCGTAAAGGTGCCGTTAACGAGTAGGGGCTACAGGAACATGCTTGATACTCCCCTTGAGAAACTCTCTCTTGTGGCATTCGATCTGGAAACCACCGGCCTCACACTGGCTGCAGATCGGGTGGTGGAAATAGGCGCAGTGCGCTTCTCTCTGGCCGCTCATGAGCCGTCCACGTTTTCGATGCTGGTTAACCCTCATTTACAAATGAAGCCGGAAATTATTGCGATTCATCATATTTCTCAGGATATGGCGGACGCGGCTCTGCCTGCGAAGCAGGTGTTGCCACAGTTCATAGCGTGGTTACAAGAAAAAGAAACGCTGCCCGTGATGATTGCCCACCATGCGGCCTTTGATATCTCTTTTCTGATGCAAGAAGCCCGTCGTGTGGATATAGAGCTCCCTGAACTGTACGTGATTGATACGTTCCCTCTGGCGCGCCAGTGTTTTCCAGGCTTGCCTTCCTACAGTTTGCAAAATTTACTAACAACTCTGGAGCTGCCCACGAATTCAAATGCACATCGGGCCCTGCCCGATGCTGTAGCCTGTCAAATGCTCTTTCAGGCCTGTGTGCTTAAACACCAATTGGGTAAACTCTCTCTGGGAGATTTTTATCAGAAATATCCGCGCACCCGCCTCAGTACGCACGAGACCCCTGCAGAAACAGAGGTTTTTGCCGCATTGCAACGGGCTATTTTGAAGCAAAAAGATGTGGAAATTACCTACCTCAACAGCCGCAAGAAAAAGAACACGCGCTCAATCACCCCTCAATTGTTGGGCGGCTACGGCTCTGAGCAGTACGTGGACGCTTATTGTCATCTGCGAAAGACCCGTCGTCGCTTTTATTTGAAACGTATTGTTGAATATAAGATTGGGTTAATAAAATCTTAAGGGATGGCTTTGGTTTTTGTTAAAAATGTGCTAAATTAGAGGAAGAATCTATTAGGTTTTGGTTATTTTACATGAAAAAAAGTATGCTAACGGCTCTATCAGCCGTTCTGGTTTCTTCCACTCTCATTTCAGCCTGTTCTGCGCCCCTTCCCGCCCGCTTTCGTGCACCGGTAAATGCCCGTTTAAGAGCGCAGACCACCGCCGTTAATAAAGACTTATCTCGTCATTCTATCGGTGCTGCTAAAAATATCATTGCGGCACAAGATCCTGCTAATATCACCACCAGTGCACGTCGTGCGCCAGAGTTTAAAACCCCTGAATGGGTGCGTGACGCGGTGTTTTATCAAATTTTTCCTGAGCGCTTTCGCAACGGAGACCCAAGTAACGATCCCAAAGGGAGCGAGCCCTGGGGTAGCAAACCCAAATTATTTAATTATATGGGTGGCGACCTCGAAGGGGTCATCCAAAAAATGGATTATCTCAAGGATCTGGGAGTCAACGCGATCTATTTCAATCCCGTTTTTACGGCACCCACTTCAAACCACAAATACAATACCGCCAACTATATGGAAATTGACCCTTCTTTTGGCGATATGCAGACCTTCCGTCGCATGATCAAAAAAGCCCACAGCATGGGTATTCGCGTGGTGTTGGATGCGGTGTTTAACCACTCTGGAGATACCCACTGGGCCTTCAAAGATGCTGAAAAGAACGGCCCTCAGTCCAAATACTGGAACTGGTACCTGTTCCACGGTTTCCCTGTGGTTAAAGATCCAAAACCCAACTATGAATCCTGGTGGGGGTTTGCCAGTCTGCCCAAGTTCAACGAGTACAATCCTGAAGTACGGGAACACCTTTTTAAAGTGGCCGAATTCTGGGCCAAAGAAGGTATTGACGGCTGGCGTCTGGACGTACCCAACGAAGTCAGAGACATGAACTTCTGGCGTGAGTTCCGCCAGCGTGTAAAACGTATTAATCCCGATCTCTATATCGTGGGCGAAATCTGGGGTGACGGTTCTCCCTGGTTACAGGGTGATCAGTTTGACGCCGTGATGAACTATCCCTTCCGCAATCAGGTGTTCAACTTCCTGGTGGAAGAAAAGGGTAACGTGGATCAGTTTGACTGGGGCTTAGAAGGACTGCGCAAGCAACACCCCAACTCTGTGACCTACACCATGTTCAACGTACTGGGTAGCCACGACACCCCCCGGGTGTTGACTATGGCTAAAAACAATGTGGACAAAGTCAAAATGTCCGCTCTGTTCCAGATGACCTATGTGGGAACCCCCGTTATCTATTACGGTGACGAAATTGGTATGAAGGGCGAAATGGATCCCGATTGTCGGGGGGCTTTTCCCTGGGACTCCTCTGACTGGAACCAGGACCTGCGTAACTACTATAAAAAACTGATTGCGATTCGCAACCAGTATCCCGCCTTGCGTCGTGGACAGTTCCGTAGTCTCATGCGTCACAATAATGATCGCACCTTTGCCTATCTCAGAGAAGATAGCCGCGATAAGATTATGGTGGTTATGAACAATAACACCCGTCGACAGGACGTGGTGGTAGATACCGCCCGTGTCAACGTCCCCGATGGCGTGCTCACCGACTTGCTTGATGGTAAGACCTATCCCGTTCAGGGAGGCCGCGTGAGCTTTGCCGCCATGCCGCCCAAGTCCGGTCGTTTGCTGCGCTGGTCTGCCCGCTAAAGCGTCTTCTGACTCCGTTTTTTGTGGCCCACAAGGTATGTTATGCTTTTGCAGAAACACCTTGTGGGTTTAACAATGTAAAAGGATATACGTATGGATACCTGTCAAATTGGCTTTGATGTGGGAGGCACCTCACTCAAGGCGTCTCTGGTTCAATCGGGTCAGATTCTAAAAACCGTCAACGCACCCACTCCCGCTGACGGAACGTCTGATGAAACCATTGCTCTCATGGTGCGTTTGATTGAAGCGCTAAAAGGCGAAGCCCAAACGCGCGAACTTAAGGTCACTGCGGTAGGAGTGGGCATGGCCGGACTCATTGACAGTCCACAGGGTACCGTTATTACTTCGCCCAATCTTCCCCGTTGGAAGGACGTTCCGCTGGCACAGCGTTTGTGTGAACAGGTGTCTTTGCCCGTGGCCATTGATAATGATGTGAGAGCCATGGCCTTAGGAGAGCTGGCTTATGGTGCTGGAAAAGGTGCTGAGCACATGCTGTGTATTACTGTGGGAACCGGGGTAGGGTCTGCCATTATTTTGAACGGTGAAATCTACAGAGGCAGCACCCTGACTGCAGGTGAATTGGGACATATGATGGTGGTGCATCAGGGTGGCCGGGACTGTGGTTGCGGCAACCGGGGCTGCCTGGAAACTGTAGCGGGTACGGAAGGCATTTTGACTCTGGCTCGTCAGTATTTGCGGCGAAACCTTGCGCCTCTGCTCAAAGAGAAGCTGGCCGCCGGTGAACCCCTGACCCCTCGCCTGATTTATGAAGCCGCCACCGCTGGAGATCGCGGGGCCATTGCCGTATTTACAGAAGTGGGCCAGTGGCTCGGACAAACCCTGGCGGGGGTGGTCAACTTGCTCAATCCCGAACGTATTGTTATTGGCGGAGGGATTGCTCAGTCCGGTGATTTGCTTTTCAAGCCCTTGCGTGAGGCTGTGACCTTACACGCTTTTGAACGTCCTGCTCAGGGCGTCAACATTGTTCCCGCTACCCTCGGTGCAGAAGCGGGCATGATTGGCTCTGCGGTACTGGCAGCACAAAAACAGGCATAGAATAGGAAAAAAAATGAATACAACGCCTTTTAGAAAAACCAAAATTGTGGCCACACTGGGTCCCAGCACAGACAGTCAGGAAATGATTGAACAGCTGATCTCTGAAGGTGTGAACGTGTTCCGTATGAACTTTTCTCACGGCACTCACGAAGAGCATTTACAGCGGGTAAATCGCGTGCGCGAAGCCAGCGAACGCCTTGGGATCAATGTGGGGATTTTGCAAGATTTACAGGGGCCTAAAATTCGCATTGGTGATGTGGAAAATGGCAGTGTCACGCTCACCAACGGTTCTCGTTTTGACATCATGACCTCTGAATGTGTGGCCAATGCCCGGCGAGCTTCTGTGTCTTACCCCTACCTGCTTGACGATATTGAGGTAGGCTCAAGAGTTCTGATTGACGACGGTAATATGGAGCTGGTGGTCACTGAAAGTACCGACGAGGCACTGGTGTGTAAAGTGGTGCACGGTGGCGTGCTAAAGCCCCGTAAAGGCGTCAATTTTCCCGATGCCTCTCTGCAAATTGCGGCGCTGAGTGAAAAAGACCGCCACGATCTTTCCTTTGCCGTTGAGCATCAGTTAGACTTTGTGGCCGTCTCCTTTGTACAACGTCCTTCAGACGTGCTTGAAGCCAAGGAGTTTTTGAGTTCTCACGGTATTTACATTCCCATTATTGCTAAAATTGAACGTCAGGAAGCCATTAACAATATTGAAGCCATTATTGATGTGGCGGACGGCGTGATGGTAGCCCGGGGGGATCTGGGCGTAGAAATCCCGGCCCAGGCTGTGCCCCTGGCGCAAAAAGACATTATTCGCCGCTGTAATCTGGCAGGCAAAAGTGTTATTACCGCCACGCAAATGTTGGATTCCATGGTGTCCAAGCCCCGTCCTACCCGTGCGGAAGCCTCAGACGTGGCCAACGCTATTTTAGACGGTACTGATGCGGTGATGCTCTCGAATGAAACCGCTGCGGGTGATTTTCCCCTGCACGCGGTACGCACCATGCACAATATTGCATTAGTTATAGAAGCAGAAATGGACAAAACCTTTCAAGCACAGCCCATGGCCCACAATGCCAAAAATATTGCGGCTTCCGTGGGTGCCGCGGCCTGTGAAATGGCCCATCAGCTCAACGCCAGTGCCATTATTTGCGCCACAATGGGAGGTTCCATTGTGCGTCAGGTTTCCAAGCACCGTCCTCCCGTTTTGGTGGTGGCTGCTACTCCCAGTGAAACCACCCTCAAGCGTCTCAGTCTGGTGTGGGGAGTTCACCCTGTTAAAATCAAGGCTGCCAAAGATACCGATGCGCTCATGCGTACGGTGCTGGATCGCGCCCTGGAAAACAATTTTGTCTCCAAAGGCGATACGGTGGTGATGACCGCCGGGATTCCTGCAGGACAGCCGGGCAGTACGAATATGATCAAGGTGGAGACGGTAACCAAGGTACTTGCCAGAGGCATGGGCATTGGTAAATCCATTGTGAGCGGCCGGGCCGTGGTGTGCAAAACTGCTGAAGAAGCCCTGGCCAAGGTTAAAGACGGCGACATTCTCATTACCTCCATGACCTCCCGGGATTACATGCCTATTATGAGCCGAGTCCGGGCGATTGTGGCCACCGAAGGTGGTTTAACCTCTCATGCGGCCATTGTGGGACTGTCTATGGAACTTCCCGTACTGCTGGGGGTGGAAGACGCCTTTGACATTATTCGTGAAAATGGACAAATTACCGTGGATCCCAATCAGGGGTTAATTTTTACGGGCGTTCCCAACATCACCTAGATTTTGCGCCATTTTTTTTCTGTCTTCTGGCTGGGGGTGGTCCAGCTGATCAATATCTGCTGGACCTTTTGGCTTTATCTTAAAGAAGTCAAGGCCTATTACGGGAATGCTACCCTGCGTCGTTTGGATATCAGTTTGATGCTGCACTACGGACGACGCAATCCCTTTGCGTTGAGTGCCTCAGCCACTCGACAGGGGCTCGATCCTGATTTGACCGTGTATGGAGAAACCCCCTGGACCACTCTGCAGCGTATCCTGGACGCTGTGGCCTTTACCTCTGAGCAACACTTTGTGGAGCTCGGGGCAGGCACAGGTCGAAACTTATGTTTTGTTCACTGCTTTTACGGAAGCCGGGTGACCGGATATGAGCTGATCCCTGATTTTGTGACGCTGTTTTCTCGCTGGCAGCAACAACCCTTCGTGCAGCAGTTATTACCCGCCGAAGCCGTGTCACTGGTTCACAGGAACTGGTTTGAGGTAGCGCTTGAGGGTGACGTGTTTTTGCTGGTGGGCACCTGCTATAACGCCCGGAATCGCCGCCAGGCTGAACGCGTTTTGCGACAACTTGCACCGGGCAAAAAAGTGATTACGATTTCCTATAGGCTGCCCGCTTCAGACTTTTTGCTACTGGCGTCCTTTGCGGCTTCTTTTTCCTGGGGCAAGGGCACGGTGTTTATTCAGGAACGGGTGTCTGCATCTCCGGGGGCAACGCATTGAGCTGTTCTTGTAAGGCTTTCAGTCGATTTTCGTGGTGGGCAATGAGTCCTTTGAGATGTAGGAGCTCAGGTTTGGCAAAGAGCCGTTGCTTTGTTTTTTCACAGAGAGCGGCCAGCACCTCCATTTCCCGTTCGAGTCTCACCCGTTCCGTCACTGGAACGTCAGATTCCTGCTTAAGCTGTTCCGCTTTTTCTAAGACCAGGGCTTCTTCCTCAATACCCGCTTCCTGCTGACGAAGCTGCTCTTGCAAATGCAGTAGACGTCCCTGATGTTCACCCAGCAGGCGCATTAATTTTGGATCTCCCGGCTTTTTTTTGAGTTTTTCTCTCACCCGTTGAATCATGGTTTCCCATGTTTTTTTTTCGTGTTCTAGCTGTGCTTTCTGAGCTTCCTGTTCAGGATCTTCGGCGCTATGATTTTCAGGGTCGAGCGTGGCAAGCTTTTTGTTGACCCATTCTTCCAGGGCGTGGTAGCGTTTGTCTGTGTTTTGCAGGCGCAGGCTCTTGAGCAATTGTTGTTCTCTGGCCCGGTGGGTTTCCAGTAAAAATAATTGATGGTCGTCTTCAGGCGTCTCCTGTAAACGATCTTCGATGAGGTTTAAAATTTTTCGCACCACCCGCAGCTGACCATTAATGCGTTCTCCGGGATCATCATGGGCCACCTGCTGTAAAAGACGCACCTGCTGATGCTGGGTTTCTAGCGGTAAATCTGACATCCTGAGAGGCACTTGAAAGCGAGGACGAATAGCACACATATTCCCAGTTTAAAACAAAGCGATGAACAAAGCGACGGGTTTATGGTGAGGGCTTTATGTTTTTTTTAGCTGGCAGGTGCTAAGATAAAACAAAGACAACGGAAGGATTAGCGCCTGAATGCTAAAACAACTCAAGAAAACCGCCATCCTCTCAACACTCATGGCAGGTTCTTTTGCCGCCGGATTATCCCTACAGCCGGTGCTGGCGGAAACCCCCACATTTACTTCTTTTATTCAAATTTTTGACAAAATCAAACTTGAATATGTAGAAAAAGACGTAGATGAGCAAAAGCTGGTAGACGGTGCCATTGAGGGCATGCTGTCAGTATTAAACGACCCCTACACCCGCTATATCAATAAATCTGAGTTTGCGCAAATGAATCAGGAGCGCCAGGGCAGTTTTAGCGGTATCGGGATTCAAATCGGGGTTCGCGACGAGAAACTTACCGTGATTGCACCCATTGAAGACACGCCCGCCTGGAAAGCCGGTCTGCTGGCCGGAGATATTATCCAGGCCATTGAGGGCAAAGAAACCAAAGGCATGGATGTGAACGATGCCGTGGAACTGATTCGGGGTCGTGAAGGAACCCCCGTCATGCTCAAGGTATTCCGCCCTGAGACCGAAGAAGTCAAAGACGTTAAAATCGTGCGGGGCACCATTGAAAATCAAATTGTCAAAGCCAAAATGCTGCGCGACAAGGTGGGGTATCTGCGGTTAACCACCTTTATGCAAAATAACGCGCCCGGCAAAATGAGAGATGCCCTGAATGAACTCAAAAAACAGGGCATGAAAAGTCTGGTGCTGGATCTGCGCAGTAATCCCGGTGGCCTCTTGCCCAATGCGGTAGATATTGGCAGTATGTTTATTGAGAAAAAACAGGGCCCCATTGTGCGCATTGTGGATCGCGAAGGCCGTGAAGAGGTGCTCAATCCCAGAGGCAGTATGGCTATTCCCGCCAATATGCCCATGGTAGTGCTTATTGACGGTGGCAGCGCGTCTGCTTCAGAAATTCTGGCAGGTGCCCTGAAAGACACCTCCAGAGCAACTCTGGTAGGCACTCGCTCCTTTGGCAAGGGACTGGTACAAACCGTACACACCCTCGATGACGGCGGTGCGCTGGCGATTACCACCAATAAGTATCTCACCACCAAAGGGACAGATATTAACAAAAAGGGCATTGATCCAGATGTAGAGGTCAAACTGCCCAAGGAATTACTCAGTAAGCCCTATGATGAGAAAAAAGACGTGCAGCTCAACAAAGCCGTAGAAATTCTCACCAGCCCCATGGCGCGAAAATGAGAATTGTTTTGCAACGGGTGACGCAAGCCAGCGTCACCGTTGATGCACAGCAGGTGGGGGGCACAGGCCCCGGCCTGCTGTTACTTATTGGTGTGGGAAAAGATGACGACGAAGCGGAAATGGCGTTCTGGGCCAAAAAATGTCTGAACCTGCGTATTTTTGCGGATGAGGCGGGCAAAATGAACCGTTCTGTGGCGGATGTTCAGGGCGAAATTCTGGCGGTGTCTCAGTTTACTCTTTACGGTAACTGTCGTAAGGGACGTCGTCCCGGCTTTTCTGAAGCGGCTCCTCCGGAGCGAGCAAAAGCACTTTATGATAACTTTGTGAATCAGCTAAAGCTAGGGCCCTGTCGGGTGGCCACCGGCGTGTTTCAGGCCCATATGCAGGTGCAATTATGTAACGATGGACCTGTGACTTTATTACTTGGCAGTGATTTTAACGGTTGATGGGTAAACGCTTGGGTTTGCTAGGGGCGGCATTTTTAGCGGGTTTGCTCTTTCCCGTGCTGGCTCCTGCTTATGGAAATAGTTCTCAACAACTGGCTCGCTTTATGGCCGTACTCGAAAGGGTGCAGGCCTATTCCCTTGTGCCTGTGGAAACCAGTGCGCTCTTAGAAGGGGGTAGCCGGGGCCTCGTTGCCGCTCTCAAAGATCCTTACTCCCTGTTTTTAAACGGTGAAGAATATCAGACTCTGCAAAACCAGCAAAGTGGTGAAGCCGTGGGCATCGGCGTGGAGCTGGCCTATCGTGAACAGTCTGCGGTGGTGGTGAGCGTTTTGCCCGAAACTCCCGCACAGCGAGCAGGTTTGCGTCCTGGCGATCGTTTATTGAGCGTGGACGGGGTGCTGCTTGAAAACAAAAGCTGGGCCGAGATCAACCAGCGTCTGCAGGGAGAAGTGGGCCAAACATTGGTGCTAAGCTGGCGTTCGTTCACGGGGGTTAAAGAAGCCACGCTCCGTCGAGAGACTCTGCGTTTGGACGCCTGGAAACTTCATACAAAAGACAATAGTATTTGCCATCTGGAAGTACGCACTTTTTTCAACGAATCCCTGTCAGAAGAGCTCGCAAAAGCCTTAGAGACCGCGCAAAACGATTGCTATAACGGTTTAGTGCTGGATTTGCGAAACAATCCTGGCGGATTGGTAGGCCAGGCGGTGGAAGTGGCGGGACTGATGGGCGTAGAAGGTACCGTTTTTCAACTGGTGAGTCGCGAAGGAGGCGTTCAGGATATTTCGCCGGTGCCTCGCATCTTCACCTGGACGGCCCCTCTAGTGGTGCTCATGAACAAGGGCAGTGCTTCAGCCTCAGAATTACTGGCCGCTGCTTTAAAAGAGAGCGGCCGGGCAGTGCTTATCGGTGAAACCACCTTTGGTAAAGGGCTTGTACAATCTCTGATGGCGCTCCACAACGGAACCGGTCTGTCTTTGACCACCGCGCGCTACCTGACCCGTCAGGGCAACCCCGTTCACCAGCGGGGCGTTCAGCCAGATATTGTGGTGCAGGACAACGAGATGATTTTACCCATTGCATTAGACTACCTCAACTGAAGGGACTACCGTCTCTATCAAAAAGCTTATAGAGTGCTCAGGAAAGCGGCTCCAATTCCTGTGGGAATCAAAACGGCAAAAATCAGCGCTACGGTGAACGCGATGAGCACAATATACTGAATAAAAGCAATGAGAGCGGCTTTGCCCAGTTCCAATTGATAAGCCTGTTGCAGTACCACAGTGAGCACAATAAAGGGCAAGAAGACCGACAACACGTTGGTGATACCCGCGAGGAACATGCCGATGACGTTCAGGCCAATGCCCCCAATAAAAGAAATGCCCCCCGAGACCAGATTAACAATCAGGGCCTTAAAAAATCCCTCGTGAACGTCCACAATTTTAAGGGCCAGAAAGAGCGGGACCGCGCTCAGGATAAGGGCTACAAAGACAAACGCCAACAAAATGGGAATGACAATTAAAAATTCCATGAACGGCTCCTAAATCAACACAGCAGGGTAAAAAGCCTGCTCCATTTCTTTTTGATGGGTTAGCAAGTGCATGTACAGGGCATTGGTGGCGTGAGTGGCCAACATGGGGAGGGTTTGCAGCGTCAGCGGTGCCGTATGCTCTCCCTGTAAGTAAATCCAGCCTTCTCCCCACTGGCTGGTCATGTGTAAGGGCACCAGATAGCCCGCCTCAAAATTGCCTGCCTGTTGCAGAGCCAATGCCCCCGGATCACTTTCCACGGCGGCGGTCACGGCTTCGGCCTCTGCCTGTAGCTCCGTGCCAGCAGCGTGGGTGCCGGTGTAAAGCAAATAATCTTGTAGACCCCCTTCGCTATCGTAAAGATTGAGTTTAAGCACTGCCAGCGGGGTGGGCGCAATCACCACAGCGGTTTCCAGAATTTGCTGCAAGCTGCCTTCCAGACTGTCGCTGTTTTGCAGGGCAATGACAGATTCATGTACAAAGTTCAAAATTTCGCGGTGCTGCTGGAGTTCTAAGAGCTCACTGTAGGTTTTGAGGGCGCTGCGCACAGCGGTATAGAGGCGATTGGTGGTGAGCTC
This sequence comes from uncultured Candidatus Sericytochromatia bacterium, assembly GCA_964342365.1. Lineage (GTDB taxonomy): Bacteria > Cyanobacteriota > Sericytochromatia > UBA7694 > UBA7694 > CAXRDE01. The sequence continues at coordinate 1,844 of CAYFGW010000091.1, read as the reverse complement.
CGCTTTGGCCAGATAACCGTCGATATCGTAGCTTTCAATCACTTTCTTTTCGGGAGCTGCTCCGGGTTGTCCGGTGCGGAGTAAAATGCGCACAAATTCGTTGCCAATTTCTGAGCGAATGCTTTGGCAGGCGTCTAAACCAGCGGTGCTGGTCTCCATGACCACATCCAATAAAATCACCGCAGTTTCCGGATGCGCTTTCATAAAGGCCACCGCTTCTGCACCTGTAAACGCGAAGGCCAGCTCCACACCTTTGTCTTTGTACTTTAATTTTTTCAGGCTGAGTCGACTCAGCGCATGCATGTCCGGCTCGTCGTCTACTACCAGAATGGTGTATTTATCAGAGGTTGCCATCTTTAAAGGCCTTCGCTTTCGGGAGTAATTACAGTGGGGAAAGTCACTTTCACGGTGGTGCCCTGACCTGGTGCGGAGGTGAGTTCAATGTCTCCCTGTAGAGCACGAGTTACTAGATTGTGCACAATGGACATGCCCAGACCCGTGCCGCCAATATTGCGTCCGGTGGTGAAAAATACGTCGAAGACCCGGGCGGCGTCTTCCTCTGGCATGCCTTCCCCCTGATCCGCTACGGTTAAACAAAAGGAGTCAGCCGCAGGCTGTGAGAGGGTGATATTCACCTCTCCCCCCCGTTGATTGGGGTAAGCATAGCGTTCGATATTGGTAAGAAAGTTCATGAGGATCTGAGTCAAATAACCGCTATAACCGGTCCATTTGGCATGATCTTCCACTTCGTTATGAATATGAATTTGCATTCCCGCCAGACGGGCTTTAATTTTAAACAGGTCCACAATTTCGTGCAGCAGTCGCGGCAGTTCCACGGTCTCCAGTGCATCGGTGATTTGACCCACGGAAATACTCTTAAAGGTTTGAATTAGTTTATTGGCCCGGGCAATATTACTCTGCATCAGTTGGGCGGCTTCCACCAGGTCTTCTAAGGTTTCTTTGACCTCTTCATCGCTGATTTTTTTCATAAAATCCGGGCTCAGATTTTCGGTGATCATACTGGCTGTCACGTTTACAATGCCCAGGGGCGTGTTGATTTCGTGGGCCACCCCTGCCACCATCTGAGAGAGAGAACGGTGACGCTCCAATTCCATTTCCGACTGGATCTTTTGCTGTTGTAAAATTTCTTTGTACACTTTTTCATTGGAGGAACGAATTTTGCCGCTGATGTCTGCTAAAACTTCTGAGAGCAGTCCCGGAGACTGAGTCAGCGCCTCAATGAACACCTGACGGCTGAGCACGAACAAGGTGCTGGCCTTGCAGGTTTTAATGGTGGCGGAACGGGTGCCGCCGTCCACCAGCGCCAGTTCTCCAAAAACGTCTCCAGCCTTCAGCTGGGACAGTTCAATGGTGCCTCCGGTGGGATCTTCTCCAATGACCCGGACGGCCCCTTCTAAAATAACGTACAGACTGTCAGCGGCGTCTCCCTGTTGAAATAAAACGCTGTCAGCTTCTATTTGCTGGGTGTTGCCTCTGTCAATGAGCTGCTGAATTTGCGCCACGTTGAAATGTTTAAAAAAAGAAATATCCTGCAAGGATAATAAAAGACGTTCAGACATGATGTGACTCCTTAAAGGGGGTGAGGGTAAGCTGAATTTTTTTAAGCAGGGGAACCTGACTATAGGGGCAAACGTCCACGCGGAAGCGCATCCAGGGCATGGTTTGATTCCACTGGAGCTCTTCCTGACTTAAATAGTGGGAAAAATAAACCGTGTTTCCCACCAGGTCCTGACTCACGCGCACCGCACAGTTGATCGGTGGAGCGCTTTCCTGGCTGAGCTGGACGGCGTGGACGCCCACACCGAGCGCACGGCCATCGGCCG
>CAYFGW010000090.1:0-16814 GCA_964342365.1 uncultured Candidatus Sericytochromatia bacterium | reverse complement strand
AGACATGCACAAAGGAGTGCACAACTTATGGCCGCTGCATATTTCTGACGATGTGCATCACTATATTGCCCGGGTGTATCAGAGCAACGTACGGGAGTTGGAGGGGGCTTTGATTAAACTCATGGCCTATACCTCCATGACCGGCACCCATCCCACCGTATCCATGGCACAGTCCGTACTGGGCCCCGTGCCCAACCGTGAAGTGAACGCAGAACTCATTCAAGAGCTGACGGCCAAGTACTACAACAAAAAAGTAGAAGATCTCAAAGGCAGCAGTCGGGAAAAAGCCATCAACCTGGCTCGACAGGTGGCGGTGTATTTATGCCGCGAACTCACGGATTTGTCTTTTCCCAAAATTGGTGAAAAATTTGGCGGCCGTGATCATACCACCATCATGCATGGCTATGAGCGCATCAAAAAGCGCCGTCAGCAGGAGCCGGAGATCGACCAGGCTGTCCAGGAACTTGTGGAAAAGCTCCGTTAAAAAAGTATAAAGAGTGTGGATAAGTGGACTTTCTTTTGTGACGAATGTTACGAGATAAAGGCTTTAAAACAACCGAAAAACAGTCCTAAAGCCTTGTGCTGACAGGTGTTGAGTCCTGCCTTTGATTCCTTTTTCTCCTGTGGATAATCTTGTGGATAACCCCGTGTGTAAATATTGCAAAAGGTTAAGATATTGTTAGAAACGCCTTTTTTTTGGGCTAAATTTGCTATACTAGAGCAAAAATTGACCCTTTGGTTATGACGAGGCTTTTCTATGTTGTCCATGCGCTTACCCCTGGCGGGCCTGCTGGCCTGTACTTTGTTACCGGGTGCGCCCGCTCTGGCTCAGGCCACCACGCCTGAACAGGCTCCCCCTACACCGACTCCTGTTTTATCTCCTACACCTGTTCCCGCACAAACGGCTGAACCCAATGAGACCGTTGAAACGGAAGGAGAAGTGGAACCTACTCCTGCTCCCGTGGCGTCTCCGGCATCTCGCACCTTTAAAGTGGTGGAAGTAGAAATTGAGGGCACCGAATTTAAAGACGCGGTTAGCCTTTCCATGTATACCAAGCCTGGTGATGAAGTGAGTACCGAGCAGGTGCGTAGCGATTTGCGACGTATCTACGGCCTGGGTTATTTTCTGGACGTAACGGCCCGTCGTGACGCCGTTCCCGGCGGGTATAAGCTGGTGGTGATTGTTAAAGAGAACCCCCGGCTCAACGAAGTAAAAATTACCAATGACAAACTAGAGGCTTTCAAAAAAGAGGAAATTCTCAAGCTCTTCAGAGATCAGGTGGGTCAGACCGCAAACTTTAACGACATTCGTGAAATTGAGCAAAAAATTCTCGAAATGTATCGCAAAAAAGGTTACGTACTGGCTACGGTGAAGTTTTTACGGACCCGCATCAAAGATGTAGACGGCCTTATTTCCATGGAAGGCGTGCTGGAGTTTCAGATTAACGAAGGCATCGTAGAAGATATTCAGGTGTCTGGTAACAAAGAAACCAAGGATTACGTGATTCTGCGGGAAATTACCGTCGACAAGGGCGATATTTTTAACTCCGAAAAATTCACCCAGGATTTGCGCCGTCTGTATAACACCAACTTTTTTGAGAGCGTGAACTTTGTGCCACGCCCTGGTGAAAAAAATCCCAACCACTACATCATTGTGATTGAGGTGAAAGAAAAATCTACCGGTCAGGTTAACCTGGGCGCGGGTTTCAACAACCGGGACGGTCTGGTAGGTACCTTCAAAATTCTGAAAGACAACCTCATGGGCGAGGGCCGCCGTCTGGGTGTGGATCTCCAGCTGGGTGTGGACGTTTTCGGCTTTTTCTCCGGCAACAGCACCCTGAATCAGGCTCAGCGAACCTTATTGGGGCGTATTGATTTCTATGACCCCTGGATGTTCCCCGAACGCACCTCTTTTGGGGCCAGCGTGTTTTCTGAGCGGATTCCTCTGTTCTTTGGCTCAGGAGCCAACACCCAGAATATTTTTAGTTTGCCTTCGGGCACCAACGGCATTCTACAAAGCCGTGTGGGCACAAGTCTGAGCGTGGGTCGTCCGCTATTTGGAGATCTCACCTCGCCTTTCAGAGGCTCTCTGTCATTCCGGGCGGAGCAAGTAGGGGTTGCTGATTTACAGCGTAACCCACTGGTAGACTTGTCGGTCAGTAAGCGCTTTTCCGCCACCGACGTGTTTTTCTCCATTGGTGGCTCGCTGTCTTATGATACCCGTGACATTATTATTGACCCCAAAAGCGGCTGGTACGGTCTGTTGGCTGCAGAGCCTGTGTGGGGAGATAGCGCCTATCTCAAACTGTCGGGCAACCTGAGCACCTACGTGGGACTCACCGACTGGCTCACATTGGCTCTGGGCGTACGGGGCGGTTCCTATCTGGGTAATAACCCACCTTATGAACTGTTTTATTCCAACGGTTTTAACGTTATTCGGGGCTATCCTGAAAACGGCTTTTTGTTTGGCAGCACCTTTGGCATTGCCTCAGCAGAATTGCGCTTTCCTATTTATAACCCGGTCTCGGGTGTGGTATTCACAGATATAGGAGAGTTTCTTCCCCTGTCAGAAAAGGACACGGCTTTGAATCAGGGCTTGCCCTTCAAATACGGTGTGGGACTCGGTGTGCGTTTGAACACGCCCATGGGCCCGCTGCGTCTGGACTACGGGATTCGAGATTTTTCAAATCTTAACTTTGATTCGCTTTTTGATGCAGGACAACTGCACTTTAGTATTGGACAGAAATTTTAAAAGGATTAAACAACATGAAAAAAGTTTTATTGGCTGCGGTACTTGGACTGGGTATGATGGCTCCTCTGAGCGCCACCTATAGCGCGCCTGCACAGGCAGCGGAAGCAAAAATTGGCGTGGTGGACTTACAGCGTATTTTGAAGTCTTCTGCATTGATTAAGGCCCTTCAGTCTGCGGAAAACGCCGTGCGCGACGAAGAAAAAAAGCTGGTAGAAGAACGCAATAAGTTGCTCAAAGAACTGCAAACCATGCAGGAAAAAGTGGTGAAAAACCAGATGAGTGAAGAAGACTTCCTCAAAAAGAAGCGGGAATACGAAGACCGTATCCGTAATATGGCTAAAACCGCTGAAGATAAAATTGGTCGTCGCAAAAAAGAAATCAGCGAAAAGAAGAACAACCTCGAAAAAAGCGTGCAGGAAGCCGTGAAAAAAGTGTCTGCCAAAATGGGCCTGGATCTGGTGGTTAACAAACAGATTGTCTTATTTGGTGGCAAAGATATTACCGGTGACGTGATCAAGGCGATTCCCAACCTCTAGGCCTCTGATCCGGTGGCTCATTCAAAAATTCCTGGTGCTGTTACAGCACTGGCCACACATATAGCGGGCGAACTCGTCCTGCCAGCAGGCGGTGAGTTGCCCGCTGTTTTCGTGCCCGAAAATGCCGCACTGACCCATCTTTTTGACCCTCACGATCCGCAATCCGCCGCTGGAGCCGTGGGGCTTTTGACGGATCGTCAGCATTTTTCAGCGCAGTCGAAGGCTCCCACCCGGGTTTGTGTTTGTGAGCGCAAACTCTGGCTGGCCCTGTCTGAAGCGCAGCGGCAAGAGTTGCAATCTCACCGGTACATGATCCTCGTAGAGCACGGTCGCCGTGCGCTGGTGGAATTGCTCCATTATTTTTACCCACAGCGTGCTGCCTCCCCCTGTGTTCCCGGAATTCACCCCACGGCCTGTATTGAATCCGACAGCGTAAGCTCTGAAGCTGAAATCGGGCCTTTTGTCTACGTACAGCAGGGGGCTGTGGTGGAGGCGGGTTGCGTGGTAAGTGCCCACAGCGTCATTGGCGCAGAAGTGCAAATAGGCAAAGACTGTCGCATTGCCGAGCGCGTGGTCATCAAAGCCGCTGCCCGGGTTGAACAGCGCGTCATCATTGGCCCTGGAACGGTGATTGGCAGCGAAGGCTACGGATTTTATCGCGATCAACAAACCCACCACAAAATTCCTCAGGTGGGGACGGTACACATTGAAAATGATGTAGAAATAGGGGCCAATGTCACCATTGATCGTGCCACCGTAGGAGTCACCCGCATTGGCGAAGGCACCAAAATGGACAATCTGGTGCAAATCGGGCACAATGTGCGCATAGGTAAACGTTGCCTGATTGTGGCTCAGGTGGGAATTTCCGGCTCCACCACGCTGGGTGATGATGTGATTCTGGCGGGTCAAACCGGCGTGGCGGGTCATTTACATATCGGAGACGGCGCGATTGCCTCAGGGAAAACGGGCATCACACGAGATATCCCCGCCGGTCAGCACGTATCGGGGCATCCGGTGATGCCGCACCGGGAGTATTTAAAATTGTGGGCAAAACTCAAACGAAAATGAGGATCATCAAATGAGGCTTTTCCTGGGTGTGCTGCTGAGCTATTTCGTGCTGTTTCCGCAATCATCAACATGCGCTGTTTCTTTGAATGAAGAACAGAAAAAAGCAATAGCAGTATTTTTAAAAGGGGCTCATCAGATTTTTGAGCCTTCTGAAGCGATTTTTCCTGATTCATATGTGCAAGTGGGTCACAGGGAGAACTATAATTTTGCTCTTGTACGTTACTTTTCTAAGCCATATGGCCCGCCTGAGTTTCCAGAATATTCTTTTGTGATAATCACTTATACGGATAGGCAGCGACTCAAGAATCCTTGTTCTGAACATACAAAATCCGAATCTATCAATTTAGACGTGATGGGTTCTACTATTGTTTGCCGCGATAGGAAAACAAACCGCATTTCTTATCTCTACCCACAATCTACCTGGAATGACGTTCAAATTGCGTTTAATACCCGTGCCGATTACACCAAAGCTGCTGTTGATAGTCTAAAAGTGAAATATCTTCCGAAAATATCTCAAGTTCAACCCAGTTACGCAGATTTTTATTCTTTTCCCATTCTTCAGAGTAAGAGCAAGGATTATACGCTTCAGGAATCCTGGTTGGAGTGGCGACGTAACGACTCCTCCCCTAATCTTTTCTTTCGCTATAGTCGTACGTTGCCGATAACAGATCCCCGAAATGTGGAAAGCCTAAGAATTGTGCATTATGCTGAAACTGTTCCGTTGACACCTTGTCGTACAACATCTTCTGACGCATCATTTACACATCCTGACTTTGGCTTTTACAAACTGTGTGATAACAGTGAGTGGCCTTATAGAAAAGGAACACTCACTAAGTATGGTCCTCTTTCTCGTCTTTTTATTGCAGTTCCTCAACCCAACAGCAAATTTCAACGCATTGAATTTGCTCATGAAAGTCTCGAAGAGTTAAAAAGACTACAGTCTACAATTCATCAAAAATAGTCTGACTCCGAATTCCACAGTTGCCACAAGTTTTGTGGCAACGGATCTATAAAATAAATAGACAGAGTAGAACAGGGACTATTTATGCCATCTTTTCGCACCACATTATTATGCACCGGACTTTTACTGGTGGCCTGCGGGCCCCGTGTACAGTCGGGGCAGCCTCTGCGTCAACTTCAGGTTCCTCCCCGACAATTTCAGCGCTTCAACGCACCCGTTAGTCACGGTGATGTGACCGTGAAATTTAACAACGCTTACCGCGAACTGTATGCTGATAACGAAAAAGTGGGCCGCAGAGATCCCCAGAACCCCGATAAGCTCTTTGTGGGGCTGGTGAAAAGTGCCCGTAAAACTCTCGATCTGGCCATTTATGATATTACCGAACCCAGTGTGATTGACGCCCTGATTGCTGCCCATCGTAAGGGAGTCAAGGTGCGGGTGGTCACCGACAGCGATAGCCTGAACCCCAACCGTCGTATTGCCCATCAGGTAGCAGAATTGAAACAAGCGGGCATCCCCGTGCGGGGTGACGAGCGAACGGCACTGATGCACCATAAATTTATGATTATTGATGGTAATGAAGTGATTACGGGGTCTTTGAACCTGACCCACCACTCTCTTTATCGGGACAATAATAACTCTCTGCGGATCGCTTCTGTGGAACTGGCCCGCAATTATGCCGCGGAGTTTGAACGGCTGTTTTCTCAGGGATTATTTGGACCCAACGATCACAAAACTCCCCATCCGGTGGTGAAGGTGGACGGCGCCACAATCCGCACCTATTTTTCTCCCAAGGGCGGCACCAAGGCTGCCATTTTAGAAGCACTGGGCCGGGCACAAAAAAGCATTCGATTTGCGGTATTTTCTGTTACCGATAAAGATATTCAGCAAATGCTGATTAAAAAAGCGCGGGCGGGTGTTACGGTACAAGGCATTTTTGATGGCTGTATGATCAGTCAATATTCGGTGTATCAGGACCTATTAACCCGTAATATTCCTGTGCTCATTGATGGTAACCAGGCGCTGCTGCACAGCAAAACCTTTATTATTGACCGCAAAGTGGTGATTACCGGCTCCTATAATTTCTCGATGAGTGCCGAAGAACGCAATAATGAAAATACCCTGATTATTAACTCCAGCAAAATTGCCGGCTTTTATGAACAAGAACATCGGCGACTTGAAAAAGCAGCCCAAAACAATACCCCGCCGCCCTACGACAATCGTGCCTGTAGCAGTGAGCTGGTAGATGACGATATCAACCCTCAGTAAGTGTTGTCGTTTGCCCATTGCTCTATGCTTCTGGCTTTGGTGTTGCTTGTCTCCTGTTTACGCGCTTTCAAAGACTCAGCAACAGGCCATTGTTGCTGTGATGGGTTCCCAGACACCTCTGTGGCAGCTTGCACCCCAGGACTATACTTTTTCGGGGTTGGCTCTGGGAAGTTTTCAGCGTTCAAATCAATATGTGGAACTTCATTATCAAAACACCACCACAAAAGGGATGTCTTCCAGGTTTGTTTTGGAACAGCATCAATCTAAACCACGAGATGCTAAGTGTACGCCTTCTGAAAAACCGATTGTTCTGCAGCATCAGTCGTGGGGAGCCCTGACGCTCTGTTCCAGGGTTATGCCAAACCGCTCAGATTGGGTGCTAATCAGAGGGTTTGTCCTGGAGACACAACCTTATATAAAAGTGGATTTTCAGGGGCCGCCCAAACGCTTTATGGCCCTCATGAAAAATATACGGCCTTTGTCTCTGGCTCATTTGTCTGCGTCGGCTCCACAGCGAAGCACCTCTCAAGTGTCTCGGGGCTTTTACCCTCAACAAATCAAATTTAACAAGGCAGGTTTTGCTCCCGGAGACGAAAAATTATACTGGAACAAGAGCCGTTCTCAACCCGTCTGGTCGCAAATTTATCATCAAGCTATTCCCTTTATTGAGCAGGATATTACTTTTCACTTTACCGTGGGTTTGCGTCATACGCCCTATTCTCAAATTGTGCGAAATACGAAGCAGTGCGGTAGACAACAAAAAAAGCAGCGTTATCAACATCCTCAGCTAGGCCCTTACTTACTATGTATGAAGCACTCTTCTTCATCAGCGCCTGCTACGGCTCGTGTTCCGCGTGAATTTTCTAAAGTGAGCGTGTTTGCCTATCCTCTTGCAGGAAATAAACGTCCCCATGCTTCTTTTCATTTCAGCGCTTTTTCCGAGCAGGTGGAGCAGACGTTGCGTGCTATTTATTTTTAACCATTCCAGCGGAAGGGCGGGGCAAAGGAATCCTATGTATTTAAATTTCTTTTTGGTTCATCCAAAAGACAATAGCGTTTTGTATCATGAAAAAATAGCGTATAACCTTGAGCAAATGGCAGAAAAAGCAGGGGTATATAATGCACTCTGGCAACCTCACGACAATGGATATGCTTATGGTCGAGAGGTTGTAGATACACTAAGAAAAGGTTTAAAACATCTTTGTGATCAACCCGATTACTATAAACCGTTTGCGCCTCAAAATGAACAGGGAAAATACAAGCATTTGATGGGTTTTGTGAGTGATGTTCTTGAAGCCTGTGTTAAGTTCCCAGATGCAGTTATTGTAGAGACGCAAACCGAAATCTAAACGCTGACCCAGATTATGATTATTTACATTTCTACTGAAATATCTATGAGTTCTTGTATGTTTTTGCATTGGGCAAAATCGGTATCATCATTGCCACCGATACTCCAGATTGTTTTAAAAGCGTTTTTTAAAGCCGCTTTGTCATCATGGGTTAGCTTTTTCTGTAATACAGGTAACTCCTTATCCACGGCGTACATAAATGAGTCAATGCAGTCAATTTTTTTGTCTTTACTGAATTCAACAACCATTGCATATAAATAAAATAATAGGTCTTCTGGCTCCATAAACGGGTACACCCAACCGTAATAGTCAAAATCTTCTCTACTTACATTTTCTGGTTTTTTATGATTTAGAACCCGTTGTGCATAAGATTCATCTCCGTAAGCATCGAGAATTTGAGCCTGCCTGAGATCAATTTTTGGAGGGCTAAATTTCAGAGATAAATGGTAAGTCTCTTCGTGTTCCATGCTTACCAGTATACTTAACATGAATAAATGCATCGGGATAGTGTCATGAAAAAAGCAATGGGTCTGGTCATATCAATAGTGAGCGCATTAAGTTTACCCCTGTCAGCACAGAGTGATACGATAACGGCGAATATGCGTATTTTGCAAACGCTGCCTGAATCTAGCTATGAGATATCGGGTTATCTCATGGGTCAGCAACCCCTTATGAAAGAGGTGCAACCGTTTGTTATTTCAAATATTGAGTCTGAGAAGCCGAGTGTTTTTTCAACAGCGTTTCAAAAATTGCTGTCAAACTTAAAGAGTCCAGATGTGGAGACTCGCCATGCAGCCGTTACCACTCTGGCTGAACAGCAAGATCAACGTGCTGTATTGCCCCTTATTGAAGTGCTCAAAGATGAAGATCTGGAGATCAGAATCAATGTTGTCAGTGCCCTGGGGCATCTTCGAGATCAACGCGCTGTACTGCCGCTTATTGCAGCCCTCAAAGATAAAAATGTGGATGTCAAGAAATCCGCTGCCAGGGCGTTGGGTAATCTTGGAGATAAACGTGCTATAGAGCCTCTCAGTGAATTACGCAACGACAGCGACAGCGATATCAGAATTTTAGCAGTCGCTGCTCTGGAAAAACTGAGACAGTGATTTTTAACGTTTACTTTTTCAACTTGGCCTTAACAATCTATAACTGGAAATCGATCTTTTGAAACCATACCTGACGGTGGGGCAGCGCGGTTCCCTGACACGGAGATAGCGAAGGGTCACAGAGGAAGTTAAGCCCGGCCACGTAGCCTGTGCCATTCTTAAACGTGGCACGGATCTGCTCAATGTGCCCCCGATCCTCAGGAAAAGTGAGTTGACGATAAATGGGCGTTAGTGCGTAATTTTCTACTTTGTGAAAAAACAGGGTGTTGCCCTGTGAACTCACCATAATGCCGTTACCCAAAACGTCTAGTGCGGTTTCTCTAAGGGCTTGCTCTGCGGGTGCCATGAGCCTTATCGGGCGACCCTCAGGTTGCCCAGCGCTTATTTTTAGCCACTGGTTTTCCCAATTAACGTAGCCGTTTCCCTGTTTGATGTGCATATTTAAATGTGCTAGATTTGTGGGCAATACCGAGGTGTTGCTTTGCTGCTGAGGTACAAAGCTCTCATAATAAGACAGGGTACTGGCTTCATTCGGACGCGAAGTAATGACCACTCCGTTACCTGCAACATCAAAATCCACGGCTTTAATAAAGTGGGTTTCCGGCAAAAATTTGAGATAACGGGTTACGGTCTGACCCTGTTCGTTAATCTTCCAGTTGTTTACAGGCAAACGCAACAGGCGAGTTTTTTCTGCGTCTTCCAGATTTTCGTCGCTTACCATGACCCAGCCGTTGCCCGTTTCATCAAGGGCCATGTCGTAAATGACGTAGGGCGTACTCAAGTTGCGGATTTCAGAAATATACGGATTCTCTGAATTCCCCGCTGTGGGGCGGATATATTCAATTTCAGAATTTTTCTGAAAATTTCCGAGCAGAGAATCTGTATAGCTCTGGGTGTAAGCAAAAAAACCGCTATTTTTACCAAAAACAGCGTGGCTGATGAGCTCTGCACCCTCTCTTCTGTTTTTACGTATCAGGGTTAGAGGACGATCTTTTGTCGTCATACTTTGAGATTGAGGGCGTGGAACGCTTGTTGACCAGCTAATGAAAACGGCGTTATTTGTTGACGTTTGAATTTCTAGTGTTTTTTCTTCGTTGCTACTAAAAGCCGTAACAGCATCAAAAAATTGAGTCTCAGAAAAATTCAGCACGCGAGGATTAGTGGGGGGTGTTGTAGGCGTTGTGGTGGGTACCACGACGGGGGATGGGCTAGCTACTGGTACAGAAGGTGTGGCCGTAGGCTGAGCAGGAAGCGGTGTTGTCGCCGGTTGAGATGACGCAGATGGAGGAGAACTGTCAATAGGTGGAAGAGTGATAGCAGGCGAAGCCGACGTATTATCAGGTGCTGTACAAGCACACAGAACTGAAAGAATCACGAAAAACTTAGCGTTACGTAAAATAGAAAAATACTCCAATTACTTTATTTATAGAGCATTTTAACATGCTGGCTTTTAAAGAGGATCTGTCACCGGGGGCCTTGGCTCTATCGCTGGTGCGGTCTGAATGTCTTGCCAGAGTTGTTCCACCTCATGAACGCAGGCTTCTGGCACCCAGAGACTTCCCCAGCCCTTTTGATGCTGCCATAAGGCTCCGTAAGCGCTGTCGTGGTAGGTTTTGAGTTCGTAAGGAATATTTTGTTCGTTTAAAATTTCTAATAAAATGCTGGCTTCCAGTTTGTGCTCAAAGGTTAAAATATGGGTAAATGCGTTATAGTTCATACACTTTAGAATAGAGTTTGTCCGGTGAAAATAGCAAGAGGTGTTTGACATGAGACAACGTTGGAAACGCTGGGCCACGGCTTTGTGTGTGGCAGCTTCACTAATGGTTCCCGCTCCCGTGATGGCGCAGGGCGTTCCTCAGATTCTGATCAACGGCAAAGCGCTGCGTTTGAATCAAACGGCATTTGTGCAACGCAATATTCTTTACTTTCCGGTAGATGTGTTGGAGCATCTGGGGTTCAACGTGCGCGTCGATCGCGTCAAACAACAGGCCAGCGTGGTCAAGCCGGGACGCTTTTTTGTACTGGAAGCGGAAAGTCCCGTGATCACCTGGCGCAGACAGGGACTGCGCATGGCCAACCCTCCGCTCTGGCAGCAGGACACCCTCTTTGTGCCGCGGGAGTTTCTGGCTCATCTGGGGCTCATGCTGTCTCAAAATGTGCAAAATCAGGATATTCGTATTCAAACGGATCAAAATCAGCTTCAGGAAATTCAACATTTTCCCACAGACGTTTACTCTCGCTTTGTGTTTCAATTTGCCCGGGCACCCCAGTATACGCTCAGGGAAACCCCTGAACAGCTGATTTTTGAACTCAAAGGTGTTGACGCCGAGGGCTTTTCTCAGCTGAACACCCGTTTTGAGGACACGGTCTTGCAAGAGATGCGACTGGAATCCACGGGGGCCTACACCGCTCGCATTGTGATCCAGAAAAAATACCCTACGCCCCACAAGGTATACGTGTTGACAGATCCGCAGCGGCTGGTCATTGACCTGGTGAAAATTTTCCAGAAAGATGAGCAACAGTCCGTTGCTCCCGGCGTGCGCTATACCCGGTCTTATCAGGGCAAGTCCTTTGGCCCCATTTCCTATCACGTACTGCACATCAATAAAGACGCGCCGTACCGACTCACTTCTGCACTGGCGGCCAATCAGGAGGGTTTTACCAAACGACCCACTTCTCACCTTTCCCGTCAGGCGGGTGCGCTGGCTGCGGTGAACGCCACGTATTTCAACCGTGAAGGCTTGCCTCTGGGCATGCTGATGCAAGACCAGGAATTGATCAGTTCTCCCATTTACGGACGGACCACCTTTTTAAAAGACTATCGCGACAATTATCGTATTCAGGACAGTGCGGCTTCACTGTCCTGCCATATGCCTCTACAGCGGCAAAGCCTGGCTTTTAACAGCGTCAATTTGCCCCGCCAAAACGAACAGCGGGTGTTGTATACCCCTCGCTACGGTAAGACCACGGGCACCCGTCCTGCGGATAATGCGCTGGAACTCCAACTGGCCCTGGACGGTACCGTGACTCAGATCCAGACCCACAATACCCCTATTCCTCCGCAGGGGTTTGTGATTTCTGCTCAGGGTGCAGGGGCCAAATGGTTCCAGGAAAATGCCTACGTGGGCATGAAAATTGAGGTGTTTTCCAAGATCTGGGAAGATCTCGGCGGTGTTACCGATATCATTAGCGGCGGCCCCCGTTTACTGGGTGATGGAAAAATTCGTGTCACCTCTAAACAGGAGCGCTTTCAGGCAGATATTGCCAGCGGCCGAGCCCCCCGCACCGCACTGGGCATAAGCCCTGAAGGGGATTTTATTCTGCTGGTGGTGGACGGTCGTCAGCGTCTGAGTCGCGGATTGACCCTGTACGAGCTGGCGGCTTTGCTGCGCGAGCAGGGGGCCGTGGAAGCCATGAATTTTGACGGGGGAGGATCCAGCACCTTTGTGCTTAATCATCAGGTGAAAAATAGCCCCTCCGATGGCAGTGAGAGAGCGGTTTCCACCGCACTGGTACTTTTGCCCAAATAATGCTAAGATAAGTCCATGAACATCAATACCTCTCCCAATCCGCTGGTCGAAATTATGCAGAAGTTTAGTGCTTCTGACGCAGTACCTGCAGCCAAGCCGAATATGCCATCCGATGCCCAGGCAAAGGTGCATGAACAGCTGCATTATTCCTCCACCTCTCGTTTTCAGCAGCCAGAATTTAGTGCTCTGCGCGAAGGTTCTGTCACCATGCAGCGAGGAGACAAAGGTGCTATGGTGGCCGCCGTACAGGATGCGTTCCTGTCCATGGGCTTCTGGACCGGGGGCACCACGGATCGCAAAGAGAACGGTGTTTATGGCTCTCCTGACGGAGCCTTTGGTGGCAAAATGCAAACCGCCATTAAAAACTTTCAGGACAATCGCGGACTTCCTCAGACCGGTGTTATGGATAAAAGTACCTTTGCAGAATTAGAGCGTCTGGCTCCTGCCAAAGGCGAAACCATATGGTCACCTTCCTATGCGGTGAACGACAAAAGTTTTGTACCCGATAATATTTTGCCCAACGGCGATCGGGCCAAAGTGGTGGTAGACCTCTCGGAAAATCGTCTGTTTTTATTTGACAAAAACAATGACGTGAAGCAGGTGTTCTCTGTGGCGGTAGGAAGAATCAACCAGGCCACGGGTAAGCCCGTTACCACCACCGGCTACAAAAAGGTGGATTCAAAAATTGGGAATCCCGCCTGGCTGGGAGAACAGCTCTACCAAAAGGGCGACGTTTTCGGCCCCAAACTGGTGGGCCTGGGAGAATACAATCCCGAAAAAAATCACGTTAAAAATGCCCCTTATGAAATTCACGGCACCAGCAACGAAAACAGCATTGGAGAAGACGCTTCTTCTGGCTGTATTCGCATGCTCAACGATGCGGTGGAAGATCTCTATCCTGAGATGCAAAAAGGTGACATGGTGTACTTTAAAGATTAAGGGCGCCTTCTGCTTTTATCTCACCCATCTCTTCACAAAATACCCAACTCAGGTCGGGTGGAAACCAGAAACATCCGTCGTCTCCCACGTTACGGGTAAGCCACCGGGGTTCTAAGCAGTATCCGTAATAGTGAGGGAAAATCAGGTAAATATATTCATGGTCTTTCCCGATCTCTGCTGCCAATGTTTCAAAAAAATGCGCCACGTTATAACCCGTCCTGTAAGCGGCAAATGTATCCGTACTTTTGCGGTAGCCGTATGCGTCAGTTAGCCATGTTTGCATGAGCTGATCTGACCAGGACGTGAGGTCTTTGACATTAAGGACGTGGCGGTCCGGTAAAAACGCCTGTTCTTCGGGACTTTTGTCGTGGCTCAACACCTCATAAAACCCTTTGGCTTCACCCGGTGGAATATCTTCAAACTCTTCAAAAATCAGTGCAAAATAGGTTTGTAAGTCTTCAAGGGGCGTTTGCCGACATTCCTCTCTGGAAAAGGTTTCCATGCGGTACAGTAAATTCCAGAAGAAAAGGCCCGAAGCACTTCCCCTGGGGAAAGCTCCGTGTTTCTTATAGCAATAGGCGCGCAGACGTTCTCGCAGTAATACCGATTCAGAGCAAATAATTATCTGCCCAGCACTTCAATTTCTGACAGTCCGGGAGTGCCTTTGCTGCGGGTGAGGGTTAAACGCAGTGCGGTAACACCGTCCAGGGGTTTTTTGAGGGCCAGATTGAGATCCTGTTGTCCGGGCGTGAGAGCCACGGTTTCGTTCAGTAAAACCCCCTGAGCGCTGGTGGCCAGCACGCTGAGTTCTTCCACCATCATGCCCTTTTGCTGTTCCCGATCACCCCGTAAGTTAATGCTGAGCACTCCCACCGGCTGAGGAAAGCGAATTTCTACCGTGGGGAGTTTGCCCTGTGCCGGGGTATCGTTGTCGGCTGCAAACCAGGAGGTGCTCAGTTGGCCATCTAACAGGCGTTCTTTGGCAAAGGTGGCGTCTCTAAAACTGCTCACCTGTAGCTGCACATTGGGCTGGCGGGCCAGATTCCAGTCCGTGGATACGGGGGTGGGGTCGTTGGATGTGAGCACTTCAATGGTGTTTTTTTCTGCTGCTGGTGCGGTGTTAGCCGACGTGTTTGACGTGTTGCTGTTCGAGTTCTCAGCGGCACTACTATTTTCGTTACGGGTGTTATTTTCGGTATCACTAGAAGGCGGGGTCAGCACCGTACCCACAGAATTAATCAGATCAATGGCTTCGCAGGAACTGAGAGCCAGGATGCCGCTCAAAAGGAGTGCAGATACCAGTTTGGATTTCATTATTTTGCCTCGGGTGTTTTTTTTATATTAGCGGGTTTCTTCTGACATTGTCACCCTGTTGCTCTTAACCTTTTGCACCAGAGGCTAAACCGGGTACAGATCTGTCCGGGTTAAAAACTGAAGCACCCGCTGGAAAACCCAGTCTTTGATCTGGCTTTCTCGCAGATCCAGAGGGCGATCAAAAACCGGCAGATGCCATTTTGAGTTCAGCATCAGACTTTCCACGTGGTTATTTTTGAGGCCGTCCTGCACATAAAAAGCGCTACGGCGGTCCACCACCACATCACGGCGACTCTGGATTACCATGATTTCCAGTTCTGGGGGTAAATACAATCCCCCTTTTAAACTGTGTCGCACCCGTCTGGTCAGGTGATCCAGTTCGCGAATGGCGGACAGGGGCAGTTCACGGAACCACGCGCCCTGCCACTTTTTTTCAAAGGTGTTGGGAATGGATTTCACCAGAAACGAAAAGTCCGCATAGTGAGTGAGCCGCATAATTTTATCGTAAGGCTCTACAATGGGCGCAATAAACACCAGCTTTTTAAGGGCCGGAAACTGCATGTTTTTCAGCATATCCAGCACCAGCGCCCCTCCGGTGGACGTACTCAGCAGCCAGATATTTTGATAACCCTGTTGGCTTAAGGTTTTGATTTCCTGAACCAGAGGGCGTTGCCAGTCCTGCCAGCGGGCGCTTCTAAATTCCTCAATGCTGTTACCGTGGCCGCCCAACATGACCCGCGAACTGCGCAAGGTGGGAATTTGGGTTTTGAGCCATTCCAGAATAAAGTAATTTTCAAAAGGGGTGGCCGCAAAACCGTGGGCGCTCACGATAACGGGATCTTCCAGATCATGGGGATCCCGTTGAGACAGCTTTTCTGCTCCGATACGTGGAGCCACATGGGGGTGATCAATGTCCAGTTCGTCCGTATAGGGAAAGGCTTTGTGCAAGGCCCAGATACTTTTCCAGTTGGGCTGATAGCGTCTGGGGTTGGGGGTATTATCCATTAATAGGCCTGAACTGTCAGGGTATCCCCATTGACCTGTGTTTTTTGAGCCGGATTGTTTAAATTAAACACCTGGGCTGTAGGCGGTTGAAACGTTCCCGTATGGGTGGCTTTAAGCCCGTATCGCAGCCGAACGCGCTGTCCCGCACGCAATACGTCTGTCACCACGTTGATATGGCTCTGACTCTGACGAAAACTCTGTAAGTCGGGCACTGTGCTCAGGGGTTCTAAGCGGGCCTCAAAACCGGCGGGAATCCCCAGCTGAACCCCCAACGCACCGTCGCGAGGCAGGCGGTGGTGAAATTCTACCAGCACCGGGATTTCGTCGCCGGGCTTGCACTGGAGCTGGGGATAAGTCAGGGTCATTCGCAGCTGTCGGTTGTTGCGTTCCGCTGCACGGGGAATGACCGTGGTGCTCAGTTTTCGGGGGTACCATTTTCCTTCGTACCACTGCTCAAGGGTGTCTGTATTTTCGCCGCTCTGAGAGAATGTGCGGGTAAATCGGGTGCTGATCCGCTCTCCCGGAGACAGGCTGAAGCTACGTTCCTGCCCCCGCAAGCGCAGTTTGACTTCTGTGTCTGTGGTCGTGGGGTTGTACAGTTCCACTTCTCGCTCCAGGCGATCTCCCTGCACCGCCACGGGCAGGGTTTCAGGGGTGATTACAGGAGTGTAGCGGGCCTGAATGGCTGCGTCCTGCCAGTGGTGTTGCGCGTTTAATACCCGCAAAATATGTTTGCCTCCGTTGCCCTTCAGGGTAAACTGCGTGGGGAGGATCGCGCTGTCTTGCAGCTGTTCCTGAAGCACGGGCAGCACCGTTTTTGCCGGTGGCGCAGTGGCTATTTCTGAGCCTCGTCCGGGGACGTTCAATTGTAAAATACCGTGGCCCACCGCCATGAGCAGAAGCAAAGCCCCCAACACTTTGATGCCACCGGCGGAATTCATGCCACCAACGGAAGTAGCACGCAGCCCGTGGTGAAGGGTGCCCA
>CAYFGW010000089.1:0-16832 GCA_964342365.1 uncultured Candidatus Sericytochromatia bacterium | reverse complement strand
TAACCCATACCCATCCTTCAGAAGAACGTGCCCCACTGCCCGCTCAGATTGTGCGCCCTTCTCGTTTTTCGCTGCCCACAGATGACGCACGTCCTGTTTTTATGTTTGGTGGTGGTACAGGAATTTCACCTTTTCGCGGGTTCTGGCAGGCACGACGAGAAACCCCCGGCGGCAACCATTTATTTGTGGGCACCCGTACTCCACAGACTCTTCCCTACAGGCAAGAACTTGAAAAAGAAGTACAACAGCATGGTTTGCAGCTGGAAGTCACCTTTTCTCGCAAAGGGCAACGTCTGATTTCAAAACAGGGAGAGCTTGTGGCAGAACCTGCCCCCGCAGGGTACGTCCAGCAGGCCATTGAAAATCAGAGTTCCTGTATACAGCGGGCTCTGACTCCCCTGAGCGAGGGAGGCACGGAGGGCTATTTTTATATCTGCGGACAAACCCGTTTTGCCCATACCGTGATGGAGGCTCTCAAAGTAGAACTGGGCCACACGCTGGGTTTGCCTGCTGAGCATGAGCAGGTCAAAGCCCTCTTTTACAAACTGGTGGCCGACGGACGACTGATGCTGGATATTTTTACCACCTTTGCGCCCGGTGATGCTCCGGGTGTTTTGCCCTACGGCCGTTATACAGCTTCAGAATTGATCCAACATAATCATAAGGATCAGGGCTACTGGCTGGCTATTCAGGGGCAGGTGTACGATGTGTCTGAATTTTTGTTTCTGCATCCCGGCGGAGCGCGTTTACTTTATGCCAATGCGGGCATTGACGCCACCCGTTCTTATGAAAAAGTAGAGCATCATCTCAATGCTGAGGTGCACGCTATGTTAGACCTCTACAAAATCGGAAAATTGGAACCTCTCATGCTGGATCGTCAGTGGAGCAGTACTTATTTGCCCCAACGTCAGCAAAAGGGCCTCGATACCGCCACAGCCACCGCTTCGGAATTGCATTACTATACCCTCAAGGAGCTTTACCAGCACTGGCTAAACTACGTGTATCAGGTGGTGGAAATCGAAAATAACCTTACACAACTGCGGGATCTGTGGCACAGTCCCCGTCTGGTAAAGACCTCCAGTGCGACGCTACCCACTCCCCTTCACGAAGGGTTTTCGCTGGAAATGGCCCGGTTATTTTATACAGATCATTTGTCTTTGATCACCGGAGATATGCTAGAACATTTGTGGTGCCTGACCGTCGGCATGTGTGATGCCACGCAGCCCTTGCATGATTTGCCCTGTAAAATGGCACAGCTGTGGGCGCAGCAACCGGAAACGCCTTTTTCTGCCTGGCAAGAGGCCTTTGCGCAACATCAGTCCAATGCGGTCTTACAGGATCTTATGAACTGGAATCAGGCCTGGGTGCGCCAGCTCAAACAGCATCTGCGGCAGGGACTTGTGGCCTTTGAAACCCACGGCAACGCTATCGCCCAACGCCCTGTGCTGGTAGATATTTTAAAGGCTCTGCCGGACCTGCTGGAGACTTATTTACACAAAGCGCAACGTATGATTCACGCTTCGTGATGGCTGCTTCCGATTTACCTCTTTTGCCGGTAATGATTCGACTTTACCTTGATCAGCTGCGCTTTGCCCTGGTTCAACCTGATCAACCCGCCGAATACTGGCCGTTTGATGCGGAGGCTGAAAATATGGTGAAAGCCGCTGCACTGACCGTGCGTCTGGAACGCCTGCGCCCCTTGCGCCACTGCCGACGCATGAGTTCACTGCCCCTGGCCTTGCTGATTGGCCTGATTATCGAACGTCTACCCCCTGGCAGTCACTACTTAAATATCGGGGTCTGGCACGGATTTACGCTTTTTGCGGGCATGCTATTGTCCCCGGATACGCCCTGTATTGGTCTGGACAATTTCTCTGAGTTTGGTAATGCCGACAGGAATCGTCAGGCTTTTTTGGCTCGTTTTCAGCAGCTGCGCACGGGAGCGCATCAACAGTTTTATGAGGTGGAATACCGGGCGTTTTTTGCCCGTGAACAGCCCGTGCCCGTGGGACTGTATTTTTACGATGGGGCCCACGATTATGCAAGTCAGTTAGAAGCGCTGGAGCTGGGCGATCCGTGGGTGATTCCCGGAGGGATCGTGCTGGTAGATGACACCAATGCGCCAGACCCCAGGCAGGCTACCCTTGATTTTCTGGCCCAACACAAAAACTATGCCCTGATTGCCGATGTGCAAACCGCCAATACCGCTCACCCCACTTACTGGAACGGGGTTATGGTGCTGGTGAAGAAATCACGTTAACGCTCAGACTCAGGGCTGAGCGCTAAAACCAGCGTCTTTCCACATTTCTAAGACTTCTTTCTCAGCAGGGCTGAGCGCCCCGGAAGGAGGCATGGTCATGGCCACGGCCGCCCGCTGATAAACGCGCTGACCAAAGCGAATCAAGTCCTGATCGTTATCCAGAGCTACGCCCGCTGTGGGTCTGCCGCCGCCGTGGCACTGAATGCAGTTCTGGGCCATCACGGTTCTTACGCTGGCCAGAGAAAAAGCGGGGGGTTCCGGAGACGGAGCTGCTGCTGAAGGGGAGGAGGCTGGCGAAGGGGAGCTCGTAGGTGTTTCAGTGGGTTGAGGAGAAGGTGGCGCTGTGGGCTGTGCATCGGGGCTGGCTGTGGGAGTTGCGGTAGGCTGTGGCACGGTGAGAGTGGGAGTTGCAGAACTTGTCGGAGTGGAGGGCGTTGGACGGACTGTGGCAGAGGGCGCCACTTCAGGTGTTGCCGCCGGAGGCGTACAGGCGGTCAGGCTGAGTAGACTCGTTGAAATTATGAGGGGAAAGGCATAAATGTTCTTCATGGTCTTATCATAGCATTTGAAGGTTTGCAATCTGTGGGCTTCGGGTCCGTTTCAAAAGCATTTAAGCCACCGTTGCTGGACAAAATTTCGTAAACGATGTAATCTAAGCTTATCTGGCACCCCAAAGAGGTTTTTTTATGTATCGACAGCTTTCCCTGGCACTCGTTTCTTGTTTCACCATCACCGCCTGCGGTCCCGCGAATGTCACGGCTCCCGAGGCCTCAGCACCTGCTGAATCCGTCGTGCTTAGTGAAAGCGATTACGCCAGTGCCTTTGGCAAGGCCTACGCCAAAAGCCAGTCTCGCTCAAGTCTTCAGGTGGCAGGTGATGTGAGTCTGGCTTTGTCCAGCTCCTTTTCCGGTATGTCTCCCGCTTATGCAGGTCCTGCTCCCACAGATGCTGCGGAACCCAATCCTGTGTCTTCCCAACCCACTCTCTCCGGGCAGCTTCCCCCAGAGATGGTGAAAACTCTGTCTGAAACGCTGAAAAAAGCGATCAATCTGCAACTGGAAATGATGACGGATCTAGCGGCCGAGCTGGATGCCTTACGCCCGCCGGAAAGCCTGAGTGATCGCCATGAGTTGCTTAAAGAATACTTTACGCTCTCTATTTCCATGATGAAAAAAATGCAGGAACTCTTTGAAACCGATGAGGGATTACAACTGCTTACCCAAAGCCCCTCGCAGCTCACAGAGCGTCTGGGCCCGGATATGGAGCGTCTGCAAACCCTGGCTCCGCAGGCTCAGAAAGCACTGGCAGAGTTGGATTTGCTAAGGTTTGACGCGTTGCGTCAGCAGTTGCAAACGGGTCCTCAATTAGAGGAGTCACAGTACAAGGCAACCGTTCAGGCACTGTTTGATTCTCCAGACTCTTCACTAATAGCCAGCGTGGGCTCTGTTTTTCCTTCACCTCTTGCAGGCTCTCAAAGCATGGTGTCAGCATTACCGGATCTTAAGGCCCGTCGCGATGCCTTTGGTAAAATTCATCCGCCCTCATCTCAATTGAGACAACATCAGGTGTATTTTACGGTGTTGAGTCTGGCCGTGGAAATGATTGAAGATCTTCCGGAATCCTCTGCTTCAGGGTTGGAGCAGGAGCGCCTGTTGGCCTATGCAATGTTTGCGCGTATGCGGGGCATTATGGAGTTGTTGAAAACGGAAGTATAAATAACTTAAGCACGCGCTAGAGAGAGGCATCACTTTGTACTTGTGGAAAACGGACGAACTCGCTGAAAAGATCCGGCTAGGAAAAATGACGCAAAGGGAGTATAAGAATTATTATCTGGTGTCTTGTACGTGGTTGTTTCTCGTTTTTTTCTTATTGAATGCTTTCCCTAACCCCAATCCTTCTGTACCTCTGGAATTTATCGGTAGTGTCATTGCGCTGGCTATTTCTTTTTGGGGGGTTAACAAAACGTATGTGTCAAATGGAGGAGAGCAGGGCCAAGAGTTCCTTGCAAGAACTTCTGCGTTATGGGTTCCCATCGGTGTAAAGTTGATGCTTCTTTCCTTCGCTTTTTATATTGCAGCAGGTATTGTGGCCGCTATACTGCAAGTGCCTCCGGAAGCACTGGAATCTCCTCTGATGAATCACGTTACGGGTACTCTTCTTCTGATTATTTCCTTTTGGAGATTGGATGTTCATTTTAAACGCATTAACCCTATTTCCGAATGATCAGCTCCACCGTGATAACCTGAAGCAAAAACGGAAAACCGGCCTGAGGAAGAATATGAAAATCTGGAATGAAATTGACCGAACTCCCATCCCCAAAACTCAGGAGCAGCTGCTGCTCTTTCAGCAGGAAGAAAACTTTGCCATTCGACTGAGCAACGGGGTAGAACTTATGAATAGCCAGACCCACGGCTCAGAAGACGCTCTCGGCGAAATCCCCTGTCAGAAAATTCGTGATTTTAAAGCCAACCCCCGGGTGCTCATCGGTGGGCTGGGCATGGGCTTTACACTGGCGGCGGCCTTAAAACACCTGCCGCCAGAGGCGGAGGTCACCGTGGCAGAAGTAGTGCCGGGCATTGTGGAATGGAATGAAGGTCCTCTGGCGGCGTTACACCACAATGCGCTGCAAGACCCCCGTGTGCAGGTGGTGTCTGAAGATGTGGCCACGGTTATTAAGCAAAACGTCAAAACCTTTGACGCCATCATCTGGGATCTTGACGATGGCCCACAGGGGCCCGGAGATCGCAGCAATGACTGGCTTTATGGTGTGGGCGGACTGTCGGTGGCGCTCTCGGCGCTCACGGACATTGGCGTTCTGGCCATCTGGTCAGCGGGCCCCGATAAAGCCTTTGTAAACCGTTTGAGCAAAAGCGGATTTGACGTGGAAGAAAAACGGGTCAGAGCCCACAAAGGGAAGGGGGCTCATCACTGGATCTGGCTGGCCCGCAAGGCTCGCAAGAATACCAAACGGGCCAAACGTCGTTAATGTTGATGCCAGTGAGTGCTAGCGCTTTTTCATAATCGCTTTAAACAGCGGGCTTTCCAGATGGGTGCGTAGCCACTGGTGTAAAGCAGGCCAGGGCTGAGCATAAAACCAATCCCGGTCCACGTGGGCATACTGGCGCACAAAGGGTACAAGGGCCGCGTCTGCCAGAGTCATACGTTCTGCCACCAACTGCCCGTGCTCTTCGAGTAAATCATTGAGTTTTTCCAGTTGAGGAATATTCAGGGCCCTATAATCTGCTTCGCTGGCCTCGGGGTAGCGCACCGCGTATTTATACTTGTCCAGGTAGGCTTTGAAAGGGCCATCGTTATGGGCAATGAGTTCTGCAGTTAGTGTTTCTTCTGCGTGGGTCGCGGGTAGCCATTCCAGAGGGTCATGATGAGAAAGCGCCCAGTGCATAATGTCGAGACTTTCTTCAAATACGGTGCCGTCGTCTAAGACCAGAACAGGAACGGTACCCTTTGGGGACACCCTGAGCATGGCTTCTGGCTTCTGTTTTAAGGACACTTCGCAATGTTCTCTTTTGATCTGCGCAACTTCCAGCGCCAGACGGGCGCGCATGGCGTAAGGACAGCGGCGAAAAGAATACAAAAGCGTCATGAGGACTCCTTTACAGACTGGGTTTTGACCCAGAGCAGAAGTACGCTTAGCCACAGTACCAGCGCGGTGAATAAGTGGGACAATTGCATCACCGTGGGCGCATGGAGCAGAATATTCAGGAAACCCAGGGCCACCTGAAAGACCACCACGGCGTTAATGAGGTGTTTATGCCGGGTAAACCCGTCAATCAGAGGCAAAGTTATCAGGAGGTAAATGCTGGTCAGCAGCGCAATCACGGGGTGCACAATGCGCAGTTGTACCAGAAAGTGCGTGGAGGCCGACACTTGCTCTGCCACGTGGGCAATGAGCCCCTGTTCTGTGAAAACCGATGTGGGAAAGAGAGTATCACCCAGGGCGGTAATGGCCCCCGCCATACTGCTGAGCAATAGCGCGATCATGGCGGGAAACAAGAGTCCCGTGGCACGATTTCTTTTGATGTTGAAATCGGTGGCGGGGGTGTGAGGGCGGCTCCACCAGGCGGTCAAAGCCGCAAAGCCCGTCAGCGCAAAGGTGTTTAC
The DNA here is from genome assembly GCA_964342365.1 of uncultured Candidatus Sericytochromatia bacterium. GTDB lineage: Bacteria > Cyanobacteriota > Sericytochromatia > UBA7694 > UBA7694 > CAXRDE01. The sequence continues at coordinate 10,450 of CAYFGW010000089.1, read as the reverse complement.
CAGATGAAAAGAAGCGGTAATGGCCCGGGCTACAGACGTATTGCCCGCTACCAGTTCAAATTTCACCAGTCCCGCGCCCAGAGCAGCTTCAGTTAGCAAAAAAAACAGAGTGCCCATGACCGCTTTTCGCACCCCTTCGCCCGGTGAGAAACGTTTGAAGGACCACACCACCAGTATGAGCACCAGCGGTAGAGATAGTCCGCTGGTGAGTCTGTGGGTGTACTCAATCAGGGTGGCCAGTGTAGGGTCTAGCGGAATGACTTCGCCGTTACAGGTGGGCCAGTGGGCACCACAACCTGCACCAGAGCCACTGATACGAACCCAGGCCCCCCAGAGAATCACCAGGAGCAAGTATCCCAGTACAAACCAGGCATAGCGCGTAAACGTGCGTGTAGCTTTCATGCTTACAGCATGCCTCAGGTTCGGGGGCAAGTGTCAAGCGGATTCTGACGTTTTTTATACGGTTGCTTAACCGCTTTTTTATGCACCGCGTCTTAAAATAGCTGTAAATTAAGGAGAATATATCAATGTTTAAGTCAATGATGGAAAAAAGTGCCCAGAAGGTTTTTCAATGGGCCAGTAAAGTAGATACCCGCAAAGTGATCAAGAATGTGGCCAAATTGCAAAAAGACATGCCCGGAGCCACAACCGATGAAATGATTGACGCCCTCATTAAAGCCAAGGCCAAACGTACTGCTACCGTGGGGGTGGTGACCTCTGTAGCCGGAGCTATTCCCGTGCTGGGAACAGCCATTTCGCTGACGGCGGGCATGGTGGCAGATTTAGGTGCCACCATTACGTCTCAGGCGGAACTGGTCTTAGAAATCGCCGAGGTGCTCAATGTACCCATGACCGAGGCAGAAAAAAGAGAGGCGGTGTTTGTGGTGATGGGCATTGGTGCAGGAGCACAACACGTGGGCAATCGCGTGGGACGTAATCTGCTGGGTAAATTGGGTCAACGCTACGCCAAACGCTGGGTAGGTAAGGTGATTCCCTTTGTGGGACTGCTCGCCGCCGGGGGCATTAACTATGTGTCCACTTACTTGATCGGTAAACGGGCCAAAGCTTACTTTGTAGAAGGTAGCGAGGCCATGGGTAACTGGCAGGAGAGCATGAAAAACATAACAGACGTGGACAAAGAAAAATTATCTCAGTGGATGAACCAGAGTAAAGATCAGGTCAGCGCTCAGCTCGTGGCATTGGGACAAAATATTCAGGGTCTGGCAGAAACAGCGAGTGAAAAAATAGCGGGTAAAACTTCTCACACCACTGACGTAGAGGATGTCTTACCCGAAGATATACCCGAAAACGCCGTCAACCAAACGGCAGATGATACCACGGCAAAACAATAAAATACCGCAAATACGCTGCCCGGGGTCATGCTCAGGTCCGGCAGCGTGATGGCCACCCTATCGCCAGATATTGTGATAACTTGCCTCTATGAATCACGATGCAGTCCAAAACGGAATACAAAACACCTTACTCGCTACGCTCCAGCGCTGGCAATACATGGCCCCCTGTTTGGGGACGCAGGTGTCTTTATGGAGCGAAGTCACCGGGCTCTGGCACGGAGTGGCGGGGTATGAATCCTTAGAGCCACTTGTGCCCTTTAAAGCGCAATCCACCACTTATAGCTACAGCATTACCAAAGTGTTTGTGGCCTTTTGTATTCTAAAATCGGTAGAACAGGGACTGTGTGCCTTAGATGATGCTGTGGGTGAGTATTTGCGCGGTGACGCGCCTGGCTACAAGCTCTCTGAAAGCATCACCGTGCGCGCGTTGCTGGGACACCGCACTACTCTAAAAAACTATACGGCTCTTAAAAATTACCCTGCAGCCGTCAAAAAACACCCGCATCTTGCCTGGTCTGAAACGGAGTTCGTTGCACAACTGCCATGGCAAGATGCTGAGGCCACCGAAAACTTTGTTTACAACAATACGGGCTATTATCTGTTGCGCAAACTCCTCGAAGCATTACATGATGCTTCTTTTGATGAGGTATTACAGCACATGGTGTGTGAGCCTCTGGGGCTCAGGCATACCCGTGCAGTGACCACCGCTGGGCAAACGTTGCCGGGGTATACTCGCGATTTACACCCGGAGCACATCATGGAAAACATGGCCGACCACTATGACCCAAAATGGTGCTACACGGGCCTGGTGGCATCTACCCCGGAGGACGTTGTGCTTTTTTATCAGGCGTTGTTTAAGGGAAACCTCTTGTCAGCGCCTCTGCTGAAACACATGCTGACCCATCGCTCGATTGGTCACGCCGCTCCTTTTTTTGAAAATCCCGGTTACGGGCTGGGGGTAATGATAGATTTGGACGCCTCTGGTCAATGCCGGCTCATGGGGCACGGGGGCAGTGGGCCGGGCTTTAATACCTGGAGTGCTTACTACCCACAGGCAGAGGTTATTCTCTGTATTTTCTGCAATACAGAAATGGCGAACCACCCATTTTATCTGGCGCAAGACCTGCTAAGGGTTTGTTTAAACGAACCTCTCCCTTAACTTTTGTCTCGACTTATGCTTTGTATAAACAATCGAAAGCGGGTAACCTTTATGACGCTGATTAAAAACACTTTTGCTCTGGGCTTTCCCTGGCCCACGCCCGACCCCTTTTTATTTTGTGTCTACCACAGGGACATTTATCCGGCCGCCAATGACAACGCCGGGCCCGATGCTTCACTGGCGGGCCGAAACCTCGGTCAGGATTTTACCATCAAAGACGGCTGGCGCATGTATCACGGGCAGCAGGTGCCCGGATTTCCAGGCCATCCCCACTGCGGTTTTGAAACCCTGACCGTGGTGACCGAAGGCTGGGTCGATCACGCGGATTCACTGGGGGCTTCGGGACGCTACGGGGCCGGAGATGTGCAGTGGATGACCGCCGGGGCAGGCTTACAACATTCTGAAATGTTTCCACTGCTGCAAAAGGATCGACAGAATCCCCTGGAGTTGTTTCAAATCTGGCTTAATTTACCGCGCAAAAGCAAGGCCGTCACACCGGGCTACAAAATGCTCTGGAAAGAACAGATTCCCGTCATTCAACAGGACGGTGCTGCTCTCACCCTGACCTCCGGAGCGTGGTTTGTACAGGATCTGGCTCATTCATGGGGGGTAGATGAGCCGTCGTTGCCCGCACCGCCGTCAGATTCCTGGGCCTTTGCTCCGGAACACGAGGTGGTGGTAGGAGTACTGCGTCTGGAGGCCCATGCAAAAATCACCTTGCCCGCCGCCCGGGGAGAAGTCCAGCGTTTTTTGTATTTCTTTGAAGGCGAGTCTCTGGCCCTGCAACAAGAGCACCATCCGGTGGATACGGGGTTTGAACTGGACTCCTCACAACCCCTTACTCTGTCAAACGGCGAGCAGCCCGCGCGTTTACTCCTTTTACAGGGACTCCCTATTAAAGAACCCGTGGCGCAGTACGGGCCCTTTGTGGGCAATACCCGGGCAGATATTCTCAGAGCCCACGAAAATTACCAGAAAACACAGTTTGGGGGCTGGCCCTGGGATACTCAGGAGCCCGTGCACGGTGCTGCCTCCCGCTTTGCTCATTTTCCCGCCACGGAGAAAACTGCTGAACGTCACGAAACTCCGACTCAGCAAAACCAGCAAAATTCACAGGAAATTAAAGTATGAACGGAAATCAACGGGCCAATATTCGCCCCGGTTTAAAGGTCAATATTGTGCTGAAGCAGGATCAGCGCACGGGCAAACTCACGTCAGGGGTCGTCAAGGATTTGCTCACCAAATCCAGCACCCACCCCCACGGCATTAAAGTTCGCCTGGAAAGCGGTGCGGTGGGCCGGGTCAAAGAAATTCTCAGTTAGGCTACCTAATTGTCCTGCTCGGACTGATTGACCACTTTTCCATAGTCAGAATCGGGAGTTGTAATTCTTACACCACAGGCACTCAGGGTGTAAGCCAGGGTCAAAACCATTATCACAATGCGCAAACTTTTCATTGTCATGCCCTTTCCTATTTTTGCCTTGCCTCGTACTACTTGTACTATTATGACAAAAAATGTGAAAAAAATGTGTGTTTATGACTCCAACCGGTGTTAAAAATCTACTATTTCAGTGTAAACATTATGATGGCTACGAAAGAGAGGCGGCCCTCCGCAAGCTGGCGAAGGACGCTGAACTGCATCTCAAATACAGTTCCCTGTTTTTACCCTGTGTCATTGAACGCTTAAATGACTGGGTTCCTCAGGTGCGTTTAGCGGCACGAGACGCTTTTGAGATTTATTTCGTCCCAGAACATTGTCATCGCCTTTTGCCCGTGTTACCGGAACTTCAACATTTACGCTACCAGTATCGGGGAGAGCACCGCAAGCTCGTGGAGCGTGTTGAAGCCTTATTGTTAGCGCAGGTGCCTTTGTCTCAGTGGTTGACGCATCTGAAACACACTCCATCTCACAACGCCCGCATCTGTTTTGCTCTGTTGGAGCAGCACGGGGGATTTTCTTTACAAGCCCATGTGGAACTGAGTTTTCAGCAAACGGATCCTATGTTGCGCTTGCGGGCGTTTCAGCGCATGGACACTTTGCCTTTTAATAAGCAGCAGTATTTGGCTCAGCAGGCCCTGAGGGACTCCTTTATGCCCCTCAGATGGCAGGCTTTTTACTGGCTTCTGGAGCGGCAGCAAATGACACCACAGGTTCTTAAGAATCTGCTCTGGGACGACCACCGGAGTCTGCGGACGCTGGCCATCGAACATCTCTCTGAGCACCCCTCTACATCTGAACACATGTCTACCGCTGAAATTTATGCCACATACCTGAATAAACTGCACCCTGAGTCCGCTTCAGGCACGCTGCAAAAAGCCCTCTGGGCCGTGGCGTATTTTCCCTCCCATTTGACCCCGGCCTTACAAGAATCGCTGCCCGATTTTTTGGAGCACCCCAAACCCAAAGTCAGAAAGCAGGCGCTCAGCACCTTGTGCCATTTGGCGGATAGCCACCCCGTGGAACTTCAGCCTTTGAGCGTACGGGCGCTAAAAGACCGTTCTCTGTCCGTGGCTATCCACGGAGCCCGCTGGAGTCGAAAAAAGCGTCTACCCTGGACGGCTCCGCAATTGCTAAAATTATTATCAGAGGTAAGACATCAGAAAGCGATTTTTTATCTGCTGCCTGCGGTTAACAAATGGGAGAGTTTGCTGTTTTTATTGCAGACCTCATCGGTGTTTTCCGGTGCGCCCCTGGATCGGGCTCTAAATTTCTGGCTGCAGCGCTTTAATCGCAGTGGATACCAGCCCACGGTGAATCAGCAAGGGGACCTGCGGCAGTGTTGGCCGCAGCACGGGTTTCATAAACACCTGCGCCTTAAAGCACTTCGGGTGTTGCTGCGGGGAATGGCGTTGATTCCGTGACGCATCACTACCTTAATTCAACATTAGCTAAAGAACACTTTAAGTTTTGGTAATAAAACACAAGAAAGCCTCGTAATCACGCCATAAATTTAGTATATTAAGAGAAGTAATCGCGTGGAGAAAAAAGCAATGAAATTAACTGGCAAACTATTTACCTCAGCCCTTCTGGGCAGTCTCATTAGCTCTTGTGGTGGTCCCGGGTTTAACCGGACCTACGCACCCAACGTGCCTCTGGTACAGCCCAATACTCCCACTGTTCGCGGTCCCGTACTTCCCCCGGTGACGGTACAAAACAAACCTAATACTCTGCCTGACGGCAAAACCGCCAAAGACATTCGCTTTGACATGAAAGTACTCACCGAAGCCGAAGAAGCCACCCCCACGCCTCAGGCCAGTCCCGCTACCGACGCCAACGGTGAAGCGGTAGAAGCTGCCGACGCGACTCCACCCCAGGCCAACGAAGTCAACGTTCCCCTGGGCACCACCGAGCAATTCTCTGTAGAAATTACCCTTGAAGACGATTCTATCCTTAGCAACTACACCCAGATGAACTGGGAGTCTTCCAACCGTACCGTGGGCACCATGAGCAAGGGCGGTACGTTTACCCCACTTACTGAAGGCACCACCAAGATTACCGCTTCCATTGGCGGCGTGGCCAAAACCATTCAGGTGAACGTGCGTCCCGGCAACTTCATCTGGCAACAGTTTCAAACCAGCACCCAGGCCAACCTCTACGGCGTTAAGCTGGTGAGCGACAACGAAGCCTGGGCCGTGGGCGCAGGGGGTACCATGCTCCACTTTTTCCAGGGCCGCTGGATCAACCTGACCCGTCAGCTGCACCCCATTACTTCCGGTGCAGACATTTACAGCATCGATATGGTCACGCCCACCGAAGGCTGGGCTGTGGGTGATAACCTGATTCTGCACTATGTGAACGGTCGCTGGAACCGCGTACGTTCTCCCATCAACGGTGTGTTCAAAGCCGTAGATATGCTGCCTCCCGGTGCTCTGAACAATCGTGCTGGCTTTGGTACCAATCCTGGATTCAACAGCGGATTTAATAATGGTTTAAATAACGGTCTGAATAATCCCCTGAACCAGGTCGCAGGCGGTCCCGGCCTCGGCTACATCACCGGCGAAAGCGGTGGTAACGCGGTGGTGCTTAAATTTTCTCCTCAGATGGGCTGGCAGCCCATGGCCACCAGTATTGAAGACCCGCTGAACGACGTGTCTGCTGTGGGTCCCAACCACGTGTGGGCCGTGGGTGACACCGGCAGTTTGCAGCGCCCCGGCATCTACCATATGAACAATCAGACCTGGGAAAAAGTACGCTTTACCAACGCACTGATTGATTTAAAGCGCCCCACCGGCAAATACAGCATGCGTGCGATTAAAATGGTGAACTCTTCACAGGGCTGGGCCGTGGGTGAATACGACCCTCTCTTTAGCAGCGTGCGCGGCAAGCGCGGAGCCATCTTCCGCTACGATGCGGTGAACGACATCTGGACCGAAATTGAGTTAAGTGGTGATGTAGATCAGCGCTTTGAGCAAGTCACCTATAACGATATCGGTATGATGAACCCCAATCAGGGTTGGGTGCTCGGTAACACCGTACGAGCCGCTCTGGATTTATCCGTTAACAATGAAGTGAACGGCAACCTCATGAGCACCGACGGGCTGTTTGTGCGTCCTGCCAGTGATTTCCAGGCCCAGTCGCTGCCATCGGCTTTTAACAGCATTGACATCGTTGAGCACGGCCACGGCATTATTGTGGGCGACCAGGGCCTGATTATGCACCGCCAGTACGACCGCAACTACCGTTACAGACGCGGAAACTTCGGCAACTTCAACGGTGAATTTGGTCAGGGCTACGGAGAGTTCAACACCCCCGGAAACGGCCTTCCCGGCAGCGGACTCTAACTCTGAAACCACAAGTATCTACGGTGGACCGGCAATTTACGCTGGCCACCGTTTCTTCATGGGACGAACTTCAGCGCCAGCGTCAGGTTTTTGAAATGCTGCAATCTCTGTCCCATCCGGCACTGGTGCAAGTGGAGGACATTTACGAAATAGAGCTAGAGCCTTCAGCAGGATTTGGCGTGCGTTATCGGGCGTTGCCCCCCAGTGTGCAAGAACATCTCCAGAACCATAAGCGCTTTGCTCCGCAGGAAATCAAACAATTGCTCCACAACGCGCTTGTGGCCCTTCAGGAGCTGCACACCCTTTCTCCCCCGTTTATTCACGGGAATATTTCTCCTGAAACCCTGCACTGGGAGCCTGAAACCTACACCGTTCAATTTTCAAATCCGCTGGGTGACTTTACGCTGAATTTGCCCGATGACGTCACGTACGATCCGCTGCACCCTTATTTTTCCCCGGAACAGCTGCACCAGCTGTGCGACGCCCGTAGCGATCTGTACAGCCTCGGCCTGACGCTATTGCATATTATCACCGCTAAACCCCCTGAAAAACTGCGGGGTATAGACTCATACCTGGATCTGGAAACTTCGCACGATGATACCATGATGTGGGTACTGGAAATGCTGACAGAAGATCTGGAGGCCCGACCGGCATCTGCGCAAGAAGCGCTGGAAGCACTCAACGATACCTCCAGCGGACGGGGTTGTTTGCTGGCGTTACTCATTGTCGTGATTGCCGTCCCCGCTGCGCTGGTCACCGGTCTTTATTTTTTACTTTTTTAGAGGTGTGTTTATGGAATTCAGAGGGAAGCTTAAAGGGAAACTCAGAGGAAAAATCATCACAAGACTGGGCATTCTGACCCTGCTTACGGCCTGTGCTCCCGGTGCCCAAACTACAGACACTACAAACACCACGGAGACCACTACTGCACCTTCTCAATCTCTGTCCGCCAATGGAGCAGCGGGGACAACCCCTGAGGTGGCGAAAAGCACCAGTTTTCAGCCGGTGAACCTTATTACAAGTGAGAGTGGTATCAGCGTACCCGCGGGGTTTGGAGTACAGGTGCTTCACGAAGGCGTGGGGTCGGCCCGGCATATTGCCGTACGCGATAACGGGGATATTTATGTTCGCTTGCGCAGTCCCCGAAACGGCGGCTGTAATGTGGGACTCCGAGACGCCAATCAGGACGGTCAGCCGGAAGAAGTGGTGTATTTTGGTGACCGGGAATGTGGCACCGGTATGGCCATTCGAGAACCCTATCTGTACACCAGTACCCGTCAGCAGGTGTTGCGCACTCGCCTTTCAGAAGGTTTAACCCCCACAGCCGTGCCCGAAGTGTTGGTGAATAATCTGGGGACCCCTTCCTCACACAGCGCGCGCTCGCTGACGCTGGATAACAATGACCATATCTACGTCAATGTAGGTGCGCCTTCCAACGCCTGTCAGACCCGCGACCGCCGCCAGGGTTCTCCCGGTCAGGACCCCTGTCCTCTGTTGGAAGACTTCGGGGGCATTTATCAGTTTTCTGCCAGTGCTCTGAATCAGGAAAAGCGCAGCGATTTGCGCTACGCCACGGGCATTCGCAATGCGGTGGCCCTGGACTGGCACCCCGATCAGAATAAACTTTACGCGGTTCAGCACGGCCGTGACCAGCTGAGTTCGCTTTACCCTGAACTCTATGATGCCAAAGCCAATGCGGAAAACCCCGCCGAGGAACTTTTTGAAATTGAGCGTGGAGACGATTTTGGTTGGCCCTATTGTTATTATAATCCCGCCCGCGGGCAAAAAATATTAGCTCCAGAATACGGGGGAGACGCTCAGTCCGTGGGACGTTGCAATACCAAAAAAGACCCGCTGATGGCTTTCCCGGCCCACTATGCCCCCAACGATTTGCTCTTTTATCGCGGACAGCGTTTCCCCGAAGTGTACAAAAAAGGCGCTTGGATTGCTTTTCACGGCTCCTGGAACCGTGCGCCCCTGCCGCAAGAAGGTTATCAGGTGGTGTTTGCCAACTTTGAAGACAAAAGCTGGCAGGTCTTCGCCGACGGTTTTGAAGCCCAGGGACTCCGACCCATGGGATTGGCAGAAACCCCTGCCGGAGATCTTCTGGTTATAGACAGCACCCGGGGTAAAATCTGGCGAATCTATCCAGAAAACGCCACGTCATGAGGGGGTCAAAACGCGCCCTTATTTTGTTGTTGGTCAGCGCTCTGGGTACCGGATGTGTAGAATCTTCACGCTATAACAGCGACCATGACCGTAACTACACCGAAGCCGCAGTGGATGTCGTGGAGAAAGCAAGGGCGTTGCCTTCGGTTCGTTCGGGGACGGTTTCTTTTGCCGACGACAAAGGAAACACGCGGGTGTATGGCTATGCAGAAATTCAGCGTGTTTTAGAATGCTTGAACGCTGAGTTTCCCGAAAATGCCGAACTCATCAATATGAACGCGGCCTTTGAAAACGCCATGGCCGCTGATCCCATACACAATGAAGACAGTATTCAAGCCCTGTTACAGTACGTGCTCAGAGGAATTGCTGAATTTCAGCGCACGGAGTCCACGAACTGCGCCTGATTGACCTGATGGTATTTGACAGGGTGGTATTAAAATACTGTTTAGAATCCGGCTCACGCTCTTCTCTATAATTAACGCGGCGCGTAAAATGGGTGCATGTTAAATACACTGGATAAATACGCCCTTGATCATATGCACCCGCGCATGGCGGTGAAAAGTATGTCTGTAAACACCTCTGCGGGTAAGCAAGAGGTGGTGTACACCGTGGGCGGAGAAGGCCCACCGATTGTCTTGATTCACGGTCTGGGTCTTTCTATTCGAGAGTGGGAAAAGAATCTAGATACGCTGCTGGACATAGGTACAGTCTATGCCCTGGATTTGCCCGGATTTGGGGCCAGCGAAGATCCCCACATGGCCCTGGATACCCGAGAACTGGCGCAGGTGGCCCTGCGATGGGTTAACGCATTACAACTGGCGCCTGCCGCCTGGATTGGCCATTCACTGGGGGGCGAAATCTGTCTCTGGGCAGCTTTTCTCCAGCCGGAACGGGTCAAAGCTATGGTGGTGGCTGCCTCACTGGGGTTTTCCCCCCGTCCGCCCCTGTGGCAGCGGGCCATGGGGCTGTTATTGGACGGGTTTATGGA
>CAYFGW010000088.1:0-17048 GCA_964342365.1 uncultured Candidatus Sericytochromatia bacterium | reverse complement strand
GCGGGTCTGGCAGTAGCGCTGGCCCTCAAGGACTCTTTGAACAATGTGGCCGCAGGCATTAGCTTACTGGTATTGCGACCCTTTAAAGTGGGGGATTACGTAGAACTGGGAAGCACCGGCGGTTCAGTGGTAGAAATCAACTTTTTCCACACCTTCATGAACACCCCCGACAACCGACGTATTGCGGTACCCAATGCCAAAGTTCTGGGTGATACCATTGTGAATTATTCTCACAACACCACAAGGCGAGTGGATCTGGTCTTCGGTATTTCTTACGATTCGGATCTGAAGAAAGCCCGGGAAATTTTCACCCAACTTCTTGCTGAAGATGAACGTATTCTAAAAGACCCTGAGCCCGTTATTGCTGTAGGCGAACTGGCAGACAACAGCGTTAACTTTTTTGTGCGACCCTGGGTCGCCACTGAAAACGTGTGGCCGGTCAAGTTTGACCTCATTGAAAAAGTCAAACTCGCTTTTGACGAAGCGGGCATCCTTATTCCGTACCCTCAGAGAGACGTTCATTTATACTATGAAAATGGGGAAGACTCGCCTCAGGCAATCAGATAATCTCCGTCTTGCAAAATGGAAATATCGTTTTTCTTTGTGACAAGTCCGCCTCTGGCCTGAATAGAAAAAGTGGTTCCCTGGCCCACCTGACTTTCCACGTCTATACTGCCCCCGAGCGACTCAATCAGCTGATGACAAAGCAAAAGCCCGACTCCATGCCCCACCGTACCTGAGGTATCTGCGTGGGGCTCTAGCTTCGAGCTAAACAGACCCTGCACTCGCTTTTTGCTCATGCCTTTTCCCGTATCTTTTACCTGAACACAAATTTGATCCGGCTCTGTTTGGACCACATGAATGCTCACGGTGCCCCCTGCGGGCGTGAATTTAGCCGCATTATTGATTAAGTTGTAGAATACGGACTGCCATTGCTCTTTGCTGCCCCAGATTTGCCAGGGTTGTTCTAACACATCCATATCAAAGTGAAGCTGCTTTTGTTCAAATAAGATCGCGGCCATTTCATGAGCTTCAGCCAGGACGTCTTTAAGGACATGGTACTGAGGCGTTGTTTTCCCCTGCTGGGACTGCTTATCAATCACTTTCATCATACGGTGCAGCATGTTTACAGAAATCTCCGTCTGGTCTTTAAGCATTTGAAAAACGTATTGTGAATTTTCTTCAAGATGCTCTGTGCTTTCCTCACCGTTTAACACGCTAGATAACAGGTAAATATTACCAATTACCCCCGAGATATCGTGGAAGGTCAGGTGCAAGCGCTTTTGCAAATTTTCCATGTGTTCCTGTATGCCCGTTTGCTGCACGTGCTGCACCACGTCACCCCGATAATTTAAACGATTTTCAATGCGGGCCAGAAGGGTTTTGAAATCCACAGGCTTGGTAATATAATCGTCTGCGGTGAGAGCCAGGGCTTCCATAATATGTGTGGTGTTGTTGCGAGCAGATAGAAAAATAAAGGGGATATGCTTCAGTCGGGAATTGTCTCTCACCTGTTCCAGCAGTTCAAGGCCGGTCATCCCCGGCATGTCTACATCACTCAAAATCAGGTGAGGAAGCGATTCTTTATCTTTTGTGCTCTCCATAGCAGAAAGCGCCGCTCGGGCCTCATAAAAATGCTGACAGGTATAACCTGCTTCTGTCAGTAGACTGTCGAGCACCGATGCCAGTTCTTTTTCGTCATCAATTATATATATCATCCAGAATTTCCTTCACACACAGGTTTTGCTTTTATCAGGCTTTATCTTTATTCAGAATAGGCGCTGCAATATGAAAAACCTGTTAGAAACTTCATTAAAAAGTTATTTATTTCTAAAAAAGGAACTTGCCTCGTACTTTTTGCGTCTCTATTATTTATGAATATTTACAGACTTTTTTCTCTTTCTTTGACCCTGAGTTTCCTGACCGCCTGTACAAGCCCTACGGTACCCGAGCAAATCGACCCTGATTTGTTACAGCTCAACGCCGACACCCCTGTGGTGGTACAAACTAAAGTTTCCACGCTGGCAGGCAGCGGAAGTTTTGGATATGCCGAAGGCAGCGGGCAAGAGGCGCAGTTTTACCACCCGAGTTCTATTGTGCAGAAACCTGACGGCAGTTTTTTACTGCTGGATCGCTTTAATCATCGCATTCGTGAAATCTCCGCTGACGGCAGCACCAGCACCTTCTGGGGCAACGGGCTCCGGGGAAATAAAGAAGGCGGGCCCGAAGAAGGTCGCTTTAATCAGGCCATTTCTATCTATTTGCACAGCAGTGGTGATTTACTCATTGCTGATGCTCAAAACCATACCATTCGGCGTTTGAACAACGAAGGCATATTGAGCACCTTTCTGGGACAGGGTGTTGATGGCTACGAAGAAGGTCAGGGAACGGCTGCAGCCTTTGCCTGGCCCTCAGATATGGTAGAAGATAATGAGGGCAATCTCTACATCACAGACCGCTTTAATCACGCCATTCGTAAGGTCACCCCCGAGGGTAGCGTTACCACGCTCGCAGGCAATGGCGAAGCGGGATCTGACAACGGTCAGGGCAAAGACGCCAGCTTCAACGAACCCATGGGCCTGACCCTGGGACCTGACAATCATTTGTACGTGGCCGATAGTCAGAACCATCTCATTCGCAAAGTCAGCCTTGAGGGTGTAGTCACCACCCATGCGGGCAGCGGTCAGGAAGGCTCCCGGGACGATGATAAAAACAGAGCCGAGTTCAGAGGCCCCAGTAGTGTGGCCTTTGACGCTGAGGATCGCTTGCTGATCGTGGATCGCTTTAATCACCGCATTCGGCGTATTGAAACCGATGGCAAAGTGCGCTCTGTGGCGGGCAATGGTCAACCCGAGAACAAAGACGGCCAGGGAACAGAGGCTGCCTTTAGCTACCCTTTTGATCTCTTACTCGACAAAGCGGGTCACGCGTTTGTGGCAGATTACGGCAATCACGCCATTCGAAAAATTAAGCTTTAATTAATTTTTCAAAAAAAGCGAAAGCACACTTTACATAAGCCTCATAATAAACCATAAGTACAATACCGAGGACAAAAGACTATGGGAATGATTGGCGCAGGCAAAAACATAGGTGGCATGGGAGCTGTTCCCGGAGCAGAAGCCCTGAAAAAACCAAAATTGGCGAATGCCGTAAAAGCGAAAATGGCGGCTAATGCCGCAGCTGAGAAAAAAGCCACAAAAACTGCACCTGAAACAGACAAAAGTAATATTTCCAATGGAAAAGAAGCCTCCTCTGTCAAAAACGTTTCCTTTGTAGACTCAGAAATTATGGCCCGAGACACTACAGGTCCTACCCCCGAAGAACTGAAATGGGCCGTGAATCTTGAGAAAAAGGTGGTACAAGGTTATTCTCCTACCGAAGCAGAGCAAGAACGTTACACCGATATTTATGACCGGTATCAAAATTCAGATGCAGAAAAATCCGAGCCTGGCCTGCTAGGAGGACTAAAACACGCCGCAGCAGAAGTGGGCGAATTCATCGGAGAAATTGCTGACGACATTGTAGAAACTTTTAATTCTATCACCGATCGCATCGGTCGTTTTTTCTCAGGCAAAGAAGCCCCCGAAACGGTTTCTCAAAAAGAACTTGACTGGGCCCTGGGACTGGAACACAAGGTAAAAGCCAGCGGATATCAACCTACTGCTGAAGACATTGAAAAATACACAGATATTGCAAACCGCCTGCAAGCACAATTCAAAGCCGCAGAGTAGTTTTCTTAGCGTAAGTAATCCACAATATCTAAACCGAGGGCCTGATATAACCGGGCCCTTGAAGTATTTAAATCGTAACGGGCGGTAATCAGGTTATTGCTGGCCTGCTGCAGACTGGTCTGAGCATTGATTACGTCTAGCATTACGCCCACCCCTTCTTTGTAAGAGATTTGCGCCACCCGCAGCCCTTCCTGGGCCACCTGAATACCCGCACGCGCCATTTGCTCACGCTCACGGGCGGCTTCAATGTCCATGAAAGCCTGCTGAATATCCGTGGCCACCCGCTGTTGCAGCTGATCCAAAGAAATCTGAATCTGATCTGCCGCCTTGCGGGCACGCTGGGCTTTGGCCTGTGCCGCAAGTCCGTCAAAGATAGGCCAGTTCATATTGAGCGAATAGTTGACGTTCTGAATGTTAACGCTGTTTCCGTTCACCACGGCCTGATCTTGCAGGTTATAACGCACCTGGGCTGCTAAAGTGGGCCAGACCGCACGGGCCTGAATCGTGGCATTAAGTTCGTTTAACTCTTTTTGTAAACGCAGCTGTTGCAAATCGGGCCGCTTTTCGATAGCGGTTTTTAGTGCATCTAATTCGTCGGGGTTCTGGTCTTTGACCTGTGCGTAGGTGTTGAGAACAATCGGATGATCGGTAGCTCGTCCCATGGCCTGATTTAAGCCCATTTTAGCCTTTTCGTAGCTGTTCAGATCGTTACTCATACGCTGTTGCAATTGCAGCATCTGACTCTGAGCTTGAAGGACGTCTAATTTCACACCCGTTCCCGCCAGGAGACGGGCTTCGGCAGTGCGGACCTGTTCCTGAATGAGCTTTAAATTTTGCTTGTCCAGCTCCAGGACTTCCCAGGCCCTGAGGGCCCCAAAGTAAGCGTTGGCTATCTGAAAAGCTACATTTTGGCGCGCAATCCGCAGACCTTCCTGCATACCACCCACGTTAATATTGGCCAGACGCACCCCGTCGATGATCCGGAACCCCGCAAACAGAGTCTGACTTAGCGTAATACCTGCATTGAAAGTATTAACGCTAGCCGTTCCCAGAAAGGCGGCAAATTGTGGGTTAGAAGCCAATCCGGCCCCGCCACCACTGTTCACATCTGTTACATTCTCAGTGGCAATAGGATCCTGACGACCGTAGGAGGCTGTAGCGGTAATCTGCGGTAAGCCCGTGGCTCCGGTTTCTGTAAGCTGCCAGCGGGCGTCTTCAATCTTTTTTTCAGCAGTCAGAATTTCGTGATTGTGCTTCTGACCATAGTCGATGGCTTCAGTGAGGGTCAGGAAAAACCGGGGCTGGGCAGCAGGAGAAGAGGTGGGCTGCGGAGTTTGTGGGGTAGGCTGCGGCGAGGGCTGGGCCATCACGGGCAATGTCAGAGAACAGGCCAGTAAGCCAAGGAATAAACAACGCTTCATTCTGTTAACAACCGTTCTGACAGAGTCCAGGGATCAAGAGAGACCCCCACCTGTAAAAAGTGATTGTTTTCAAACTGGTTGTTTCCGAAACCGTACCAGAGCTGGGTGTAATACCGGGAAACCACATAAGCACCCGGCACAATTTCAAAACGCAGTTTGGCCCCGAGATCCCCGGCCACAGTATAATCAATACCGTTGTTCTCAATAAAATTGATCCCCAACGGATAGGCAGTAAGTTCTGGCATGAACACCACGCGGTCAGAAAGCTTGAAGGCCCAGAGGGCATTGAGACCCGCCATCAGTCGGTTTTGTTCAAAATCCAGATTTGAGCCGGTAAAAGCCACGGGCTGGTTATCCTGAGGATTGCGGTTATTGGGCGAACGATTATCGAGCATCACGTCAGCGCCATAATAAAAATCGGTATTTTCAGACAGGGTCTGAACCCAGCCTGCACCCACTTTGGCCTGCTGGTGATTGATAAAGAACGCTGGCTGAAATGGAAATCCCTGAATTTCAATCGGGGTACGGGCTCTGAAAAAACGCCCCCGAAAGGCCAGCGGATAAAAGGGCATCAAATCCGTATCAATCGCCCATTCGTTAATAGCTATTCCCTGAATATTGACCGCATCCTGGTTAAAAATTCCGTAACGCCCCTGATAAAGCAGCGAAAATTGATTATTGAATAAACGCTCCTCTGCTGGTTCTACAGGCGCACTGTGAGCGGGAGGAAGTTCTGATGTGTATTCTGTCAGCGGTTGAAGCTCCAACAAAAGCTGCTCCTGAGAACTCAAGAAAGGCACGGCCACCGTTTCATAGCCTTCCGCCTGAAACACCACATCGGGCGTAAAACCGCGCAGAAGGCGAAGGGCAAATCGTCCTTGATCATCTGTATAGGTGGCGTTCAGCGCCTCTTTCTGGCGCACATAAACCCCTTTGAGGGGAGCCCCGGAAGTGGCGTCGATAATTTGCCCTTTGAGCACGACAATATTTTTTTGTTCTGTTGGTGCAGGGGCCACCGGTGGCCCTTCTGCCAGAGCAGGTGCTGCCGTCCAAATCATCGGCAGTATTGCTAGTGCGGCCATTTGCCTGGAAAATAGTCTGATTTTACTGTGCATATTCACTCAACATGTCCTTCATAATGGTGTCAACCTTTAACATGAGCTGACGTTCTTCCAGGCTCAAGCACTTTAGCATTTTGCGCAAAATAGCGTGGCGTTTTTGGTGCACGCGATTCACTAAAGCCTGTCCGTCGGATGTAATGGCAATACACACCACGCGACGATCCGCTTCAGAACGAACACGGTTCACAAGCCCCAGCTTAAGCAGACGTTCCACAAGTCCCGTACTGGCACCATGGGTCAGATTCATATGATCGCTGATTTCTGACATGGTTTTGGCATCACACCCGGAAAGGCACCACAACAAACCAAACTGAGGGGGTGTTACCTGGGTGTCGTCCACCAGTTCCTTCAGCAGCTGATTTTTGGTAAAACGCATCATCATAAACAGCATTTCATCAAAACCCTGCACGAGTTGTGTATCAAGCTCGTCTTCGGGAGAAGTCACAGATTTCTTTGGGTTCAAGTGCTATAACCTATTACATTAGTTATTTTGATATATCTATTAATACATTCAAGAAAATTAAATATTTTATAGTGTAAAATATTTGCGTAATAAATATTTTATAGTGTAAAATAATTTCAGTCAAGCTTTTGGCTAAAACTTAAAACTGTACTTAAGCTGTTGTCAATACCCGATTAAAGTCTAACAAAATAACTATGAAAAAATATCTAATTCCTCCATTTTCCTCTCTTTTGGTGGCTGCAACCGTCGGCATGTCTCCCTTTGCACTGAGCGCCTGTGACATAACTCCGACACTCACTGCTCGTACTCCGGAAAACGTCCCCGTGATCCGGGCTGCAATTTTGGCCGGTGCCAGCGGACAGACCCTGCGGATTCTGGACGCCAGCGCTTTACCAGAAGATTTTAAGAACAGTCCTCGCTTGCAGGCCATTCTGGACAACAGCAATACGCTTTACACCTTTGAACGCAACGCGGACGGTACGCTCAGCCTCCCTCTGCCCGCCGGAACACGTCCGGACAGCGAAGGCATTCTGGAGCTGGTCATTACCAACAACCGCACCAGTCAGCTGGTGAAATTAAACACCGGGCCACTGGTGGATTTTGCCGCACAAGCCGTTCAGATAACGCCGGGCAACACGGTTACCCTGGGCACTGAACTCATGTTGCAAGCACAATTTGAAGACAACGTGTCGCCAGAAGAATTTACGCTGAACTGGTCCGTGGCCACAAGTGCCCAGGGGCAATTTCAACCCCTCAGCGGCAACGACACCCGTATTTCCTGGACGCCTGCCCAGGCAGGCAATTACTTTGTGAGAATTGTCTTACAAGAACGCCGTACCGGAGCTACTTCCACATATACCAGCCCCTCACCGGTGGTTTTTGTCAACGGTACCGACAATATTGTTAACATAACCCCCGCGGGCGGGCAAATTCTGGCAGGAGACACCCTGACCCTGAGCGCAAATCTACCAGAAGCCGAAGGCAAAAATAACCTGCTCTGGGGCTTTTCACAAAGCCCCGTTGGTCCCTTTCAGCCCATTGCGGGCAGTGGTCAAACTCTGCGCTGGGAACCCCCTTTTGCAGGCAGTTATTATTTGCAAATTCAAATCCCGCAAGATAGTGGAGAACTGGATGCCTACGTGACCTCTCAGGCGGTGGTACAGGTTACCAATGCTGAGAATCTGGTGGAGACAGTTCCTGAGTCAGGAGAAGTCATTCGAGGTGAAAGCATCACCTTACGTTCCACCCTGGAAGATCTTCCCGCCGGTACACAATATTTATGGTCTTACGGAAACTCGCCTCAGGGCGCTTTCCGCGCGATTAGCCAGGAGGGGCCAGAAATTCGCTGGATTCCTGAAGAAACCGGCGAATTTTACTTGCGATTGCGCACCTTAATCCCCACAGACGGCGGTATAGAAGAAAAAACCTACACCACCTCCGATGTGGAAGTCAGCGTCAGAGATTCTGACGCGATTTTCGCCTTAGCCCCTCAGCCCGCCAACCTGGTTCAGGGACAGTCTGTGGAACTTGCTCTGCGCGATTTAGAACCCAATCGCACCATTAACTGGTCCTTTAGCCCTTCTCCTCAGGCCCCTTTTCAGAGCATCAGTGGAACCGGTGGCACCCGGGGCCAGAATCTGCGCTGGAATCCGCCTTTTGCTGGCAACTTCTTTTTGCGGGCCGAAGTCACCGGCGGTAACACGCCCAACCGCACTTACACTTCCGCCACAGCACTGGTCAACGTTTCTCAGAGCAGCGGCGTAATCACGGTAAATCGGGCGATTTCTAATCTGGGTCAGGCGGTACAACTGCGCGCCAATATTCCTGAACCCACGGGCGACGAAACCTATACCTGGTCTGTCAGCCCCTCTCCTGTAGGCCCCTGGGAACTGGCCCAGTCTCTGGATACCGATACCAGTGGCAATACCCTCAACTGGTACCCACCCAGAGAAGGCACTTATTTTATCAAAACCGATGTGTTCAAGGGGGGGACAGTCATCAGTTTTGTGTCACCCCGTACCCTGGTGCAGGTGAATAACCAGCCCCGCTTTTTCCGCACCGGTCCCGACCCGGCCAATATTGGCACCCAGGGTGCTGTAGAACTTACTACCAATTTTTTCCCACCGTCGGGAGAACGCTTTAGTTATGTATGGTCTCGCGCCAATGCTCCCATGGGGCCTTTTACGGCCATTGGGGGCAGTTTACAGCTGCGCTTTACCTGGCTCATGCCCGGCATTCCGGGAAATTACTTTATTAAATTAGACGTTATATCAGAGAACACGCGCAAGAGCGTGAGCTTTACATCATCCAACCCCATCGTTTTTGTTGGGGAATCATCTCAAACGCAGACAATTCCGAGGTTTTAACATGAAAGTCCGTTCAGTCCTTGCACTTTTTCTTGTGCTCAGCCTGGCACTTAGCAGCTGCGGCGGCAGTGGTGAAGAAGGCGATACGCCTCAGGCCGAAGCCAGCAGCACCGAAAAAAAGATCACCAACGTGCGCACCCTGCGCCTGAAAGAAGTGCCTTTTAGCAGCAATGTGGAGCTGACCGGGGTCACTGAACCCTGGAAGTCCGTCACCGTCGCCGCAGAAATTGCCGGGCGCTTAATTAGCGTCAATGCCAAAGAAGGCGGATATCTCAGACGTGGACAAAACGTGGTACGCATTGATACCCAGCTGCTGTCTGCGCAGAAAGCCCAGGCAGAAGCCAATTACAAATTGAGCGTATTGCAAGAAAAATGGCAAAAACAAAGCCTTAAAAAGCAGGTCAATGCCGCTGAGGCCAGCTACGAAAATGCTGCCTCTACTTTTGCCCGCCAGGAAAATCTGTATAAGCAGCAGGTGGTTTCCGCCCAGAACTACGACAATACCAAAACAAACCTCACCAACGCCAAGATCCAGCTGGACCTCCAGCAAATCAGCCGCAAATCTGGTTTAGAGCTTAATCAGCAGCAGAGCAAGGTAGCGGCCACCAATCTAAGACTGGCGCGCGTAAATTTGAGCAAGGCCTATGTGGCCAGCCCCATGTCGGGTTACGTGAACAAAGTCTACGTAGAACCCGGGGAAATTATTAATCCGGGTGCTCCCATCGCAGATCTGGTGCAAACCAGTACCATTAAAGTGGTGGTCAATATCCCCGAAAGGGATATTGGCACTGTCAACGTGGGACAAAACGTCAACGTGAACATTAACTCTCTGGGGGCAACTCCATTCAAAGGTCGCGTAAGCTTTATTTCAGCCACTGCTGATCCGGCCAGTCGCACCTTTCCGGTTCACGTGCAGGTGGACAATCCCGACGGCAAAATACGCGGTGGCATGATTGCTCTGGTGGAATTAGAACGCAGCCGTAACCCCAACGCCATTGTGGTAGAACAAGATACGGTCCTCGACGAAAAACTGGGGCGCTATGTGTTTGTAGCCCGCGGCGACAAGGCTGAGAAAATCAAAGTAGAGCTGGGCGAACGAGACGGCACCCGCGTGGTGGTCACTTCCGGCCTGAAGGCCGGAGACAATTTGATCAATTTTGGCCAACGCAACCTCCTGGATGGTGATGTCATTAACGTTCAGGAAGAACGTTTCCAGGGCATTCCCGGACAGACTCCTACTGAACCCAACGCTCCCGTGGAATCTACCTCTCCCACTGAAACGAAGAAAGAAACGACGTAACCGGCACCATGCGCTTAACTCAACTGGCCATTAAAAACTCTATTACCGTATTTATTCTGGTATTTATCGCTTTTGTGATTGGTATTCAGTCTTATCTGGCACTGCCCAGAGAAGGGGCTCCAGATATTCAAATTCCCGTGGTGGTGGTGGCCATTCCCTATTTTGGCGTGGCCTCTAAAGACATTGAGAGCCTCGTTACCATTCCCGTGGAAAAAAAGCTCAAAGAGCTAAGTGACGTCAAGGAAATCACGTCTACTTCTGCTGAAAGTGCCGCCAATATTACCATTGAATTTGAAACGGGCGTCAATATTGATGACGCTCTGCAAAAGGTGCGTGATAAAGTAGACCTGGCCAAGCCGGATATACCCAAAGACGCTGAAGAGCCGGTGATTATTGAAATCAACTTCTCTGATTTTCCGATTATGTTTATTTCCCTCGCCGGAGATATTGGCGTCAATGCGCTAAAAAACGTGGGTGAAATTGTAGAAGATGACATTGAGCAGATCCAGGGCGTACTGGAAGTGGACCTCATTGGAGGCCTCGAACGAGAAATCAAAGTCATCGTAGACGCCGATCGTTTAGACGCCTACGGCCTGTCTTTTAACAATGTGAGTAATGCGCTCCAGTCCCAAAATATTAACGTGCCCGGCGGCAGTATCAACGTGGGAGATGTGCGCTATCTCGTACGGATTCCCGGTGAATTTGAACGGGTCAGCGAAATCGAAAATATTGTGCTCAAAGCGCCCATGGGCAATCCCATTTATTTAAGGGATGTAGCCACAGTGATTGACGATTTTGAAGATCGCAACACCTATGCTCGCTTAGACGGTAAAGAAAGCCTGACCCTCAGTATTCAAAAGCGCTCCGGTGCCAATATCATTGACATTACCGATGCTGCTAAAGCCCTCGTGGAAGAAAAACGGCAAGAATATCCTGAGCTGACCTTTACCGTTACCACAGATGAGTCAACGTTTATTCGTGACATTCTCAAGGATTTGATTAACAATCTCACCACCGGTTTTATTCTGGTGGTCGTGGTACTCTTTTTTGCACTGGGCTTCTTAAACGCCTCCTTTGTGGCCATTGCCATTCCGTTAGCCATGTTTATTACCTTCACTGTGTTAAGTGCAGTAGGAATCACGCTGAACTTCATCGTTCTTTTTGCGATTATTGTCGCCTCCGGACTACTTGTGGATAACTCTGTGGTCATTGTGGAAGGAGCCTACCGCCTCATGCAAGAAGGCGCTCCCAGAGAAGACGCTGCGCTTCAGTCGTCCAAAGAGCTAGGCGGTCCACTCATTTCGTCCACGATGACGACCCTGGCTGCCTTTGCTCCCCTCCTCTTTTGGCCAGGCGTGGTCGGGGAGTTTATGAGTTATTTCCCCAAAATTTTGATTATCTCCCTCTCGGCCTCTCTGTTCATTGCGGTAGTGATTAACCCTGTTTTTGCCGCCAGCTTCATGAAACTGCGCAAGGCCAGTTACCGGTCTACCGAAGGGGAAGTGACGGGGCCCTTTATGAAAACCTACGTCAGCATTTTAAAAACAGCCGTACGTTTTCGTTATGTCACCGTGTTTGGCTCCGTGGCCCTCTTTGCTCTTACCATTGCTGCCTATACGCAGCTGGGCAAAGGCGTGATTTTCTTCTCTCAGGAAGACCCCGCGGTGGCCTTTGTGGAAATTAAGGCCCCTGAAGGCACACGGGTAGAAGTTACCAATGAGATTGCCAGCAAAGTAGAAGCCATTGCGGAAAAATATCGTGAGGGCAATATCGAATACATTACCGTCAACGTGGGTTCTCCCGGCCAGAGTTCCGGTCCCGGAGGCGGGGGCGGAGCCGGTGGTGAAGGAAGCGCTTATTCCCACGTGGCTCAGGTCACCATGGACTTTGTAGACGCCGTGGATCGTAAACGCTCTTCTAAAAAAGTGATGCAGGATATTCGTAACGATCTTAAAACCCTGGCAGGTGCTGAATTTGAGATCAAAGAACAGGAAAACGGACCGCCCTCCGGTGCTCCTGTAGCTGTGGAACTGATTGGTGAAGACCTGGCTGAGTTGGACAGGCTTACCACCGAAATTAAGGCAGTAATGGAAGAAGTACCCGGCGTGGTGGACTTGAGAGATAACTTTAATTATAGTAAGCCCGAGCTGACTATTTCTGTAGATCGTTCCAAAGCTTCATTGCTAAAACTAGATCCTCTCACCATTGGTAACACCCTACGTACGGCCATTAACGGTAACGAAGCCTCTAAGTTCCGCGAATTGGACGAGGAATATGACATCACCGTGCGCCTGGCAGAAAACCGCCGTCGTGCCATTGAAGACGTGGCGCGTATTAATATTGCCAACCGGGACGATGATCCCATTCCCCTGACAAGTGTGGCACGGGTGGAAACTCGCAGCGGTGCGGGCTCTATTCGCCGCAAGGACTCTGACCGAACAGTTACCATTGAGTCCAACGCCGAAGGTCGACTGGCCACAGCGGTACTGGCTGACGTGGAAAAAGCCATCGGAGAGAACATCAAACTGCCCGTGGGTTACAAGATCAAGTACGGCGGTGAACAGGAAGACCGGGAAGAATCCAGCGCCTTTCTGGGCCGGGCCTTTGGCCTGGCGGTCATGATGATCTTTTTGGTACTGGTGACCCAATTTAACTCTTTTGTACTGCCCGTGATTATTTTATCCACGGTAGTTTTATCCATCATGGGGGTTCTCATGGGACAAATGATTACCCAGACGCCCTTTAGTATTATTCTATCGGGCCTGGGCGTAATTTCTCTGGCAGGCATTGTGGTCAATAACGGGATTGTGCTCATTGACTATAT
Organism: uncultured Candidatus Sericytochromatia bacterium; assembly: GCA_964342365.1. Lineage (GTDB taxonomy): Bacteria > Cyanobacteriota > Sericytochromatia > UBA7694 > UBA7694 > CAXRDE01. The sequence continues at coordinate 3,822 of CAYFGW010000088.1, read as the reverse complement.
CGAATTGCTCAAAAAACAGGGTTATAACGCTTATGATGCGGTGATTCAAGCAGGTATTGTGCGGGTGCGTCCGGTATTGCTCACCGCCACCACCACCCTGCTGGGTTTGATTCCCTCACTGGCAGGTTTCAGCATTGACTTCACCACACTGAGTATAGGAGCCACAGGTGAAACCACCAAATTATTTGACCCACTCTCCACGGCCATTGGCTACGGGCTCTTTATTTCCACAGCACTGACCCTGGTCTTTGTGCCTGCTTTATATATGATTGTGGACAATATCCGTAACACCAGCAACCGTCTCGGCAAAAAAGTGTTCCGCAAAATTAACACGCGCAATGAAGACGCCATTAAGGCAGCTCCTCCCATTACCGGCATGTCCGGTCAAGATGCGGAAAAGCTGCCCGTGGACAAAGTGTTAGTGAGTAACGCCTACGAATTGGTAGAACAAGAGGAATGGGAAGCTAAACACCGTAAAAAATAAGGTTTTACTCTATATAAAGAGTTACTCTCCCTGAATATCCACCAGCGAAATTTGTAGCGTTGTGGAAACAAATAAGTTGCTCCCGCGCACTCCTTCCTGGGTTACCGTCTGGAGTATCAGGCCCAGGTTAGCATCCATATAGGTTTCCGTATATTCCCTGGAATGCAGTCCGTCAGGAAGGGAAGAAGCGGAAATATACCTATCTGTTGAATAAATTTGCGGTGGCGTCGTATGGGATGACTCAATCTCCCCGGAGCCCCCATCACGCAAAGCTCGCACGTTAGGGCTACCGTAGTGAATAATTCCGGAGTATACATTGGCAATCGTGTCGGAATTATAAGTCTCTACTTTGGCAGGACGAGAAGCCAGTCCGGGAATATTAGATCTCAATTCAGTTTTCAGGGTCACTGACGCAGTCGTGGCGTCTACAACCTCAATGGTATATGTGGCCAGATTCTTCTGAGCCAGAAAATTCCGAACGGTTTCAGCATAAGTATCCACACCCAAATTATCAAAAGAAAAAAGCCAACCTACCTGAATGCTTTCTGGAAGCGGAGTGTCTTCTCGCAGAGACCGAATCTCAAGCTCCAGCGGGTCCACCTGATATGTCCATTTTTTGCCCGGTTTATAATCGGCTAAAAAATAGTTAAGCGCCATGCGTTCCTCTACAGAAATGCCTCCCTGAGCCTGTACCGCCAGCAAGGATTCTGCCCTACCCTGAGAAATATTTGGCACCACAGGATCTTCTGAAACGTTATCGTCATCAGCAGGAACGGAAGTACTTTCTTCCAGGGCATTCACAATTTTCAGATTCAGCGTGGTGCGTACCGTGCTTTTTTGACGGGCAAAAAGATGCAGGGTGACACGTCCTGGCTTGAGTAATTTGAGCGTTTTCCCCTCTTTTTCGGCAGCCTCCGTGGGTTCTATAAAAAAATCAAAAGTATCATCTCGAGAGCCATCTTTATAAACCACTTCTGGATTAAGCGTCAAAGAACCTGTACTGGCCAGAACTTCTAGAGGAATATCAGACGTATCCAGAGAAACCGGTTCTGAGGTTTTGTTAACCGTAACAGAAGCTCTGGGAGCGTTTACCTCCTGCTCCTGCTGCTGCACAGCGGGCTGTTCTGGTGCATCAGGCCCTGAAACAGGTGTGGATTCAGGAGCTGTGCATGCCGTATTTAGCATGAACACACCCAGCAAAAAAAGTGCTGACTTACTCTGGAAAAAAATACTCATAATCAACTCCGATAAACTTAGTTGACTAAAGTATACAACTATTACGAGATAAGAGAAGCCTGAGCGGTTATCAACAGTCTGCGGTATCCTTCGCCACCCAGCAAAGGAAAGTTCACCAGAGAAGGGGCTTCCCACAGTTCCAAAAACTCTGCAAGAGGAAGCTCTACGTAGGGAGCCGACTGAGATTCATGGAGAATAAGGGTTCTGCGGCGGGAATTGTATCCCACCACGAGCACGTAATGGGTAAAAAAGAGAGAGCCTTCAAATTCCAGTAAAACAATGGCAGGCCGACCCGCTTCAATTTCTGTCAGCAAGGTGTCTATATCTGCATGGTGATAACTCTGAGCCTCCAGGCCTTTACTACGCAGATAGTTTTGCATGGATAAATACGGCGTACCCACGTTGAGTGGATTGTTTTCATTGACCACCTGCTGGTAGTCCAGCGATTTGCCATGAAAATTGAGCAGCATGGTCATCACCGCCTGCCCACAGGTGTTGTCTTCTCCCTGATTCACAAAGGGGACACCACCAATATATTTCGCCCCGTTGCGGTGGGTATGCAGTGTGCGGGTCTGCTGAGTGGTAAAATCCACCCGGTTCCAGCGGGAGGTGGGCGTCTGCTGCACGGGCACTGTGGGGGGCTGACAGGCCAATACGCTTAAAACGAGTAATGGGACGAGAAGACGATAAAAAGATTGAGATGACATAGCTGCTCCTGAAAAAAAAGCCGGGCAAAACGCCCGGCGAGGATTGTGTGAATAAAAGAGACGTACTTTATGAGGATGCTTTAGTAACCGCCGGGCATACCGCCCTTCATCTGTCCACCCTTAGCAGCATGTCCAGGACCACCGTGCCCCCGCTTACCGTGAGCCATCAGCCCTTTTTCGGCAAAAGCCTGACGTTGTTCTGCGGTCAATACGCCGTGCAGGGTTTGTAACATATTCAGGCGTCCTCCTTTTTCAGGACGCTGGTGTAAAGCCACCAGATCTGCTGCAGTGGCATTGCCAGAATTTAATACAGTAAGCATAGCTGTGGGATCGGGACGCTCGGGCTTATTGGCCTCAAAGACCGTTTCCAGACTGGCTTTTTGCGCATCTGTTAAACTTAGCGCGGTACTCAAATGCTCCACAGGAGAGGGACGCTCGGGGCGGTCGGCTTTTGATGCAGCCAGGGTGCTGGCATTGGCCACAGCGGTGGCTTTCTGCTCTGCGGTTAACACATTCCAGATTTTTAACGTGGTTTCTGCATGAGCCAGGCGACGGGCCTCATGAGCAGCCTCATCCTGAGCAGGTTTGAGAGCTTCCAGCTCGGCCTTTAAAGTCGCGGCATCAAAAGTTTCAGACACAAAGGCCGCTTTGACCTTTTCCTGAACTGCGGTCATGGCTTCTTTATCAGGACGCACCCGCTCAGTCTTTTCTGGCTGGTTGGCCTTTGCCGCTTCCATAATGGCTTTGATTTCTGTTTGCTGTGTATCGGTTAATTCAACACCCTTGAGGAAAGGAATCATACCGCCTCGTTTACCTTTCTGGCCCTTCTGAAAACCCTTACGACCCTTTTGACCTTTCATTTTAGGGCCTTCGGACATAGCAGTGGCTGCCTCATCCAAAGAGAGCTGGCTAAAGAAACGTGAATCTTCGCTGCCGGTAAGGGCGGCGTTTAAACTAGCATCTGAACCGCAGGCGCTCAGTAAAACGGCGCTCATGGCTAGAGTCAAACTTGCGGTAACAATTTTCTTTACTTTTTTCATGATGGAATCCCTTTCGACGGTGGAACCGTGTTGTTATTTCAGCTTGTGTGCTGTTCATGGTGCTATCATCGCATGGGTTTGTAAACGCTTATACCGACTTTTGTAAACGGCATGTAAACAGACGTAAATTTATTGTCAATTTGTCAAGTTTTTATTGATTCAGGTGCTCAACGGCCTTTTGAATGCCTTTCAGACTAAGGTCTTGCATCGTAAACAGGCTGGCAATTCGTGCAATGGTCCAGGCACCCTGGGTGCGTTTCCAGTAGGTTTCGGGAATGGGATTCAGCCAGACACTGTGGCGAAAACGCTGATGCAGCCGCTGCAAAACTTCAATGCTGGGCTCCGGCGTTTCGTC
>CAYFGW010000087.1:0-17205 GCA_964342365.1 uncultured Candidatus Sericytochromatia bacterium | reverse complement strand
ATTCTCAAGTGAGCCGCAAACGCTACGATCTGGCCGCAGAAGCCCTGGCCCGCTTCAGAGCCATTACGGTGCCAGAATCGCGACTTTCGGGCTTTGGTGAGACACTGGATCTGGACGAGCACGTAGAGTTATTTGAGCGCGTGGTGTGGCGATAAATAACTCTTAAGCTGCTGCACGAACGCATTCTTTTGATCAATAAAGGCATTGTGGGAAGCGCCGGAAATGACGCTCACACGCTCTTTCCCTAAAATAGCGGCATACGTGTCAAAATCACCGGCATTAAACAAACCATCTTCTTTTCCAAGCAGGGCATACACCGGTTTTGTTTTCACCAGTTCTTTTAGCACCGGCGTCAAATCTTGCGTGGTGTAATGTTCTTGCTCAAAAAAACCTTTCACCGGCGCCTGTGTAGAAAACCTAACGTACCTGCTATCAGAATGCCTGAGCAGCTTTCCGTAGATGGCTTTGGCCTCAGCAGTAGGCTGAGCCGGAGTATACACACCGCACTGCATAGCATGCATAAAGCTATAAGCGCTGTAATTCAGGCTATCTGAAGGCATGTTTACCAGCGTGTTTAAATACGCCGTTCCCTGTTTGTTATCGGTCTGCGCATAAACCTGACGACAGTGAGTGTGAATTCGCTGATACATCAACGGAAAAGACAGAGGCACTCCAGTCAGCACAACGTTTTGAACCCGTTCTGGATAACGCTGAGTAAAACGAAGCGCAAGGTGGCCACCAAAACTGTGCCCGAGTAAACTCGCTTGTTTAAGATCATAGTGATTCAACAGCGCACTGATATCTTCTGTGGCCTCAGCAAAGGTATACTGATTGTCTCGGGTTTCCAGCGAGCGACCGCTGCCCCGGCGGTCATAAACCAGCACATAAAACCCCTGTTGTGCCAGCGTTTTGGCAACACCATGTTCAAAGGTAAAGCTATTGTATCCGGGTCCGCCGTGCAAAAAAATAAGAGCAGGATGGGCCGGGTTACCATAGGATTTTGAATACAGAGATTTAGCATTTGCAAATTGTGTAAGGCAGAAAAATAATCCCAGAACGATAATCGGCTTTAGAAAACGCATGTCAAAATCATACACCAACCCTGTCTCAAACCGTAACGTGTACGAGACATTCGAATTTTTTTCAAAATAAAACTTGACAGTTTGGCAAGTTAAGTTTATGATAGAAACATCTTCAACAGACAGAGGTTCATATTATGAAATTGCGTTCCCTTTTAATTACCCTGATGGCCGGTTCAATTACTCTGAGTGCCTGCTCACCAGAGCAAATCAATCAGGTGGCTGGTATCGCCAATCAACTGGCAGCTCAGCTTCAAACGGGCAACAAAGCCACCATCGATTTGCAGGGCATTTCTGCCAGCGGTCAAACCCTCTCTTACGGAGCTTCAGACGTAGAAGGCGTGGAAATCAACGGCAAGCCCGTTTCCTTTAACTTTAATGCCGAAGGCGAATTAGAAATTGACGAACTGGATTTATCTCAGGGAGGCACCGCTGAAGCACAGGTCAAAATCAAGGAAATGGATCAGCCCGTCAAGATTGGTATTGATAGCCAGGGACAACAGCGCGATAATATCCGCCTGCGGGCCCGTATTCCCTTTGCCAAACAGGGCCGTCGTCAAATTTTAATGGACAATCAGGCCAAAGTAGAGCGCAAAGATCTCAGCGAGGCTGAACGCCTGGCCCGGTTCAAAAAGCGTGCGGTGGTGATTAATCTGGGAGCGGCAGCAGCGGCCAAACTGGAAAATAAAACCGTCATGGGTGCCTGGCTAGACGGCGATCGCCTGCCTCTAAATCACTTTAAACTCACCGACAACGGCAAACTCCTCATTAACGGCAAAGCCTTTGCTCACCTGTTCTTTGGGTATAAAGGCCAACAAAATCGCACAATCAAAGCTGCCGCACTTCGCAATAGCGAGGGCTTTAAAAAGAAAAAGAACGCCTTCCGTCAGCGCGTCAAACAAAATAAGGGCAGATACGTGCGCACAGAAACCACCGTCGAAACCACCACAGAAACCACTTTTGAAGTTCAACAGTTTCGTCGCGGTCAACGTCCTGGTCAACGCCCCGGACAGCATATGAAAAAGCAGCGTCCAGCGATTCGGATTGGCAATCGTCAGCTTACCCCTCAGCAGGCATCACGCCTGAGAGGCATGGCTGCCGCCAAGCTGGCCCAGGACAACAATGTGTTCAGAGATCGCACCCTCTATCTGCTGGTCAAGAACGAAGCCGGTCAGCTCAAGTTGCACAAATTTATCATCCAGGGCGATAAGCTACAGACCGTGGCTGAAACCCTCAAGCAACGCATTCAAACTCTGCAAGAACGTATCAAAGCCATTAAAGAGCGCTTGAAAGACGCTGAAGGCGACCCGCAAGAGGTGTTAGAACAAATCAGTAGTGAAATTGAAGCAGCTGAAGACCTCAATGCTGAAGGAGAAATTTCACTGGATGCTGAAGCTGAACTGGAAATAGAAGTAGACAGTGAAGACAACGCCGAAGACATCGTTGAAAAGGAAGAAATCGAAACCGAACTCAGCGAAGAACTAGAAGATGAACTCGAAGGCGATATCGAAATCACCGAAGAAGAGTTTGAGGAAGTAGAAGCCAGTGAAGGCGAAAGTGAGTCAGAGGTCATCGAAGCGGACAACGTGGATTTAACCAACGCTTACAGCGTATAAAATCGTTCACACACCCCGGCGTCTGAGCAGAAATGCCCAGGCGCTTTTTTTTTGTAAATTCCTGTGACTTTATCGATATAATAAAGACACCATGTGTCACGCTTATCCTTCCCTCCCCAACGTTTACACCCTCGAAAAACGCCTGCAAATGCGGGGAGCGGTTCACACATGGCAGGCCATAGATACGCGCCAGAATAAAAAGGTGATTGTGAAGACCCTTGACGCTTCGGCGACAGACCTCTGGACCCATTACGAGCGCCTGGAACGAGAGGCCGAGGTATTAAAATCGCTGTCCGTCAAGGGAATTCCACGGCTGCTAGATTTTTCAGCCCTCTCCACGGCAGGAACCGCTTCACTGATGATGGAGCACCTGCCGGGTCAAACACTGCGCGCTCATATGGAGTCCGGACGCAAATGGACAGAAACCGAAGCTCGCCAGCTGGCAAAAGAAGCCCTTGATCTGTTGAGTGCCTTGCATACGGCAGAGCCCTCGCTCATTCACCGAGATATCAAACCCGAAAACCTGTTACTCCACCCGGACGGCTTTTTACAAATGCTGGATCTTGGGGCTGTCCAGGCAGGCACCGGTGGAAAGTTCACCACCATGGGCACCTTTGCCTATATGGCTCCTGAACAGTTGCACGGTCAGGCCGTACCCGCATCAGATCTCTACGGTCTGGGAGTCACTCTCGTGGAAATGCTCTCCGGGCTCTCTGTGGCGGATTTGCCCCGGGACGGCCTCTACCTGCGTCTGCAGGAGGTATTGCACGTTAAGGAGTCCTTTCACCACTGGTTAGAACATCTGGTAGCCCCCTTTATAGAACAACGTTTTGTTTCTGCAGAGGCCGCCAAAACAGCCCTACTTTCCCCGGCCCCCCTGACTCCGGTCCATCCTCACCGGGCCTTGCAAACCAGCACACGCAAAACTCAGCTTTCTCCGGCGGTATGGCTCGAAGACACACCAGAAGCTCTGGATATTCAAATCCGAGGTTCCAGCTTTGGCCTGCAGCACCTGCTGCTTTACGGAGGATTTACGGTGGGCACCTTTGCCATGAGCATTTTAGGAGCTATGTTCTCCTACAAGTTTCTCGATCTCATTCGTGCCCCCTCCGATTTACGTTGGGGTATTCCCATGGTACTTGGCTACGCGCTATTCTTTGGCACCCTGCTGTTGGGTAAGCGACAACTGGGACAGAGCGCGGCGACACATCAGCTCATTCTTGACGCAGACGGACTTTACCACAGCTATGACTTTCAGCGAGCCATTGGCAGGGTGCGTAAAAAGGAAAAACGGATTCCGTTGGCTAAAATTCGGTGGGTGCGTTTTTATCCCACGCGCATCTTTTTTGCACTACAGGGCTTGCCGGGTCTGGATTTACACGTGGTGAGTTGCCAGGTGCAGTTGACCCCGGAAGTCCGCCAGCGATTGGGAACTGCCATGGAAAAGAGAGGGGTAGAATGGAGACGATAGCATGGAAGCAGTAAACTGGCCTCTGGCTTTAGCTCACTATACCCCCAGGCGGCTTCTGCAAGCCCGGGAAGGGCAACGCACCTGGTGGGCTACCGACGCTGAAGGCCAGCATGTGGTTATCAAAGCATTGGCATTAACAGAAGTACGCACCTGGGAAACGGTGAATTTGTTTGAGCGAGAAATAAAAACCCTCAGACAGCTCAATCACCCTCGGATTCCACGTTTGCTGGCCACGCACCGGGAAACAGATGCCCTCTATTTGGTTCAGGAAGCCATACCCGGAGAAAGCCTGCGGCAGCGCTTAGAACAAACGGGGCCTCTCACAGAAGAAGAAGCGCGCGCTCTGGCCACAGACCTTTTAGAAATTCTCAGCTACCTGCAAACCCTTAACCCCACCGTGATTCATCGGGACATCAAGCCCGAAAACATCATGCTCCACACAGGAAAAGCCTACCTGATCGACTTTGGTGCGGTCAGAGACACGGCTCTCAATCAACTGACGGTGGCGGGCACTTTTGGATATATGGCTCCTGAACAAGCTGCCGGACAGGTGACACCTGCCAGCGATCTCTACGCCCTGGGCGTTACCCTGATCGAAAGCCTGAGTGGTAAAGCGCCTTATGTCCTCACCCGTGACGAGGCACTGCGCTTGCACTACACCACCGAAGCCCCACTTTCGCCCGCCTTGAGAACCTGGCTGGATGCCCTCACACACCCCGACGCCCGTGAACGCCCCACCTCTGCTGAGGAAGCTCAGCACTGGCTCACCCTCAAAGCACCTCCTGAACAGCTGGGCAGAATAGAAAAACGCACCCTGTCAGAAGGCGAAAGGGAATTGATCATTCACCCCCCTACCGCCACAGATCTGTCATGGGGAAAGCTGGCCAGAGAAACCCTGCTCAAAGCTGCGGCCTGTTGGTTTGTGGCCCTGATCCCACTCATGTACTTCACCGTAGGCATGTTCAACATCTTGCCTGAGTTTTTGGCACGATTTATTGCGGTGTTACGACCTCAGGTGTTCAGTTTTTTTGCGCTGTGGTACTGGCTCATTATTCGAGAAAGAGCAGCCAGAAGCGCAGAAAAAAACCAGCCCCAGCGGATGCTCATTTGTAACCAATTTCTGTACTACAATAATCAGGCTTATCCTCTGGAGAATTTGATCTCTGTTAACTTTGGAGGTTATCAGCATCTGTCACTGGCACCGCCTACCCGCACCACATTACACTTCAAAAAAAAGGTGGCCAAAGTGCCGATTGCTCTGACACCAGAAGAGCAACAGTTTTTGCTAGAAACGTTGGAACGCCCCCAAAATTAAAACCCCATGTCAAAAAATGCGTCAAAATCCTCCTGACCAAAACGACTCAGGGTCTGACAGGCCCGTACGGTGCTCAGGGTTTTACTCAGTTCTTTTTGAAGCACTTCATTATCTGCTTCACGCTGCGCAAAAAAGGCTTTGGCTCGCCGTGCTCCGTCTATATCGCAGCGATGCTCCAGCCAGTAACCCGGCACGGCTGGAATGCGAAAAGGAGGCAAAGCGGCCTTGAGACGATCATAGTGGGTTTCTAACCAGTCCTGAAAACGGCGGTGCCGTTCCGGCCGGAAGGAAAAGCCGGCCATGATGTAACGCAGGTCTGAAGCACTCACCTGCTCACTGAGCGCGTAGTTCATGGCCAGCGTCTGAACGTCGGGATCGCCAAAATAACCCAGGGCCGACAAAATACGCGAACGGTGCACTGGCGAGACGGGATTTTCAAACGCTTCTCTGTAACGCTGAAAGGTGTCGCGATCGCCATAATAAGCCACCAGACTCAGATAGCTATTAATGAGCAAAGGATCCGTGGTTTCTCCCGCAAAATACCGGGCCACCGCCTGTTCGGCTTCGGCTTGTAAAGAGGCATCTTTTTTCAGGGTGCCCAGTTGCCAGAACAGTGACGAACGCAGTTGCGCCACATCTTCCGTTTCTTCAGGCTGCGGGGTGCGGCCATAACGCTGAAGCAAAAACGAGGATTTTTGTTGTTTAAAGTTTTTCCAGCGCTCACGGTTGCTATCGTTGACAAACAGGGGTTCCTGCACCAGTAAATAGCGATAGGCTGTTGCCACCACTTTGGGGTGAGAATCCCGCAAGAAACGAGACAATAGCGGCATATATTGACGGTTCAACACGCTACCGTTGTTAAATAAATCGTAGGCCCCGGACATAACACTCAGGCGTTCTCTGGGACTCAACTGCGTTTCTGCCTCTTGCAATAAACGGCGGTAAGCGTCCGTAGGTAAAAGCCAGCGATAATAGCCCATGGCCCCGGCATCGGGGTAAATCCACTCAGGCTCAAAATCAAGAGTAACGGATTGAGTTTTATGCTGAAGTAGCACGGACGTACTGGCTACACGATCTCCTCTGCCATAGCGAAGACTCACGGGTACGGACCACTGTTGGGCGGGGGGCTGTTGTCCCATGAGGGCAAAACGCTCCTGAGCTAGCACCACCCGTTTACCATAAATATCCAGTGAGATCAGCGGAAAAGCCGCCTGCTCGATATAGCTTTGTAGCACCTCTGGCACCGGTTTTCCAGAGGATTTTTCAAGGGCGTTCCAGAGATCTGCTGCCTGCGCATTTTTGAAGGCAAAGTCCGTCATATACTGCCTGAGACCCTTTTGAAAGGCCTCAGCCCCAATCCAGTGCTCGGTCATGGCCAGCACCGCGCTACCTTTGCTATAAGCCAGCCCCAGCCCCTCAATAATATCGTTGGCACGGGTAATAGGTTTGCGAATAGGGCGGGTGGTGACACGGGCATCGTAGCTCATGGCCCGGTTTTGCGGCAGGTGCAGCTCCGTGTGAAATTCAGGATGAAGCCGGGCGGTGACTTTATTGGCCATCCAGGTGGCAAAGGCTTCGTTGAGCCATAAATCGTCCCACCAGGCCATGGTCACAAGATTGCCAAACCACTGATGGGCCAGTTCGTGGGCAATCACATTCACGGTCCCCTCCAGGCTGCGCTGACTGACCTGTTCGGGATCTTTGAGCAAGTAATCTTCGCGATAGGTAATCAGTCCCGGATTCTCCATGGCCCCGAAGGGAAATTCAGGCACCGCCACAAAATCCAGCTTGGCATAGGGATGAGGCCGTCCGAAATAATTTTCAAGATTTTTTAAAATGGCGGGGGTCTCAGCCACCACGTAATCGGTGAGCTTTCCCTGGGCCGTGTTTTGCGCCGGCTGCGGAGCAGGCACCAGCACACGACCGGGTATGGACAACCCCGGCATGGGCACTTCATCAAAGGCCCCCACCGTCAGCGCCAGCAAATAGGAAGGAATGGGTGGCGTGGGTGCAAAGGCATAACGCACCCAGCCATCTTTTAAGGGTTGCGTTCGCTGCACCGGCGTATTGGCATACACCTGATAAGCTTCGGGTGCTTCTAGTGTCCAGGTATAGGGGATTTTGTATTCCGGCTCGTCAAACACAGGAAAAGCCCGGCGAGCTTCTATATCTTCAAACTGGGTGAATAAGTAAGGCTGGCCCTTGTGCAGGGTTTTGTACAGCCCCACAGAGCGGGTGTTATACGGGGCTCGAAACGTAATAGAAAGAGTATAACGCCCCGCCGCAAGGGTGGGTTGGCGGGCGGGGCCCAGACTGAGTTTGGCCATTTTTTCGTCACGCCGGAGCACTTTCAGCGGAATACGCTGGCCTCGCTCGGCAATCAACACAGCTTGCTCAATACTGTAATCACTGCCACTGATTTCAAAATGGGGGGTGGCCTGTAAAAGCGAGAGTTTTATCTGAGTGGTGCCCGTATAGTTGTCAAGGGCCGGATCAAGGCGTAGCTGTATGTGCTGAGAAAGCGGCCGGGCAAGCTTTTGTAAGCGAAAGGGGTTGGCTGTGGCCTCAGAGGTTTTTGCAGAAACCGCGGCCTCTGGCAGTATAGGAAAAGTCACAGTAGACAGGGCAAGTATGATAGAAAGTGAAAAAGAATAACGCATGAATTATAGTGTAGTGCACATTGCTCGCCCGTTCAAATCCACCCCATTTTTTTGAACCTCACATGAGGAGCTATGATAATTTAAGTGTGTTCATATTTTTCCTCAAGAGTACGCAAAGGAATACCCAATAAAGTGGCTTTTAACGTTTGTGTTTGTTTTGGAGCCATCAGTTTTCCATCTCCCAGAATAATTTGATCAGGTTCTTTTTTTCCTTTTGCTAAAAAGGAACCGAATACTTTATCCCACCAGGGCACCGAGAAACCAAAGTTTTTTTGCTGCTCTGAATAAAGTACAGAATGGTGAATACGGTGCAAATCAGGAGTAATAAAAATCTGTCGTAAAACGCTCTCAAAAATAGGCGGAATATATATATTACTGTGGTTAAATGTTGCCAATAGATTCAACACGAGTTCAAAAAGAATAACACTACCTGGACGTGCGCCCAGGACAACAACAGAAACCATTTTCAGCATCATAGACAGAAGGGCTTCGAAGGGATGAAAGCGAACACCAGAACTTGCGTCTAATTCAAGATCTGCATGATGAACACGATGTAGACGCCATAACAACCCCACGCTATGAGATAAGCGATGTTGCCAATAGATAATGAGATCCATGGCGAGTAATGTCATCAACCTTTCAACTCGGTCTGATAATTGGAGCGTGTTGAAAAGTCCTTTGTTATTCTTTTTTGCCCAGGCTGCCGCAGAGACGGCAGCACCAGAGAAAAGTAAGCGGATAACCAAAACATTAATAATACCCAGCATAAAGTTAGCAGGCCAACGTTTTCGTCGAACAATTTTTTGCTTTTTTCTTGGGGCTTTATTTTCCCAGAAAATCATGAGTAAAGTGAAACCCACAAAAGCTGTAGGCCTCAAAAATTTTTTCATACTCAAAAACAACTAAAGAGAAAAGGCTGAAGACACAATTTCTTGCAAGCCTTCTTCAATTTTCTCTTTGGGTACATCTTGTCGAACGCAATAACTCAAATGGTCTGAAACGTAGGCTTCACCAAACTTTTTGGTAGCGTTGTTCACGGCTTTAACAAGCCTTAAAACTTCAGCACAGTCCTGATCTTCGTAATCTGTATCCAGAATTTTTTTAATGGCACCAATCTGACCTTGTATACGGTTTAAACGGTGAACTAATCTTGTTTTGGTATCTTTTGGCATGGTATACACCCCTGTGTTTTTTATATCATACCCCATATATAACGTAGAGAAGGTACAAAATAAGAAAGCACAGTTTCAGGGCTACGGCCTTTTGAAAAGCCGTAGCCTCTGAGTTTAGTGACCTTTAAAGGGTGGCAGTTTTTTCATAATCTTCGCAATATGCACCATTTTTTCTGACTGATTCGCCTTTTTGGCCGCATTAAAATCCATCATAAGAAAATCAAGGGCATTTTTGCGCATGGCCTGGTTCAGGGGGCGTATATTTTCCTGACAATCTGCCTGAAAGGCTTTGACCTGCTGAGTGAACAGCGTGACTTCTTTTTTGAAGGCACTGGCTTGTTCAGGTGTAAGCTTAATTTTACCCGACTCTACATCACTCACGTGAGAAAGCAGGTGCTCACTCATTTTTTTCATCATCTTCATATTGGGCTTGTGGAGATGACGAGCAGCCTGAAAGGTATCAAGTGCTTTTTCTACTTGCGAATGATCTTTTTTATCAAGAGCGACTTTCATTTGCTGGTGCGCAAGTCGCATAAGGCTCACAGCCATTTCTCCCGTAGATAAAAGCTCCTGCATACGCTGTTGGCGCATGGAAGCATGTGCCATGATCATTTCAGCAGTAGGCGTATGATATTTTGCGGCATGATGGTTCTGGCGATACTTTTTATGATGTTCTCCTTTATGGTGATCTGCAAAGGCGGGCGTTGTGATGCTGGCTAGCATCAGGGTCGTTAAAATAAATTTCTTCATGGATTAAATCCTTCTTTCTATGTATTAGGTGCTAAACATTTTTTTGTGTAACCAGAAGCCCACAAACATGGCAACGATATAACCGATAACCCCTATATTGAATGTGAAAGCGTTTGCCAGTGCTGGCCCGGGGCAAAGGCCGCTGATGGCCCAACCCGTACCAAAAAGTATCGCTCCAATAATAAGAGGCTTGTCGATCTCGTTTTTTGTAGGCAGGCCAAATTCATCGGTAAATACAGGGCTTTTCCGGCGGGTGACCAGGGGAAATATCAGGAGGGTAACCATGACGGCACCTCCCATAACAAAAGCAAGGCTGGGGTCCCACCGTCCGGCAAGATCCAGAAATCCCTGTACTTTTACGGGGTCCATCATGCCGGAAATGCCCAGACCAATACTAAACAAAAAGCCAATAAGAAGTGCTGTAATTTTAACCTTCATCATTAAAACCTCGCTATTTCTAGAACGTGAGTCATAACAAACATGGTGATGAAGCCAGCGGCCATAAACGTGAGTACTGAACTCAAAGAGCGGACGGAGCGTCTTCCCAGCCCACAAACACCGTGCCCACTGGTACAGCCATTACCCATGGCTGTACCGAAACCGACGATAAGACCTCCGAGAATCATTTGCAATGGAGGGGCTGAAATAACTTGTGCAGTTTGTTCCGGGAGTAAAAAGACAATGGGGGCGCCTCCGAGCACAATCCCCAGGATAAAAAGCGCTCTCCAATTTCTTTCATGGCCTGTGTTAGACAATAGTCCTTTTGAAATGCCACTGATACCGGTAATTTTACCGTTAAGCAAAAGCATTAAAACTGCTGATAAGCCAATAATCAGTCCCCCGATTGTGGAGGCAATAGGTGTGAAGTTTTCAATGGTCATCATGTTTTACCATGCGCTGGACGGCTTCTTGAAGCAGTGCAGGCGTTGTTCCTTTCAAGTATTTTTTGATGGTGTCGGGTTGGGTTTTGCCGTTAACGTTTGTAATGACGAGTTGGCCTTCTCCCTGTTGATAGGCATTGGTAAAGTCATAAACGCCGCCAATGACCATCAGCTTATTTTCTATGACCTCTTTGTTATAACGTCTGATCGCAGTACTCACCTGATAATCTACGTTTTGTTCCACGCCATGATTCCAGATGCTTTCAAACCTTTGATAATCGGGAAGCGGGGACAGCAAATTTCTGAGAGGAATCGCCAGATGGTCAATTTCTCTGACAATCGCAAAGCTTTCGTTCTGATAATTGTTCAGGGCCGCATGCACCGCTCCACAGTGAGAATGCCCCAGAATCAGTAAAACCGGTGTGTGCAGATGGTGTACACCGTAATCTACGGAACCAAAACTATTGTGGAGTTGATTTCCAATATTGCGAATAGAAAATACGGTATTGGTAGGGTTGCTTAAAAAACTATTGGAATGAGCACGGGAGTCAGAGCAACTGAGCAGAGTAATGGAAGGGTGCTGTGCGTTTTGAAACTGCGAAAAAAACTGATGGTTGTGTTTTTGCTGATAAGCCTGATTATCTTGTAAAAGATGCTCGACGATCTCCACGGGTTTTGATGGGGTTGCCAGAGCAAGTCCCGTACTTAAGCTCCAGATACCCAGCATAAGCCAAATTTTGTTAAACATGTTCTGATGTCTCCAGTAATTGAAAATGGAGTTGCCACCGCTTTTGAAAACGACGGTTGCGATACATGCCCAGACCCACAACAAAGGGAAATAAGCCAATAAAAAGGCATCCCAGCGATACAAGCACCGGGTCCTGGTGAAAGAGCTTAATTAAACTAATACCTGCAATAAGCAAAGCAAATCCACTTCTGCCGTAAGCGAGCAGGGTGCGTTCATTGGCCAGGCGAGTACGATCCAGGGCCAGTAAATCCACAAGTCTTAAATTTGTATTCATGCAGCACTCCTTTTAAAATTATTATACCATAAGGGGTATTATATTCTGTGTATGCTACTATAAATTTTTCAACAAATCAAAGACCCATTCGATATATACTGTATGGGGTATGTTATATTATATATTATCATATCTAAAAAGGATTTTGTATGGAAGCTCTAGGTTACGCGGCGGCGGTTTTAATGGGAGGTGTCCTTGGACTGATGGGCGGTGGCGGCTCAATTCTTGCGGTGCCCATTCTGGTATATATTTTCAGTATTCCTCCATCCATTGCTACAGGTTATTCGCTGTTTCTGGTGGGCCTAACCAGCTTATTTGGTGTGATTAACTATGCTCGTCAAAAGCAAGTTAACTTTAAAGTGGGAATTGTTTTTTCTTTGCCCGCGTTAGTGGGGGTTTTCTGTGCGCGAAAGTTTGTAGTACCAGCACTCCCCAAGACGTTGTTTACCTTAGGCTCTATAAGTGTGAGCAAAGAACTGGGGATTATGCTGCTTTTTGCGCTGATGATGTTAGCAGCTTCTATCTCGATGATTCGAGGTCGTAAGGAAAAGGGCGAGAAAAAACATGAAATGTCAGAAGGTAAAAAAATTGCCCTCATTGGCATAGAGGGATTGGTTGTGGGGCTTTTGACCGGACTGGTGGGAGCTGGCGGAGGATTTCTGGTTATTCCAGTACTCGTGGTGCTGGCCGGACTGGATATGAAGGAGGCAGTAGGCACGTCTTTGATCGTTATTGCCATCAAATCTCTTACCGGTTTTCTGGGAGAGCTGGGCGGAGAGCACGTGATTGACTGGATGTTTTTAGCGGGCTTTTCTGTTTTCACCGTGATGGGCGTATTTTTAGGGGGATGGTTATCTAAGTTTGTACCCGGGGCCAAGCTCAAACCTGCTTTTGGTTGGTTTGTGTTGTTGATGGGACTGGTCATACTTTATCAAAGCGCTCAGGGTGTGAGTGCTGCACATTAGGAAGAAGGAACTTATGTTATTTAAACAATTGTTTGACAAAGAAACGGGAACATATACGTATCTGTTGGCGGATGAGGAAACCCGAGAAGCGGTGTTGATTGACAGCGTAAAAGAGCAAGCCGGGCGAGATGCAAAACTCATCAAGGAGTTAGGGCTGAATTTAAAATACTTTCTGGAAACGCATATTCATGCAGATCATATAACAGCGGTGTCTGCATTAAAAAATGATTTTCCACAGGCGCAGGCGGTGGTTTCCCTGCACGGTGGCGTACCTTGTGCAGATATCAAAGTCAAAGAAGGGGACGAAATTCAGTTTGGTAAACACACAATTAAGGTGTTAGAAACCCCTGGTCATACGGATAGCTGCGTGTCTTATGTGCTTGAAGATCGTGTGTTTACGGGAGACGCTTTGCTTATTCGAGGCTGTGGCAGAACAGACTTCCAACAGGGAAGCCCGCAAAAACTCTACGCCTCTGTAACTAAAAAGCTTTTTGAGTTACCTGAAGATACACTGGTCTTTCCTGCTCACAACTATGTAGGTTTTACCGTTAGCTCGATTCAGGAAGAAAAAACGCTGAATCCCCGCTTAGCAGGTAAAACAGAGGTGGAGTTTGCAGAGATTATGCATAATTTAAATTTGCCCAAACCAAAGCGTATTGATGAAGCAGTACCTGCAAATATGAAGTGTGGACAAGAATCCACCTTAAGACAAGGATAGGATGATGATTAAAGAAGAAGAACTGAAAGCTATTCACCAACGGTTTGAACAGGCTTCAGAAGAAATATGGATAGATGTTAGAACCCCCGAAGAGTGGAAAGAAGGCACCATACCCGGGGTAAAAAAAATTACTCTGTCCGAGTTTGAGGAGCACCTGTCTGATTTGCCCCGAGAGCAAACTTATGTGTTGGTGTGCAGAAGTGGAAATCGCAGTGGTAAGGCGGCTAAACTCATGGCATCAAAGGGCTTTGAAAATCTTGTGAATGTTAAGGGCGGCATGATGAGCTGGTATAAAGCGGGTTATAAGGTTGTCTGAAGCATCTAAAGCGGGTGAAAATTGCGCAGGCATTGAACTTAAGTCGGGTAGATCTTGCCACTGGGTGGATTCGGGAAGAATGAAAATGTTAGTAGGGTTTTTGCTCTTATTTTCTTGTGCTTCGCCAATGGACATGAATGAACCAGCGGACATAGAAAATATACCCCTACCTGTTATGTTCACGAGTTTTAATGGAGGGGAGACAAAAATACTTCCGCACGAGAAAATCGTTAATGATGAACCGTTGGTTTTCAGTAAAGAAATTATGGTTCCACAGCATTCTTCTTTACATGGAGTCGTTATTAATCAAAAAGTAGAATACAACGAAAAAATAGCTGAAGAATGCGTTCGTTTTTTTCCATTAGACAAAAATAACTTAAAATACGAAATCAACAACCTAACTGATAGATTTGCTGTTCCAGAAACTAACTATAAGGTTTTGCTCACCACGACAATTGGTACTCCCAGGGGTTGTGTATCAAATTACTCTAAACTGGATTTGTACACATTTTTTCCAGGTTTGGATTCTAACAAGAATAGTTCTTTGTTAAAACATAGAGCTTCCGGTGACGTTAATCACTATAATTTTTCCTTTGATACTTGCAAAGGAGATATGAAACACACGCAACAGAAGTATATCTATCATTTTGGCGTATATTCAGATAGCCAAGGCAAAAAATTTATCACGCCTGTTCTCAAAATAGATAGACAAGTCGATTGCTAAATTATCGTAACACTGCGCATTTTCCCCTCACGCCGTTGCCCTGAGGTAGGTACAGCAAATTCCCCGCCACAAAAGGTATAATTAAAAGCATCCTCTTTCAAGTGAAAATTCAGGTACAACAAACCATGACGGAACAAATGATGCACTTACCTTACGTTTTAATGCCGCAGCAGGAACACCCCGTTCCCCTGGACGCGGCTTATGTCCCCTTAAATGACCGCAGCTTTTTATTTGGCGATTCGCTCTATGAGGTCATGACCACCTATCAGGGAAAACCCTTTTTTGTAGACGACCACCTGGAACGGCTGTTTAACTCCGCTGCGGGGGTTTATATGGACCTGCCGCTGGATCGCCAGGGATTCAAAGACCTCATTTATAAAGGGCTCAACTTTTACAAAGGCCCTGATGAAGTGTATATTCGTCTGATGATTTCACGGGGCGTTAGCGATTTTAATATTGATACCCGGAGCAATACGGAGCCAGCCCGGGTCTATGTTTTGTTTAAAACCGCCCCCCGGTACGGTGGACGCTACGCCGAAACGGGATTTCATCTGGCGGTGCCCTCCACCCGTCGCAATGCGCCTCTGTCTCTGAATCCCGCGTACAAAACGGGGAACTATCTTAATAACGTACTCTGTTTGCACGAAGCCAAAGCCCTCGGGGCTGACGATGCGCTCATTCTGGACCTGAACGATTACGTCACCGAAGCCAGCACCTCTAACTTCTTTATTATTAAAAATGGGGTCCTGATGACGGCCCCAGTGGAACTGGGCGTGCTTGGGGGCATTACCCGACAGCATTTGATTGAAGTGGCGCGAAATCTGGGCATGCCCGTGGCAGAAACCGCTTTTACCTTAGAGGACGTATACGCCTCTGAAGAGCGCTTTGTGTCCAGCAGTCTCAAGGGAGCCATGCCGGTGTATCGCGTCAACGACCATCAGTTTACGCCGGGATATGGACCGCTCACCCACCGCCTGAATACCGCCTACTGGGAACACGTGGCGCGCCATGTTCAGAGCGGCGACTACCCTTCAAAACCCTCACATCTTTTTCGGCTGGGAGCCTGAAGTATGACCGAAGCAACAGCACAACGCCAGGTGTATTTGTACCTGCACACCCACTGGGATCGGGAATGGTATCGCACCTTTGAGTCTTATCGCTACCGCCTCATGCGCAGCCTGCGACAGATCCTGGAACATCTGGAAGAACATCCGGAGCGACGCTTTTTATTGGACGGTCAGACGGTGGTGCTGGAAGACTATCTGGCGCTGGCCCCACAGGATCAGCCGCGCCTACAACAATTGATTGGCGAAGGTCGCCTGCAGGTGGGCCCCTGGTACGTGTTGCCCGATGAGTTTTTGATCAGTGGAGAATCTCTCATTCGCAATTTGCAGCTGGGCTTGCGGCAGGCTCGCAGCTACGGCCAGGAAAAGTTTTGCGCTTACTTGCCCGATATGTTTGGTCACCCGGCACAAATCCCGCAGGTGCTCTCCCAGTGCGATCTGGCCCCGGCAGTGATCTGGCGCGGTGTGCAGCCGGAGTCCGCTTACTTTAGTTGGAAAGGCCTCGCTGGAGATGCGCTGCCCACTCAGCATCTCACCAAAGGCTATTACCAGGACGCACTCCACACAGATCCCCCCAATAAAGAACTCATGGAAAGTTTTTTGACGGCCATTGAAGAGGCCACTCCGCCTTCTCTGCCGCTGCTCTTGCCCATTGGAGCAGATCATATGGGCCTGCCTCAGCAGTTGGAAGAACGACTAGAATGGCTGAGCAATACCTTTCCTGATTATGCTTTTCACCTGTCCACCCTGCAGGACTATCTAGATTTACTTCTGGAGTCCAAACTTACCGACAACCTGGCCTTCACCGATATCCAGACGGGCGAACTGCGTCAGCCCGAGGGAGCCTATGTGCTGCCCGGCGTCTGGTCCACTCGCTATCCGCTCAAGCAGCGCAACGCCCATTGCCAGCAGCGTTTAGAAAGAGAAATTGAGCCGTTGCTGGTGATGCAACAGCTGGCAGCATCTCAAAAACCTTTCTGGCCCGCTTTGCAACAGGCCTGGAAATACCTGCTGCAAAACCATCCTCATGACAGCATTTGTGGCTGTAGTATTGATGAAGTGCACCGGGACATGTATCCGCGCTTTGACTGGGTAGATCAGCTGGCCCATGAGCTACGGCAGGACGCAGAAATCCACTGGGCCCGGCATAAACTGGGATCCGAACCGGGAGAATACCTCAATCTGGTTAACCTGTCTCCCTGCGATCACAGCGGATATATAGACGTGGAGTTGCGCTTTCCCAAATCCGTACCGGGAGTGCAACTGCGTCAGCCCGACGGTAATCTGTGCCCGCTGTGGGTGCTCAAGGCCCGACCCGATGCGCCCCACGAAATTTTTGTGGCCGAGAAGTATGGGTCGATCAACAGGCCTGTCAGCGCTTGGATTTCAGCTTCTTTTCCGTCAGCTTTCATCTGGTCGCAGAATGCGGCCGTACGTCTGTCCTGCCAGATG
>CAYFGW010000086.1:0-17542 GCA_964342365.1 uncultured Candidatus Sericytochromatia bacterium | reverse complement strand
CAAACCCGCCGCCGAACCGAGAAAATGGCAAATTCAGCGGCTACAAAGAGAGCATTCAGTGCCAGCATAACAATCACAAAAAGGGTGGCAATCATCGGGCTTCTCCAATCAACACCGATAAAATGGCCCGGGCAGACACTTTTTCCACTTCCACGGGTGTACCTTCAATGGTAAGGGTTTGACCCCGGTAAGGCAGGCGCTCCAGATGCTCCATTACAAAACCACCCACGGTGCTGGAGTACTCCGCATTCCAGTCAATGCCCAGCTTGGTTTTAAGGTGGTCCAGGCGCATTTGTCCAGACACCCGCACGCGCTGGTCGGAGAGTTTGAAAAAGTGATTGCGAGAATGGGCCGACTCGTCACCAATGGCTCCGGTGAGTTCTGCCAAAATGTCCTGTAAGGTAACGAGTCCCGCCACGGTGCCGTATTCGTCTACCACCAGAGCCATACGGGTTTTGTGGCTGCGAAACTTTTCTAAGAGTCTTTGCAGTGTTAGCGTACGGGGTACTGCCAGCAGGGGGTGAATAAAGGAAGAAAAGTCTTTAATTTCTCCGTGAATCAGCTGATAACGCAGCACTTCCTGGCAGCGAATATACCCAATAATATCGGAGTTTTCCTCTGCCTGGACCAGTAAATTAGAGGTGTTTGACTTGGATATGCGTTTGAGGTTCTTTTTGACAGAACGATTGAGATACATGCGCTGTAAGTAGGCCTGAGGCACCATAATATGGCGCACGCTCCAGCCACCGAGAGCAATGGCCTTTTCCATACGTTCTCGCTCGTCGCTGTCTAAAAAGCCCGCGTCTTCACCGTCGGAGAGCAGCATGACAATTTCTTCGCTGGAATGAATATGACGGTGGGCTTCGGGTTCAAATCCCATCAGGCGCAGTAGCAGGTTGCCGCTGCCGTTAAGAAGGGCAATGGGCAGTCGCAGAATCCAGAGGGCCGCAATCATGGGAAAGGTGGTCCAGAGGGCGGTTTTGATGGGGAATTGCAACGATAAAGATTTGGGCACCAGTTCTCCAAGAATCATCTGAGCCGTGGTCAGCACCACCAGAATGCCCGGAGCCACCAGATAACTGGCTTCAGAACCGTCAAAATAGGGCCGAAGCCAGCGGCCCAGGTTTTCCTGACCGTAAGCACCCAGAATCAAACTGGAAATGGTAATGCCCACCTGACAGGCGGCCACATAATGATCAAAGCGACGGGTGTCGCTTAAAATGGGCCACAGAAGCCGGGCGGAGGCATGGCGTTGTTGGGCCATGTCCTTGATTTTATTCTGGGGGACGCTCACTGCCGCAAATTCGCCCGCCACAAAGAGGGCGTTAATGCTAATGAGCAGAATGAGAACAAAAAAGACCGAGAGCATGTTATGGGGTTCCTTTGGAAAAAGAGCCAACGGGTCCACTCCGTTGGCTCTTTTGTAGAAGCAGCATTAAAACGCTTATACTATTGCTGTTGCACAATATAACGTTCGTTCACTCCCCAGTGTTCTGGCGAACGCCATAAACTGGAAAGGATGAGTTCTCGCATTTGTAAGAACTCCTTAGGCAGCTTATCATATAATCGATCAAATAGGGCCTGATGCGACAACACTTCTTCTTTCCAGAGTTCACGATCCACGGTCATGACTTCGTCAAAGTCTTCTTTGCTAAAGTCTAAACCTTCCCAGTTGAGATCTTCGTAGCGAGGCATCCACCCGAGGGGGCTTTCAATGCCAAAAGCGTCTCCGCGTACGCGCTTCACAATCCATTCTAAAACGCGCATATTTTCCCCAAAACCGGGCCAGGCAAAATTGCCTTCTTCGTCCTTGCGGAACCAGTTAACGCCAAAAATGCGGGGAGGAATCGCCGTATTGCGGCCCACTGCCAGCCAGTGATTGAAATAGTCACCCATGTGATAACCGCAGAAGGGCAGCATGGCCATGGGATCCCGGCGGATTTTGCCGGTGACCGCATCAGAAGCCGCTGCGGTAATTTCTGAACCCATGGTGGCAGCGAGGTAAACACCGAAGTTCCAGTTAATGGCCTGATAAATCAGGGGAACGGTGCTGGGGCGACGACCGCCAAACACAAAGGCTGAAATAGGTACGCCTTCAGGGTTTTCCCAGTTTTCGTCAATGGAGGGGCACTGAGACGCCGGGGCCGTAAAACGGGCGTTGGGGTGAGCCGCTTTGCGACCGGAGTCAGGGGTCCAGGGGTTGCCCTGCCAGTCGGTGAGTTCAGGGGGCGCTTCTTTGGTCATGCCTTCCCACCATACGTCACCATCAGGGGTGAGGGCTACATTGGTGAAAATACAGTTTTCCTTGAGGCTTTCCATGGCGTTGGGATTTGACTCATACGAGGTGCCGGGGGCCACGCCAAAGAATCCTGCTTCGGGGTTAATGGCGTGTAAACGACCGTCTTTACCGTGCTTGAGCCAGGCGATGTCGTCACCGATGGTGGTGACTTTCCAGCCGTTTTCGGTATAGGCCTTCGGCGGGATCAGCATGGCAAAATTGGTTTTGCCGCAGGCGCTTGGAAATGCTGCGCCCACGTAAGTTTTTTCGCCATCAGGAGACTCCACGCAGAGAATGAGCATATGCTCAGCCAGCCAGCCTTCGTCCCGGCCCATGGTGGAGGCAATACGCAAAGCAAAGCATTTTTTACCCAGTAAAGCATTCCCACCATAGCCGCTGCCATAAGACCAGATCTGGCGCTCTTCAGGAAAATGCACAATGTACTTATTATCGGGGTTACAGGGCCAGGGCACATCCTGCGCTCCGTCCACCAAAGGCATACCTACTGAGTGCATGCAGGGAATAAACTCGCCGTCAGTGCCCAGCACGTCAAAAACAGCCTTGCCCATGCGAGTCATGATTTTCATATTGGTAGCCACATAGGGCGAATCGGAAATTTCGATGCCAATCTGGGCAATGTCTGAGCCCAGGGGGCCCATGCTAAAGGGCACAATATACATGGTGCGACCCTGCATGCAGCCTTTAAAAAGCGCTTTGAGCTTCACTTTCATGGTGCGGGGATTCATCCAGTTATTGGTAGGGCCTGCATCAGTACTGCTGCGGCTACAAATAAAGGTGCGGCCTTCTACACGGGCCACGTCTTTGGGATCAGACAGGGCCAAATAGGAATTAGGCCGCTTTTCAGGATTGAGTTTTTTCAGGGTGCCGTTTTTGACCATTAACTCACAGAGTTGGGCGTATTCTTCTTCAGAACCGTCACACCAGTGAATGGCTTCAGGCTCACAGAGATCCACGGCTTTTTGAACAAATTCAATCACCTTGGGGTTTTTAACGTAATCGGGAGTATTCAGTGAAATTGACATAAGGTTACCTTCTGGCAAGTAGATGTACGTAGTATAACGCGGGTTGCACTTAAATCCAAATTAAGAATAAAAGAAGTTAAATATAACTCATAAGTTATTTGAAAAAACGTTTCATCACGCTATCCAACCATCTGGGAGGTAGCGTCCTGGGCACAATAATTTCTTCGGTCCAATTCTGAGACACCACGTAGCGACTGGGGTTTTTCTTGCGCAGCAAAATCCGTACGACCGCATCTGCCACTTTTGAAGCAGGAGCCCCCTGTCGGCCTTCGTCCAGGGTGAGAGCTTTGATTTTTTGCCCCAGTTCAAAATAGGGTGTATTTTCATAAGGAGCCAGATCAATTTGTTCGGCCTTGTCCCAGATGGGGGTATTTATTTTACCGGGTTGAATCACAATTACATCGCGCTGTGAACCGGTCATGACAAACTCCCGGCGCAGGGCGTCAGACAGGGCTTCCACCGCGTGCTTAGAGGCCGAGTAAGCCCCCAGAAACGGTTGGGTGGTCTTACCCGAAATGGAGCTAATATTAATGACTTTGCCCGTCTCACTCAGCAGGGGTAAAAACCGCTGCGTGACTTCTACAAGCCCCATAACGTTCACCTCAAATTGCCAGCGCAGGTCTTCAAGGGGTAAATGTTCTAAAGGGCCAGCTACCGCAATACCCGCGTTATTGATCAAAGCGTTCAGGGTTTTCTCCTGCAACTGTTCGCGAACGTTTTCAACGGCAGTGGTAATTTGCTCCGGCTTCGTCACGTCCATAATCAGGGGGGTGATGTTTGCAGAAAGCGCGCTGAGTCTTTCTGCATCTGAAGTTTTTCTTACGGTGGCAAAGACGTGAACTTCCGCTTCTGCCAGAGCTTTTACAACGGCAAAGCCAATGCCCGTGGAAGCTCCTGTTACCAGAATACACTGACCGCGTAAGTCAGAGGGGTTGATAATACTCTGTGTAAGTCTTTTTCTCTGGAACCATAACAGGCCGGGAATCAACAGACCTGTGGCCCACCACCGTTTTTGCATGTTGCTCTCCTTAAGGGGGGTAAGGGCTATTATATACTCGAACGCTTTATTGTGAATAACGCAAATTTACCGTTTGCGAAAGGTTTCCAGATCCATGGTGGTATAGGACTCAGTGATGAAAAAACGCAAAAGATCCGCCATGGTTTCAGGGGATTGGTAGCCAGGCATATCCGCTAGTTTACTGCCATCAGATTTTAGAATCATCATCCAGGGGTAATTCCAGACGCCAAATTTCTGGGTTAAGGCAGCGTCTTCTGTGCGGTGTATTTTAACCCATACAAAGTGCTCTTTCAAAAGGGCGCTGACGGCCGGGCTTTCTCGGAATTCCCGGGTCATTTGTGCACAGTATTTGCACAGGTCAGATTCAAATTGCACCAGTACCCATTTGTTCTCCTGGCGGGCTTTTTTAAGACCGGTTTTGTAGCCCAGCACCACCTGTGCCTGTGCAGTGGGAGTGGTAAAAGGTAGCAGAAAAAAGCCTGACGTCATACACAGCGAAAGTAAAACCTTTAAAAACATGGAATCCATACCTACTCAAAAAACTGATAATACACCAGGTGCGCAGTGGCGTCTGTCAAACTATTGCTGCCCAATACGGGCACATCGGCACCCATCGCCAGCCGCACTCCCTGTGTCATGGACATTTCGTATTGCACGCTGGGCACCACGCGCCAGCGGGCGGCCAGCTGAGCCGAAGCCCCGCTTTCGGAGGTGGGCAGGTTGTTGGCACCGGCATTGGCCCAGAGTCCAAGTTGACCGTTGAGGCCCAGTCCTATGGTCCAGCGAGGCACCAACGAAACGTTGGCCTGTAGCTGAGCCATAAGGCTCTGTCCCTGAAAAAACGGGTTGATGTTGCTCGGTGGTGCGTTCAGGGCCTGGCCATAGCCGATGTTAAAAATATATTCCTGCTGGCGGCTGGTCCACCAGTCCCACATGCTGCGAGGTCGAGCCATTTGCAAGCGAGCAGGAGGCTTATAGACGGTGAGCAATCCCCCCGATAAAATACTCACACCGCTGCCGGTGGTATTGGCGGGATTTTCCAGATCAATGGCCCCCGTGGGCAGACCCAGACTGCCCCAGCCCGCCAGTCCCAGGGTGGGGGTTTCCAGAAATTTATAAGCGCCCTGAATTTGAATATCACCCACGCCGCCGCCGTACCGAAGATTTTCGTCAGTGGGGGCAATGGATCCAAAAGCGCCCCAGGCGGCACCGTCAAGCGCATTCAACTGAAACGGAAGTTGTAAACCCAGCGTCCAGCTGTCCTGGAAGTAATTCACACCCAGTACGCTCTGTAAAGAGCCGAGGTAGCTGTCCACGGGAGGCGGATTGAAGCGGCCGGTATCGTTAAAGGAGCCCGTTACCTGCCGATAGGTGGCTCCCGTTTGAATCAACCAGTGCTGCCCCTGAGAAAACAGGCTGGAGGCCCCGCCAATGGCTCCCAGATCTGCTGAGGAACCGCTGCTCCCGCAACCGCAGCTGAGGCAGGCCTGTGCTGAAGGCGTATGAAGAAGTAGAGCTGCACAGGTCAGGAGCGAAAACATTAACGCGCTTTGTAAACCTTTGTTTTTCATCGGGGAATTACCGTGACCGTGTGATCTTTAATATTGCTGACATAGACTTTGTTCTGGCTAAACGCCATTTTATGGTGGCCCTCTCCGGTTTTGTGGTGCGCGATAATCTCTAAGGTGCTGGCGTCAAAAACGGTGACCGAGGCTCCGCCGTCGTTGCCCACCCAGATTTCTGTAGCGGGTTCGTTCTTTGCGTTATCTGTGCTGCTCGTGAGGGCAGGTGCCCGGTAAATATGTACCGGGCGCTGTTGGGTTTTTATGGTGCCCACGACTTTGTCATTCACATAATCTATGACCGTCACCTGATTAGAACCGGTCATGGTCACATAAGCCCGTCCCAATTCGGGCACGGTGACCATGTCTGTGGGCGTTTGTCCCACATCGTTAAAGCTGGCGGTTTTGTTACCAGTGGTGTCAAAGAGCGTCACCGTATGGGAGGCGCTGTGACCCACAATGGCTCTCATGACATGTTCTTCTTTAAGGTTTTCTTTATTGACGTGCTGAATGCCAAAGGCTACCGCAGTGGGGGCATTGCCGTCGCTCAGGGTCAGTGAATCGCCCTGAGGGGGAATCAGGCTGGAGGTATTGTCACCGGGGTTGGGGGTGAGTAACCAACCGCTGCTGTACGCCAGGGCCCGGTGGCCGCTGCCGTCAGGTGTACCGGGTCCTGCGGCTCTGAGTAGGCGCGGCTCAGGGGGAGCTGCCAGACCGTTTTCAAAATTCAGCTGGGCCACCCTCGCTTCTGCTGTGAGAGACACATAGATAGTTTTGTCATCAGGAGCAATGGCAAATTCGTCCACGCTCCGACCCACGCGCACTCTCTGCACACGCTGATGATCCTGTGCCGGAGCAAAAATATTCAGGTAGCCTTCACCGTCTACCACAAGTACGTACTGACCATCGTGGCTGGTTTGACTGTAACCGGGCTCCGCGTCCATTTTGAGGGTTTTAATCACCTCGTCGCGGGCGGTGTCAATAACGGAAAGGGTGTTGTCACCGATATTGGAGTTGTACACAAAACGAGTGGTGGCGGCCATGCCGTGAGGTACCTGGCCGACGGCTAACTGACGAAAAGTGTCTGCGGGGGTCGTGGGCACGGCGGGAGCCTCAGGCAGAGAAGAGGCGCAGGCAGTGAGGGCTGTGATCGTCGTTAAAGAGGCAAAAGAAAGAAGTTGAATACGCATGGTTTTTATTTTTTTAACCAGCATAACAACTTCTTAATCTTGACTTACAGCGTATGGCGGTGCAACAAATGATTGCAGGCCATTCTTGCTTGAGGGCTTAACCGCCGTAAAACAAACCGGCACCGGGGCCCAGAGGCAATTCCAGCACGTACCACACCACCAGCATGATAATCCAGCCAATGCTCATGGCCACGGAGTAGGGCAACATGGCTGCAATGAGCGTGCCCAATTTGACCCGTCTGTCATAACGCTGGGCAAAAGCCACCACAATGGGAAAGTAGGGCAGCAACGGGGTAATAATATTGGTGATAGAATCTCCGATACGGTAGGTGACCTGAGCCAGTTCGGGGCTGTAGCCTAAGTTCATGAGCATGGGCACAAACACTGGCGACATAATGGCCCATTTGGCAGAAGCCGAACCAATGAAAAGGTTAACGGTGCCTGAAATGCCCATAAATATGAGCAAGAGCGGCAGTCCCCCCAGTCCCAGGGTTTTAATGAGAGCGGCTCCCGAAATAGCAAACATCAGGCCCAGATTTGACCAGGAAAAGTACGCCACAAATTGAGCTGCTGCAAAAGCCAGCACAATATATGCGCCCATGGTGGCCAGGGTGTCGCCGGTCATTTTGGCCACGTCTCTATCGTTGCGAATACTGCCCGTAATCAGGCCGTAAGCCAAACTCGGGAATAAAAAGCCCAGACAAATCATAATCACCAGCGAATGATAAAAGGGGCCAAGACCGCCCTGAGCATCTCGTAAGAGACCGTTGGCGGGAGCCACCAGTGCGGTAAAGCCCGCAAGGGTCAATACAAACACCGCCATGGCCACCCAGACGCCCGTTTTTTCGCGGGGGGTGATGGTGCTCAAATCGCTCTGTTCGTCGTCAGATTCTGCAGCATATTCAGGATCCCATTCGCCTAATCGAGGTTCTACAATTTTGTCCGTGACCCACCAGCCAATGCCCGTTACCAGAAAAACAGAAACCAGCATAAAGTAATAGTTGGCGGTGGGAGCTACTGTGTAGGCGGGATCATAAATCTGTGCGGCAGACTCCGTAAAGCCTGCCAACAGCGGGTCTAAACTGGTGAGCAATAGATTAGCGGAAAATCCGCCGGAAACCCCTGCAAAAGCCGCCGCCAGACCCGCCAGAGGATGACGGCCCAGACCCGCAAAGAGCACAGCTCCCAGGGGGGTTAGCACCACATAGCCCGCGTCGGCTGCCATGGAGGACATGACCCCTGCAAAAACGAGAGCTGCCGAAATCAGGCCCGCGGGCACGGAGGACACCATCATTTTTAGCAGAGTCTGAATCAGGCCGCTGCGCTCGGCCACGCCAATACCAATCATGGCCACCAGCACAGTACCCAGAGGCGGGAAACTGGTGAAGTTTTTAACGGCATCCGTAAACATGCGTTGGATTTGTTCCGCCGACAGCAGGTTCACTACTTTAATGGTCTCCTGGGTTCCCGGATGTACCAGCTGCCAGCCGGTCATGGAAATCAGCCAGGAAATGACGGGAATCATCAGAGCCAGGGCCACAAATAAAGTGAGGGGGTCGGGCAGTTTATTGCCCACTACCTCAATGCCATCTAAGGCACTGTTCAGTATATTTTTCTTCATAATGCGTTCTTTCGGGTGTTTTGTTAAGTGTCTCAATTGTACCCTCAGGCGCTATGATTCGCCTGTGACCTACGTATTCCAGCGTTTCTATATGTTTCGATTACTCTTTGTCAAAATAAGCTAAATCGTAAAAGGTCTCGTAAGGACCTACCAAAGAGCCTCCTAGTACCCAGAGGGCAGAGCTGCTCCGACCATAGCAAAGCTTGGTGGGTGGTGAAGGGAGGCAGCAACGGTACGTTGCTCATAGGACTATGCATATCCATAAAACAGAGTTATACTGAGTGTATGCCTGACCGAAGAGTGACTTACCGACTCTATCCAAATGCTGAGCAAAATGAGCGCATGCAAACCATGCGTTATTTGCATCAGCAGTATTATAATGCAGCCTTGGAACAGCGTATTACCGCTTATCGCAAGCATGGTATTTCACTCCATTTTAATGACCAATGCAAAGAAAACAAGCACGTCAGAGAGCTTGAAGATTATGCTGGGCTTAACTCTCAGTCTTGTCAGGTCACACTTAAGCGTATTCATCTGGCTATGCAAGCATTCTTTCGTAGGGTAAAGTCGGGTGAAACCCCAGGTTTTCCACGATTTAAGTCATTGGCCCGTTATTCTGGCTGGGGTTACAAAACCCACGGTGACGGCTGGCGGTTGCACAGCGAAAAGAAACACGGGTATCTCAGGCTCTCTGAAGTTGGTTACATTCGCATACGAGGCAAGGTCAGAACACAAGGCACTCCTAAAACGCTGGACATTATGTACAAGCAAGGCAAATGGTATGCATCAATTGTGTTTGACTGCCAGCCTGAACGAAAGCAAAACAAACTTACGGGAGCCATTGGCTTGGATTGGGGGGTAGAAACCTTTGCCACCCTGGCCCACGATGACGGTAGTTATGCTGCTATTCACAACGAGCGTCACCTGAGGAGTGAATTGGCCAAACTGAAGCAGTTGCAGCGGGATTTGTCTCGTAAGAAACGTGGTTCTCGCAACTG
This sequence comes from uncultured Candidatus Sericytochromatia bacterium, assembly GCA_964342365.1. Classification (GTDB taxonomy): domain Bacteria; phylum Cyanobacteriota; class Sericytochromatia; order UBA7694; family UBA7694; genus CAXRDE01. The sequence continues at coordinate 7,832 of CAYFGW010000086.1, read as the reverse complement.
GCAAAAGTTCAAAAAGAAGCTGGCAGCACTGCACGGTAAGATCGCTCGTAAGCGCCATGAGTTCTTGCATCAAACCAGCGCCAAACTGGTGAAAGAGAATAGCTTAATCGCTGTTGAAAAACTGAATATAAAAGGCATGACTGCTCATGGTGGTAGTCACAAAAAGGGATTAAACCGAGAGGTGCTAAGCACAGCGCCAGCGGCATTTCATAAGATGTTGATGTACAAAGTGGAAGAGACTGGTACACGATACATAGAAGTGCCGACGCGCAAGGTGAAGCCAAGCCAAACCTGTAGTGGTTGTGGCAGGCAAGAAAAGAAGCCCTTGCATCAACGAAAACACAACTGCCCCTGTGGAACACAACTAAGCCGTGACGAAAACGCAGCCCGTGTGATTCTGAATTGGGCAATGGGTGGGGAACCTGCCCAGTGTGGAGGTAGGGCTTTAGCCCCACCTGTGAAGCACGAAACTCCTGCTATAGCGTCAGCTTAGCGGGATGTTGTTCATAGTGTCAGAGGGTCTCTTGTACGTTTTTTTATCTTTATGGTCGATGAACAGAACCCGTGGACAGTGTGATTTACACATTGAGGCTGCGGTAATTGTTTCAACGTCAGATTTGGTAAGTAGATTTTCCAGTTCAGCAGCTTTGTTCAAGCTGATGATAAAATCACTGAGATCTGAAGGAAATACAAATTGTCCGTAGCCGTCTTTTTCTATAGCGTAAATCTGTAACGCTTTAACTACGTCTCGGGCCAGATTTATGGTTTCCGCTCTCGCTCTATTTTCTGGGACCAGAGAAATTTGCTCCTTGATAGTCTTATCAATCCCAAAAAAGCGAATAAAAAAAGCAAAAAGGATTGTGCAAAAAAGCACGATACCTGATATTTTTCGAGAGTTTTTGTTTCTAATAATAAGTAGGCTCCAATAGTTGATGGTAGATTATTTTGTATGAGCAAAGCAAACTGTTTATGCAACTTCGCAGGTCATCTGTAGTGTTATAATAACGGTGTCAGCAAAATCCTGGAGCACCTATGAAAAAATTACTGATCTCGGGTCTTATTTTAAGCGGGTTCACTTTTGTGCCTGCGTTTGTGCCTGTGTTTCAATCCTCCCCCATGAGCACTGTTCAGGCCGCAGAAAAACGCCTACGATTGGCCATCGTGCCCTTTGAAAATATCACCCGCCGTGAAAGTGATGCATGGCTGAGCGATTCTTTTGCCGAAAGCCTCACCATGGGTTTGGCCAAGGTGAAGTCTTTAAAGCTCATTGAGCGCACCCAGATGAAGAAGGTGATCCAAGAACAGCATTTTGGTCAGAGTTTGTTTGTGGACGCCGAAAGTGCCCCGGAACTGGGGCAGATGTTGGGCGCTGAGGTGATGCTGATCGGTTCTTTTCAGAAAGTGGGCCGCAGTATTCAAATTAACGCCCGCGTGGTGAACGTGGCCTCAGGAGAAGTGAGTCAGGATCAGGTGACTCAGGTAGAAGGTGATTTTGACAATCTCTTTGCTTTGCAAAAACAACTGATGCGCCAGCTTTTGCCGACCCTGAGGGTGTCAGCCTCTGAGCCTGAAGTGCAGCGTGCTGCGCGCAGGCTTTCGGGGACTCAATCCGTAAAAGCTTACGGAGATTATCATAAGGGCCTCCAGGACCTTCGGGTGGCGACCCCGGAAATGCTGGCTCGTGCCAAAGCCCATTTTGAAAAAGCCCTGGATACCTCACCGGATTACGCTCTGGCCCGTTTAGGCCTGGTAGAAACCCTGCTTTCGCAGGCGGAATATTATCAGGCGCTGCTGGTGAAGCCTGATAATACGCCCGTTCCTGATGTGCTCTTGCAGCAGGCAGAAGAGCAATTGAACACGGTTTTTGAACAGGCCAGAGATCTTCCGCAAACCTATCGGGCAGCGGCCCGTTTGATGCTGGCCAAAAATAGAAAGAGCGATGCCCTCGAGCTTTTAAAGCAGGCGTTGGCCATGAATCCCGATGATGCGGACACCGTGAACGCCTATTTTGATGCTCAGTTCAAAAGCCTGAACTATAGCCTGGATGTGGAGGCGGTGAATGCTGAGTTGGAAAGTCTGGGGGCAGACATCAGTGACCCGTATTACCGGTTACGGGTGGCCAATTACTTAATGACGGTGGGGGCAGATATTGATCCAAAGCTGCTTGAACAATCCCGTCAGATGTTTCTGGGCCTGCATAAATCTCTGCCCGGGCTCTATGAAGTGCCTTACTCTCTGGCGTATATTGCCACAGTACAAAAGCGCAAAACTGCCGCCCTTAAATGGGCAAAGCTGGCCTATCAAGTGTCCCATAAGGGGCCTGAGTCTCTGTCGGCGCTGGCGTCTATTGCCCACAGTAACGGTTTTACGGAGCAAGCAGAGCAGTGGCTGGCAGAAGGTGAGCAAAAAGCCCCCGGAAATCGCTATACGCTCTTACAACGGGCCCACATCCTCTGGCAGCAAAACAAAGGTGCCGAAGCGGAAGCTCTTTATCAGCAGGTGGATAAAAAAATGAATTATCATCCGCTGGTGCCCTTTACGCTGGGCTCTGTTTATATGCAAAAAGACGATTACCCCACGGCCCTGTCCTGGTTTGAGGAATCCCTGAAACGGGTGGAAAAATACCCGGAATTTGGCTATGGGAGAGCCGCCACGATGGTGATGATGAACCATTATTTTCTGGGGAATATGGAGCGTGCGGCCACCTTTGCTAAAACTCTGCGCGAAGACCCCGAAAACTACGAAATGGCCTATCGCATTCTGGCGCTCAGTCATTCCCTCAAAAAAGAGTACCAGCAGGCCCTCGAAGCGTATCAGGCTTTGTTTCAAATTCACCCTGAACTCAAAAAAGATGCAAACTTGTGGAGCTGGTATCGCCGCTCGTATCTGGAAGTCACCTTAAAAAAAGACCCCGATAACGTGGCCGCACTGTTGGATATGGCCAGTGTGGTTATTTCACAAACGCTGCCCTTAAAAGTGCCCAAACAACGTGACACGGGATTCCGGGTGGCGGAAGGTTATTTAAGCCGGGCCTATCTTATAGCACCCGACAATTATCAGGTGAATCACGCTCTGGGTTATCTGGAGTTGGAACGGGGGAATTTTCCTCAGGCGATTGAATACCTGAAAGCGACGGTGCTCATCAAAGCCGATTATAAAAAAGGCTGGCATAATCTGGGGCTGGCTTACGCTAAAAACGGTCAGCCTGCACAGGCCAAAACCGCATGGCAAAAAGTGCTGGCCCTTGACCCCACGGATACGCGGGCAAAACAGGCGCTGTCATCCATTGCCATACAAAATTAAACTTTACTCTTGTCAAGTTGGCTAAGATCCTGTAATTTTGTAACATCTTTATGAAATTACAGGAACCCACTATGTTGAAAAAAATTGCACAAACCCTTACCTCTGCCCTCGTTCTCTCTGCGGTCAGTTTGCCCGCCATGGCCCATCACGAGGCTATTTTTGGCCCTCAGTCTTCTTCGATTATCAGCAACGCCAACTACGCGGCTTTTCAAATTTTCACCCGTCAGACCGGAACCGCCAGCGAGCGCACTCAGGAAACCACGCCGCTAGTGACCGTGGGGGTGACACCTGTGGAGAGTATTCCTCTCAGTGTTTCTGTGATTGCTCCCGCTTCAAGCATTAACGGCTTAGACGGTCAGGGCGGCGATATTAGTGGTATTGAAGATATTTTGTTTTCAGCTCGCTACCGTTACGATCTGGAGTATTTACAAAATCTCTGGGGCAAAGAAGGCAATTACATTATGGGCATGGCCGGCGTAGAAATTCCCAACGGCGTCATTGATCACCCCAGTTTTCAGGGGCCCATTGACAGCATGGGAGCCATGATGGGCAGTTTAGAATACGGCCCTTTTTCTGCGATTGCTTACAGTTTTTATCGCCACAACGCCGCCAATTTTTTAGACAAATCCGGCGATAATTTATTCCTGGGTGGGGGACTGGCCTATACGCCCGTGGATGACCAGAATATTCTCAGTTTTCAGCTTAGTTTTTCCTATGAAACCTATTTTGCTGACGTGGTTAACGGTGAAATTGATAACCAGACCGGAGGCCGGGGCTTCATTGTGCACCCCACGGTGTATTATTCTCCCGGATATAATGTGTCCTTTTTTGGGGTGGTGTCTTTGCCCGCCTGGCAGAGCTATGCTGACCCCACGGCCCAGGACCGTTTTCGCATTGGTACGGGCGTTATTTATCAATTTTGATGTTTTTTACGATAGTTTTGCATATTTGTGAAGATTTTGGGGTATAACTAAAAAAGTATTTCAAAGCATCTTTTAAGCAAAAGGAAACATAACGCATGGGCTCTATGAACGTTGGTCGCCGCATTGGGCAGTTGGATCAGTGGAGTGATGAAAATATTAACGTCACCTCTCGACGTGGTACCTTCCCCACCAGAGAAGAAGCCCAGGCGGAAGCGGCCAGCGTAGCAGAATCAGCCACAGAAGACGCCATTGTTACCGAAAACAACGGTCAGTACAACGTTTATGGCATTAGCGAAGTAGGCACCCTTGACCCCAGTGCAAACGAGGTGGGCGAATACGCCATCCATCAATTTGAAGGGGAAGATATTGTCAGCTTTGATATCACCAAACGAGATACTGCTGGCGAAGCCCTCGGGGGTGTGGTGCATCAGGAAGTCAGTGGTGACAGCGTTGATGTACAGTTTTCTGCCAATCGCAGCGAGAATGGCATTGTGCAGGTGGGTCGCAACACCCGCAACTTTATGGACTATTTAAATCCCCTGGATTCCGGCGGCGACAACATCAATATGTATATTGAGGGCGAAGCCGGTGTCAGCTGGGGCTGGGGCGGCGTTCAGCTGGAAGGGGGCGCAAATATTTCCGCCTCCCGTGGCGACGATGGCGCTTATTATCTTACCGTTGGCGCGAACGCCGGAGTGAGTGGTTCAGTGGGTCGCACCACACCCGCCGGCGGTGTTTCTGCCAGCGCAGGGGTGGGCGCACAGGCTTCGGCCACCTATCGTTTCCGCAACGCTCAGGAAGCCAATGATTTTCTGGTGGATCAAATCCGCGACAATATGCCCGGTGCCACCCGTATTTTTCCGCAATTGGACAACGCCCCCGATATGAGTCATGTGGGGCCCATTACCAGCGTGGGGGTGTCGGGCACTGTAAGTCTTGAAGGCTCCTTAAAACTGGGTGCAGTGGATCTGGAAGGTAGTGCAGAATTTCGTGCCGAGCGCAATATGGTGACCTACCCCGACGGCTCTCGCAGCAACAACTGGTCGGCGCAGGCTACGGTCAACGTCTCGCTGGGCAACGATGATGTGGGTGTTTCTCTGAACGCCTCCGTTAACCGGTATTCGGTAGAACAACACCCCACTGTGCCTGAAAATGCCGGAGAATACATTGCCGCTGACGGCCAGCTGACGCTGACCCTCAGCGAGAGCCAGGTGCGCGGCTTTACCCAGGGACAAAACAGTGCCGTGGTGGGCGCGATTCTGCAGGCCGGTACCAATCTGGGGCTGAGCGGCAACGGTCTGGCTCGCTTCCAGGAAACCATGATTGCTCAGGTGGAAAGCTCCATCGATAACGGCACCTACGGCCGCTCTTCGGGAGGCAGTGTTTCTATTGGTCTGGCGGTACAGGCCCAGTGGGAAATCCAGGCAGAAGGCCCTTCAGAAATGCAGTATGTGCGGGTGGGAGTCAATGCCTCTACCGAAAGCTCGGTGGGCTTTGACGCGGGCTTTGCCCACGCGGAAGTACGCGCGGGCGTGAGTCGTACAGATCTCACAGAAGTGGCCACGGGCACAGGAGATATTACCTACTTACAGGGGCTCTTCTTTGAGAACCGGGGTGAATACAATCAAATCAAAGCGCAAATGGGCGGTTCTGACGTACAGGTACAGGGACAAACCCTGGCCCAGTGGGAGCGACAGTGGGGAACCCGTGCCGGTTCTACCTATGACGCCCGCAGCGGTTACTAGGAAGTTATTATGACCGTTTATGAAGACCTGTTAACGGGTTATAAGTACCAGGAAGAATTTGTCACAGCTGAACACGGATTTCAGTACAAAAATCATGAGCTTCGCTTTGAAGCGGCCAGAATCAAGGTGGAATACGATCTCCACGAGAAAAGGCTGATTAAGCTGGATTTTTCGGCCCGCATTACTCAGACCGCTGAAGCTTTGAAACTGAGGGATCTGTTTAAGCAGAGTGGTTATACAGATATCCGGGAAGTGTCGGCACTGTTAAACACGCCGCTCATGGAGCTCTGGATAAACTTTTTAGCCCCCGAAAGCCTGCGGCTTCAGGGAGCCGACACCTCTTTTTTTGACAGTCAGGAAGTGCGACAACTCTTTGTGGCGGAGTCGGGCCATACCGCCTTTAACCAGCTCAGTCATTACGAGCTGGAAAGCATTGTGCTTAACAACAAAGCCTGATAACCACAGCGCCTAACACTTTGCACGCAAACAGTGATAATGCTTGTAGAAGGTCTGACCGTTGTCGTCCTGCACGCTTTCTTTGAACTCTGTGTTATTCAGTGATTTGAACCCTGCTTCTCTGGCGGCGGTTTGCACCGTTTCCAGCGTATACATTTGAAAATTTTCTGCGGTGAAGGGCAGCGGCTGCATAAATGCAATATCGCCAAATCCCAGCACCAGTTGCCCCTCTGAGGTGAGCACACGGGCAAATTCCCTGAGGGTTTGGATTAAATCTGGCCAAAAATACAGGGTATTCACGCTTAGCAGAAGATCGAAAGCGTCGTCTTCAAAGGTCAATTGATGGGCTTCTCCCTGTTGGAACTGCGCTTGTTGAGCCTGCACATAGCTGGCCTGCTCCGTACGGGCCAGGTTCACCATATCTTCTGACCAGTCGATGCCAGTATAGTTGGCCCGGGGAAAACGTTCAAAAATAGCCGGTAAAAACCCGCCGTTGCCCGGCCCAATTTCTAAAATGTGGGGGGCGGGCACGTTCGTATTCAGCTTTTCAATACACAGCATATTGATGCCATGATTGGACTGATTCATCTGGCCCGCGAGGTTTTGACCTGCATCGCCTGTGGGACAGCGCAGCTGGCGACTGATTTCTTGCATTGACGGTGTGTCGGGCTTCATTTTTCGCCTCCCTTTTGGCTTCGGGGCTTGTAAATACCGGGCAGTTTGCTGAGCACTTTAAAGTTATCCGCTGCGGTGAGCGCTTGTTTTAAGAAGGTTTCCAAAGCCGCTTTTTCCCGTTCGCTTAAAAACAGCGGGCGAATGCGGGGATCGAGATGTTCGTTGCCAATACCGCCCTGGTCGTAATGCTCAATGACTTCTCTGAGGGTGCTGAGAGAACCGTCATGCATATAGGGGGCGGTTTTAGAAATATTGAGCAGGGTGGGGATTTTAAAGGCCCCGCGATCCCATTCCATGCCCGTCACTTTATAACGGCCGAGATCGGGATTCGGTTTATCCATACCAATGCCAATATTGGCAAAATTTTGCAAGCTAAGGGAGGGGCCCCGGTGACAGTTTGCACAGCGGGCCTTGCCAAAGAACACATCGCGTCCTTCTTTTTCCACGGGGCTCAGGGCGTCAAACTCTCCCTGCTGGTACCGCTCAAATTTGGTGGGGGCCATGGTTAGCGCCCGCTGAAAACTGGCGAGCGCTTTGCCAATGCCTTCGGGCGTGATGCCGGTGCCGTACACCTCTTGAAACTTCCAGGTGTAGTATTCCATTTCTCCCAGCTTGCGAATCACGTTGGGCAGGGTTTCGTTCATTTCTACAGGATCCTGAACAGGCATAAGGGCCTGTTCTTCCAGGTGGGCAGCCCGACCGTCCCAAAAAGAACGGTGTATATAGGCGG
>CAYFGW010000085.1:0-17609 GCA_964342365.1 uncultured Candidatus Sericytochromatia bacterium | reverse complement strand
ACGCAGGGTAAAGGTTTCTCCCAGCTGAATTTTTTGCGGGGTGGCGGTGACTTCCAGAGTCGCTCGACCATAGGCCGGTGCAGCCACCAGTAAGCAGGTGGCTGCCATAACAAGGGGGGGTAAATTTCTCAAAAAATTATTCGAGTCCTTTGCCCGCCACGCGGCGCATCAGTTGCATCATTTGCTCCGGATCGTCAGAGAGTGCCAGGGCGTCAGAGCCACTAATGACGCAATTGTCATAAAAATCAAACAGGGACATGTTCCCCGTCTGCATGCCGTCATAGGGAGAGGTCTCAATAACCTTATACAATTCGTTAATTTCGTTACGACGAATATAGTCGCGGGAGTTTTCGCCCCGGGCGTTGGGCGTGATCAGCAAAATCTCAATGGAACACACCCGGCCCGGGCGGTCCCAGCGTTTCAGCAAGCGTTGAGAAATGGAGGCCCTGATGGTTTCTGACAGCTGTAGACGCACCTGCTCCTGCTCATGGGGCGGGAAGGTGTTAATGAGACGGTTGATGGTTTGTACCGAGTCGTTGGTGTGAAGGGTGCTTAACACCAGGTGGCCGGTTTCAGCAGCCTTCAGTCCCGCAATAATCGTATCCTGATCTCGCATCTCACCAATCAGAATAATGTCCGGTTTTTCCCGCAGAGCAGCCCGCATTCCCATGGGAAAACTCAGGGAGTCAATTTCCACGGCGCGCTGGGTAAACACACAGTTTTTATTGCTGTACACGTATTCCACGGGATTTTCCAGGGTCAGTACGTGGGACTTACGATTCTGGTTGGCAAATTCAATAATGGAAGCCAGGGTGGTGGTTTTACCAGAGCCGGTTTGTCCCGTTACCAGTACAAGTCCTAAGCGTTCAAATACCAGTTTTTTCAAAATCTGGGGAATAATCAGCACGTTGGTGGGCAACGGATCGTTGGGAATCAAACGTAGTACCATGCCAATAGCACCCTGGGCCCAGTAGCAATTACAGCGGAAGCGGGCCACGCCGGGTACGGCAAACGAGGTGTCCATTTCGCGGGTCTCTTCAAATTGTAAAATTTGCTCTTCGGTGAGGGTACGATACGCGTAGTGCTGGGTATCTTCGGGTTCCATGAAGAACTCAAACTCAGGATGGGGCACAATATCGCCCCGCAGTACGCCAATGGGACGGCAGTTGGGTTTGATGTGAATATCGTCTGCGCCCCATTCCACCATTTGTTTTAAGATGGTAAACAGCGATGGAATATTGCGTTCTTTTTCGTACTCATCGTTTTCAAAACCGCTTAAATCCAGGGCTTTTTCTTCGGCCGTCATGGAGGCGAAACGTTCGTTCACAATTTTTTCAATGGGTTCGCGAATGGCTTCGAGCTCTTCATACACTTCTGGCGGCATATCCAGATCGCTCACCACCTTGAGAAAATTACTGATTTCAAAATAATTTTCCGTTTCGCCCATGGGGCTATCCCCGAGATTGCGCATGATTTCTAAGAAACCGGGCACCTGATGGTGAATAATATTGTGCACCACCTCCATGGGGATCACAATGTTTTTATTGCGAATGGGGTTGACCACTTCCAGATAAACGCCTTCAATAATGGCTTCGTCACCGGGGTAGGTGGATTTGGTACGGGTGGCGCGAAAATGGTGAATCGCGTACGCGCGCTTTTCTTTTTTAAAGTCTTCTACCACGTCTTTAACGGTTTGATCGTGAATCTGCCGTAATTCCAGATTGTCATAAACACTGCGTACGGCGGGCAGGTAGCGCTCCATGACGTTATCGCGCAGAATAGACTTATCGATGAGCATTTGCAAATACTTTGCGGTAGCCTCAAGCTTGGTGGGCTTTAGCATGGTGGTAACTTCTTCGACAACGGCGGTTTCTTCGCTCACGGGCAAACTCCTCGATGAAAGACTTGGGCTTCATTGTATCAAAATCGAATGACATAGGCCATGACTATGAAAGCCATCAAAAATAACAATCACAGTACTTTTGTCAAGATGCTATATTTGAGATTGTACAAAAATTAACATATTTCAGGAGTTTTTATGTTCAAAACAATCCTTTCAGGTCTCACTCTGGCTTTAACTCTGGCCCCTCTTTCTTTATCTGCCATGGCTGCAAATGCACCCACCGTTGTAGAAAGCCCTGTTCCCATGAGCAATCAGGACTGGTGGCCGGAACGTTTGAACCTACAGGCTTTGCGTCAGCACGCCAAAAAGTCTGATCCCATGGGCCCAAACTTTGATTATGCAAAGGCGTTTGAAAGTCTTGATCTGGAAGCCGTGAAGAAAGATATTAAAAAAGCACTTACCACTTCTCAGCCCTGGTGGCCCGCGGATTATGGTAATTACGGTCCGTTTTTTATTCGCATGGCCTGGCACAGTGCGGGTACCTATCGTACGCTAGACGGCCGGGGCGGTGCAGACGGCGGACAGCAGCGTTTTGAACCTTTAAACAGCTGGCCAGACAATGCCAATCTGGACAAAGCCCGGCGTTTGTTATGGCCGGTCAAGAAAAAATACGGCCGCAAAATTTCCTGGGCCGATTTGATGGTGCTGACAGGCAATGTATCATTGGAGTCCATGGGCTTTAAAACCCTGGGTTTTGCCGGGGGACGCGTGGACCAGTGGGAGCCCGATAAGGTGTTCTGGGGCCCTGAAAACAAGATGCTGGCCAAAAAACGTTACACCAAAGAAGGTAAACTCCAGAAGCCCCTTGGAGCCACCCAGATGGGTCTGATTTACGTGAATCCTGAAGGTCCGGGCGGCAATCACGATCCTCTGTCTGCTGCCAAAGCCATTCGTGAGGCTTTTGGACGTATGGCTATGGACGATGAAGAAACCGTAGCGCTGATCGCCGGAGGGCACACCTTTGGTAAAGCGCACGGGGCTCACAAAACCGACTGTGTAGGCAAAGAACCCGCTGCAGAAAGTATCGAGGCTCAGGGCATGGGCTGGAAAAACAAATGTGGCAAGGGCCACTCTGAAGATACCGTTACCAGTGGTTTGGAAGGAGCCTGGTCTGCCAATCCTGTGGCCTGGACCATGCAGTATCTGGATAATCTATACGGTTTTGAGTGGGTGCAGGCCAAGAGTCCTGCGGGAGCCGTACAGTGGGTGCCCGCCAACGGGCAAGCCAAAAACCTGGTGCCGGATGCGCATATCAAGGGCAAGCGTCATGCACCCATTATGTTCACCACCGACATTGCCCTCAAAAAAGATCCCGCTTACAATCGTATTGCCACCCGTTTCCATAAAAACCCAGCTGAGTTTGAAATGGCCTTTGCCAAAGCCTGGTTTAAACTCACGCACAGAGATATGGGGCCACGGGCTCGCTATCTGGGAGCCGATGCCCCAAAAATGGAGTTAATCTGGCAAGATCCTCTGCCCGAGGTTAAGCATCAATTGGTGAACGCAGGCCATGTGGCATACCTCAAACAGGAAATTCTGGATTCAGGACTCACCATACCGGAACTGGTACGTACCGCCTGGGCCTCTGCCTCCAGTTTTCGCAATACCGACATGCGTGGGGGAGCCAACGGGGCCCGGATTCGTCTGGCTCCGCAGAAAGACTGGGCGGTGAACGCGCCCGGGGAACTGAATAAGGTGCTTGCTCGTCTCACGAAGCTCCAGCAAACTTTTAACCAGTCTCACGGCGCTGTGCAAATTTCCCTGGCAGATATGATTGTGTTAGGGGGGGCTGCTGCCGTTGAAAAAGCTGCCGCTGACGCGGGGTATCCCGTAAAAGTGCCGTTTCAGCCGGGTCGCGCAGATGCCGCGCAGACGCAAACCAACGTGGCTTCTTTTGCGGTCATGGAGCCCACCGCCGACGGCTTCCGCAATTATTTTGACGATCGCAGTCGTCTCTCGCCACCGGAAATGCTGGTGGACAAAGCGGATCAGTTGGGGCTATCGGTACCAGAAATGGCGGTTTTAGTGGGCGGTATGCGCACACTGAATGCCAATCACGGGAATACCGCTCACGGGGTTTTGACCCGTCGTCCCGGTACGCTGAGTAACGATTTCTTTGTGAATCTGCTGGATATGTCTACAGTGTGGAAAAAGTCCGCCACGGCGGGACTCTATGAGGGTCACGATCGCCAGAGCGGAAAACGCCTCTGGACCGCTACCCCTGTGGATCTGATTTTTGGTTCCAATTCTGAACTGCGAGCGGTGGCAGAAGCCTATGCTGCCGACGATGCCAGAGCACAATTTGTGCAGGATTTTGTCAAAGCCTGGACCAAAGTCATGCAGGCGGATCGCTTTTAAGTTAATGAGGAAGTCCCCTGAAGCCTGGCTTCGGGGGACTTCCAGAATGAGAGGAAAATATCATGCTCAAAAATTCGCTGCTTTTATCGTTGGGCTTGTTCCTGAGCTTAAGTCATCCGCTCCCGTCTGTATCTACAACACCTTCGGCACCAGATATTAAAGCCGGAAAAAAAATTACTTGCAAAATTGTGCCGTTTGTCATGGTAAAAGAGGAGCTGGCGATGGTATAGCGGCACGTTCACTGAAGCCCGGTCCTCGTAACTTCACCACGGGAAAATTCAAGTATGCAAAAAATGACGCTGAGCTATTGGCTTTTGTGAAAAAAGGAAAAGGAGCCATGCCCGCGTGGGACAAAATCCTGAGTGACGAAGAGATTAAACACACGTTGGCTTTCATTCATACTCTCAAAACCACACAAAAATAAGTTTATCCCAGAATGAGTTTATCCCAGGGCTTCCAGTTCTGTTTGGGCTGTAGCCAGCGCTTCTTGAGTGCTTTTCCATTCAGAGGAATCGGGACTTAAGCTTTTGGCTTCTTTTTCCAACTGCTGGATTTTGCGTCGTAGCGCTTTCTGGGCTTTGTAAGCCGCCTTGCCGGTGAGTTTAGGCTTTGAGCTTTTGGCGGCTTCTTTTGGGGGAGTATTTTGCTGACTCAGAACGTTGCGATCTTTTAAAGACACGTCTCGGTCCAGATGGTCCTCGCCGTGTTTTTCCAGGTACTCGCTGTAAGTCCCTTTAAAATCTAGCAGTCCTTCGGGCTTGAGTTCAATAATGCGGGTGGCCACCTTACTTACCAGAAAACGATTGTGAGACACCAGTAACAGAGTTCCCTTATAACTGGCCAGGGCGTCTGTAAGCATTTCAATAGCTTCTAAGTCCAGGTGGTTGGTGGGTTCGTCCAGGATTAACACATTGTTTTCCACCAGCATGAGGCGGGCAAAAATCAGGCGGGTGGCCTCGCCGCCGCTGAGGGCTGTGACTTTGCTGTGCACATCGTCGCCTGAAAACAGCATGCGTCCCAGCAAATTGCGAATCAGACCAATAGAGGCGGTGGCATCATAGGAATACAGCCATTCGTAAGCGCTAATATCTCCGCTGAGATCGTCATGATAATCCTGGGCAAAATAGCCGGGTTTGGCCTCGTGCCCCCATTCAAAACTGCCCTGTGAGGGCTCCAACTGCTTCATTAAAATTTTGAGCAGCGTGGATTTTCCCACACCGTTGGGGCCAATAATGGCCACGCGATCGCCGCGCTCCACTTCAAAATTGAGCTGATGCAAGACCCGTTTGTCCCCAAACGACATGCTCAGATTTTCGACGCCTAAAGTGGTACGTCCGGACTGGGCGTGGGGCTCAAAAGAAAACTGCGGATAGCGTCGGGAAGAGGGCAAAAGCTCAATTTCTTCCATTTTTTCCAATTGCTTCACGCGAGACTGGGCCATGGACGCCTGACGAGCCTTCGCCCGAAAGCGGTTAATAAAGTCCTGGAGTTCGGCTTTTTTCTTTTCCTGGCTGGCAATGGCTTTTTCGATTTGTTCGTGCTCAAGGGCTTTGGCTTCGGTGAAGGTGTCATAATTACCGGTGTACTCACGGATGGTGCCAAAGTCCACATCGAGAATTTTGGTGCAAACACCGTTCAAAAACAAATGATCGTGAGACACCACCAGAAGCATGCCAGGAAACTGGAGCAGGTAATTTTCGAGCCATTTGATGGAGTAAATATCCAGGTGGTTGGTGGGTTCGTCTAATAGCAGAATATCGGGCTGTCCAAAAAGCATCTGGGCCATGAGCACCCGCAGTTTATACCCTCCGGAAAGCACATTGAGCGGTTCTTCGTGCTGTTCTACGGGAATGCCGAGACCGTCCAGCATGCGGGCGGCTTCAGATTCAGCGGCATAGCCGTCCTGTTGTAAAATGACCTCTTCGGCTTCGGCGTACATTTGCGCTTCCTGCATGTCCATATCACCTTTTTTGGTGAGCTGATCTTGGATTTGCCGGGCGGCCCAGAGTTCACTATTGCCCTGCACCACCACGTCAATAATGCGCTGTTTTTCGTAGGCGAAATGATCCTGTTGTAAATAGCCCAGTTTAATGTTTTTGGGCCAGTTGAGTTCGCCGTCAAAGGCATTGATCTCGCCGGTAATCATGCGCAGCAAACTGGATTTCCCCGTGCCGTTGGCACCGACCAGTCCGTAACGCTGACCGGGAAACAATTGCAGATTCACGTTGGCAAAAAGGGCGCGGTCGCCGTATTCGAGTTTAATATTTTTCAGTTCAAGCATGGAGTCAATATATCAGAAGCGGTGGCCGCAAAAGCGACAAAAGCGATCTTCGGGGGCACGACTTTCCCGAAAGCAGTTCTCACAGGTGCCCTTATCCTGACCTTTTTGAGCGGCCTGCTGGGTGAGTTCAGCAGTGACCATGCCCGTGGGCAGGGCAATAATGGCGTAGCCTAAAATCATAATCAGCGAAGAAATAGTTTGGCCCAGCACGGTTTTGGGAGCAATGTCCCCATACCCCACGGTGGTGAGGGTCACAATGGCCCAGTAAATACTGCGGGGAATGCTGGTGAAGCCATTAACGCCCCCTTCCACCATGTACATAAAGGTGCCCAGAATGGTGACCATGCTCATGACCGCCATCAAAAACACCGTGATCTTGGCGCTGCTGGCCCGAAGGGCCGAAATGAGAGCGTGGCCTTCGCCCACGTAGCGGCCCAGTTTGAAAATGCGAAACACCCGCAGCAGGCGCAGGGTGCGAATCACCATCAAATACTGCCCGCCCGTTAAAATGAGGCCCAAATAGGTGGGCAGCAGGGCCAGCAGGTCTACGAGACCAAAAAAGCTAAAGATATAGTGAAAGGGGTGACGCACCGTGATAATACGGGCCAGATATTCTACGGTAAATAACAGCGTGAAAATCCATTCCAGATAGCTCAGCCAGGGACCAATGGCCCGCTGCACGTCCACAATGCTTTCCAGCATGACCACGCCAATACTGAGGACGATGGCCCAGAGAAGAATAACGTCAAACCCTTTGCCTGCGGGCGTTTCTGCCTCGTAAATGACTTCGTGCAGCGTTCGCCGCCAGCCGCGTTCGGGTTTGCTATGCTTCACGGTGCGATCTGCAAATTAAATCCATAAATCAGCACCAGAAAAGCCGTACCCACCACAATGCGGTAATAACCAAAGCCTGCAAAGCCGTAGCGGGTCACAATATTTAAAAATACCTTCACCGCAATCCAGGCGGAGACAAAGGCGGTCAGACCGCCAAGTCCTAGAAACATAACGCCCTGCTGATCAATGGCCTGAGCGTTTTTAAGCAGGTCATAAGCGGTGGCCGCCAGCATGGTAGGAATGGCCAGCAAAAAAGAAAATTCCGTGGCCTGTTTTTTATTGCAGCCGTTGAGAATGCCTCCCACAATGGTGGCACCTGCTCTTGAAACCCCCGGCACCATGGCCAGACATTGCATCATGCCAATCCAAAACGCATTTTTGAGGGGCATGTCTTCCAGGTCCTCATAATCCGCTTCGCTGTCCTCAATCCAGCGGTTGAGCACAATCAGCAAAATTCCCCCTACGATCAGAGACACACTTACCACCACGGGACTGAACAAAAACTTCTTGATAATCTTGTACATCAAAAATCCGATGGTGGCGGTGGGCAAAAACGCCACAAACAGCCGCTTGTAAATGGCCAATCCGTTGAACAGGCGTTTAAAGTACAGCAGAATAATCGCCAGAATAGCCCCCAGCTGAATGGCCACTTCAAAGCTTTTGAGAAACTCCGTGTTCTCCATTTTGAGCAGGGCCGCCGTTAAAATCATATGGCCCGTGGAAGATACCGGCAAAAACTCCGTCAGGCCTTCTACCACGCCCAGAGTGATGACATCAATCAAATTCATAGCTTCATTCTAACGGAAATGCCCCCCGATGAATGGTTCAGGGGGCACAACTGAAAAAAAACTTTAGGCTAAATCGTACAGCCGAGCGCACGGGCAGCGTTGATTTGGGTGTCAAAGCCCGCAAAGGCACTGTCGGGTAATGTGGCCGTTCGCGCGAGAACTAGGTCTATCTGAGGCGCCACAAAGGGCTGTTTTTGCTTGTAGCAGTTCATGAGGCTCACAAAGCCCGCACGACCAATGCCGCCTGCACTGACACTTCCGCCCGTACTGGCGCTGCCACCCACGGTGACGCCCACATTTTCAACATTTTTGTTGACGTTAAGCGTAGCGCCGGAACTGTCTTCAGGTACATAAATACCCAAACACTCTTCTTTTTCGTTGGTAATCACCCAGGGATGGGTCACAAAGGTGCCCTGAATATGACTGGCTCCAGCGGCAATGCCTCCGGGACTGTACTCTACTCGCTCTCCCTGACGATTGAGCCAGTACAGCTTGATACGCGCATCGGTTTTATTATTGATCACGACGCGGCTGGCAGGTCCGTTGCTGGACTTTAAACTGTCCTCCTGATCGCAGGACAGGGCTTTGAACCCGGTAAAAGTAGCAATTTCGGTGGGATCGGGCAGGGTCACGCTGGCAGAAGCGTCTACAGAGGCATTGGCAGAAGCACTCGGATCGGGACTTGCCGACGTGCCTGGCATGTCTCCACCTTCTCCGCAGGCGCTCAGGCTCAGTACAGAAGCAAGTAAGCACGCAGACATGGGTTTTGCAAAGGTCTTGAAAAGGGGCTTGGATTTCAACATAAAGTAACTCCAGGATTTAATCCCTTTTAATTTAGCACAATTCTCACATGAAGACGACGTGTCTTAACAATCCGTATCTTATTAGTGACCTTTTTACACTATACTGTGGGGTATGACCTCTCTTTTTACAGCACTTGCGCTCAGCGCTTTTGCGGCCAATTCGGTCTTTTGTCGCCTGGCTCTGGGACAAACAGCTCTGACACCGGCTCACTTTACGTGGATTCGTTTACTGTCAGGGGTGGTGGTGCTTCAACTGTTGTTGCTGTTCACACGAAAAAAAGCTGTGTCGGGCACCTCCGGCTTGGGTTCTTATGGCTCTGCATTGGCTCTGTTTGTATATGCACTCACTTTTTCAATGGCTTATGTGTCTCTGGATACGGGCACGGGTGCTCTTATTTTATTTGGCGTGGTGCAGGTGAACATGATCCTGGCTGCGGTTATCTCTGGCGTGCGTCTGCGCTGGCAGGAAATGCTAGGTCTGCTAATGGCTTTTGGAGGTTTTGTGTATCTGATGTTGCCCGGTCTCAGCGCGCCGCCCTTATCAGGCTTTTTGCTCATGAGTATTTCCGGGGTGGCCTGGGGTATTTATACCCTCAGAGGCAGAGGATCTCAACAGCCGCTGGCAGACACTACTGCTAATTTCACCCGCAGTTTGCCGCTGACGTTGTCCCTGCTGGCGCTGGCTTTCTGGCAGAATGTGACGCTCGATCTGACCGGGGTGTTCTGGGCTATCATGTCCGGATCGCTGGCTTCTGGCGTGGGTTATACGCTCTGGTACCGGGCGCTCAGAGGATTGAGTGCTTTACAAGCAAGCGTTTTACAACTTCTCGTGCCCGTGATTGCTGCCGGGGGTGGCGTTGTTTTTCTGGGGGAATTATTGAGTTTTCGCCTGATGGTTTCTGCCGTTCTGATTCTGGGCGGAATTTTACTGATTGTCCTCAAAAAACGGGCGTAAACTGTCGTGTACGGAAATGGAGGCCCGCTCTCTTTTTTTCTGAATCCAGTTCTCAAACAAACGGTTTTGCTTTTCCCTTTTTACATCAGAAATCACCCGTGTTTTAATTTCATCAAAGGCAAATACTTTGCCGGGGCGTGTTTCTCCCCGTTGAATAATATGCCAGCCAAAACGCGTCAGGACGGGTTCGCTCAGATTTCCTTTTTCTAATCTGAGTAGAGCCTTTTCAAAAGGTTCTACCATCTGGCCTTTTTCAAACCAGCCAATGTCTCCCCCCGCTGTTTTTGTGGAAGGATCCTCAGAAAGCGCTCTGGCTGTCTCCGCAAAGTCTTTACCCGCCCTGAGCTGCGCATAAATGTTTTGAATCTCTGTTTTGCGACGCTTCACTTCTGTCGGAGTACGCGCACGCAGTAAAATATGGGCAGCACGAAAGCCTGCTTTTTGTGTATATAAATCTTCCAGATGCTTCTGGTAAAAGGCTCGCACTTCGGTTTCACTCACATCCACATCAGAAATCACCTCGTCTTTAAGGGCTTTTACCAGCAATTGAAGGGTTAAAGCCTCTTCCAGAGACCTCCACCGGGCTTTGGAATCCATAGAATCCCGGAGTTCGGTTGCGTTTTTGTAGCCTTTTTGTTGTGCAAAGGTTTCTAAAGCTGCCTGGACTTCCTTTGGGTTGCTGGTCATTCCCGCCTGACGCAAACTTTGTCCAATCAACACATTGCGGATGAGTAAATTGAGGGTTTCCTCATGCAAACGTTTCAGGGTTTCGGCGTCAGGTTCTCTGCCTTCCATAAGCACATAACGCGTTTTTCGGTCTATCAAAGACAGTTGGTAAGCTCCGCAGGGTAGCGTGCTGTCATTGACCCGCAGAATAACGGCGCAGGATTCAGGGACGTCTTCTGCCAGCGCAGGGGTTCCTCCGCAAAAGAGTGCCACCATTCCTGTCAACGCAAAACGTAAGCCGCGGGTTAGTTTTTTGGTTTGCATATTATTGGTTTCCATATAAATAGTTCAGGTCTTCGGGGGTGAGCATTTTTGCCAGTTTCAGAGACTCTACCGTACGGCGCAGCTGGTCCACATTCCGTGGGCCGATGGCCAGAAGTTTCACCTGTGGATGGGCCAGCACATAAGCGTTCAGCATTTGATCCAGGGTATATTGGGTACTGTGTTTAGCGTTAAAACGGCGGGTGAAATCCACGGCCCGATGATAGCGTGCCTCGTTTTCCGGGGTGAAGATGGCGAGATAGACGTTTTTCCAGTAAGGGTCCTGTGCTTCATAAGCCGCTCTGGCAGCTGCTCTGGCATTTTCCCACGCGGGCTCGCGCTTATCGAGAATGCTAAATCCCCCCAGAGGGGAATAGGGCATGATGTGAATGCCTTTTTGAAAATCGGGGTTCATCATGTTTTTATGGGTCACCTGAACACCACCTGCGTGAATGGTGCGGCGGCTCATTTCAAACAGCGAAAAGTAGGGGCTGTTAATGACGGGGGTCTTGAGCGTGTTGTGCTTTTTGGCCAGGGCCAGAGATTCCGTAACGCGGGGCGTTTGCCAGTTGGACCAGCCAATCATGTGAAAATTGTTTTCAAACTCAGAAGCACTTAGCACGGACATGATGGTTTGAACGGGGGTCTGAGAGCGGGGCACCGTTTGAAAACCAATGAAATCATGATCGTCTCTATGCATCAGGTACACGTCTGCGGCCTGTCCCAGGTTCTTTTCGGTGTGCCCCAGTTCTTCAGCAAGGCGCCTTTTGATTTGACGAGGGCTCCCGTATAAACGGCTGGCATAGCTACCTGCCGGCACGTTTAATAAAGGCGTTTCGCTGTGGGGGCGGTGTTCACGCCGGGTCAGATTGAAGTATTCTAACAGGTTGGTAAAGGTTTTACTATAGGTGCCGGGCAGGAGTTTTTTGGTGTAGTACAAATCGTAGGGGAATCCGCCCTTGGACAGCGTATAAAGCTGTTTGTCTGGATTGTTGGGTTCCGTATTCTGACGCGCCTTGAGCCATTTTCCCAGGCGATATTCCACCCCCCCGACATAAATGGGAGACGTGTCAAAAAAGTTAATGCCCAGCCTGACCGCCTCGTCTAGAATTTCGTGCAGTTCCGCTTCATTGATGGCTTTTTCACCGTTGCGCTGCCAGTTGTCCTGGATTAGGTGGTCAGTACCCATGACCAATCGCGAAAATTGTTTACAGTGGTCCTGATCGCATACCTTGACGTATTCCATAGCGGAGGCAGGCCGCGGAGCTAGCGTCAGGGCCAACAGCGTAAAGGTAGTGGGTAAATACTTTAATTTCATGGCAAGCGCAACACTTTCCGTAGGATTATGGGTATGTTAGCAGAATCTGCATGCTAAACTGTGGCATGCGCTTTTGTGTTTTACTCTTGTTTTTCGTTGCCTCGTTTTCGCTGTCTTCTCCCGTTTGTGCTGAATCCTCAGAAACGGTCCGATACCGGGCCCTCGGTCACGGCGTCTGGCTGCATACCAGCATGAAGGATATGTCACCCTGGGGGTATATTCCCACTAACGGGCTCATTGTGGAAGCAGAGGACCACAGCCTATTGGTGGATACCGCCTGGAACGATGCACAAACGGAAGCCATTGTAAAATGGGCCCGTGAGGTCCTGGGTAAACCCGTGCGTTATGCGGTATTTACCCACGCTCACGAAGATAAAATGGGTGGTGTGGCGGCCCTGCGCAAAGCCGGCGTGGTCACCTATGCCTCTGCGGCTTCCAATCGATTGGCTCCTTCCCGACAGCTATTGCCCGCAGAACACGATCTGGTTTTTGATCAAGATCATCGTGCCCCTCTGTTCTCACTACAGATTCTTGACCCCGGACCCGGCCACACCCACGACAATATTGTGGTGGGCCTGCCTGACAAAGGCATTGTATTTGGTGGGTGTCTGATTCGTCCGCCGGGAGCCACTTCGTTGGGCAATACCGCTGACGGAGATATTCAGCACTGGGCCACGGCGGTGCGTAACGTGGAGCGGGCTTTCCCCGGAGCAGAACTGATTGTACCCAGTCACGGTCCTCCCGCTGGCCGGGAGTTATTTACCCTTACCCGCCAGCTTGCTCAAAAAGCGCAGACACCTCAGAAACCTTAGATTTAGCATTATAAAGGAGAAAGTTATGTTTCAGTCATTAAAGACCTTTGCAAGACCTCTTGCAGGTATCGTTTTAACAGCAGGTATGGTGATGCCTGCCCATGCACAGAGCTTAAAAACCGATTTAGAAAAATGCGCCTTTCAGGCCAGCTGTGTTAAAAAAGTGCATCAGCAGAGCAAGGTGGGCACCAACGCCCTGTATAAAACGGTGCTCAGCAATCAGTCGGGAGCCCAGCGCCAACGTCTAATGAACGGCCACAAGCAGTTCTTAAACTATCGCAAGACCTTTTGTCAGTTCTCTGCCCGTCAGAGTGGCAAGCTTAACCCCACGGCACTACAGGTGTGTGAAGCACAACTGAATATTCAGTATTCCACGATGTTAGAGGGCTTTTTGATCAGTCCTTAGGTGAACCCTTAACATAGGCGTTTAAAAAATATCGAAGCTGGTGGGCTCTTTGCGCGTCACGCCGTTGAAGTCATGGCGGAATTTAGAAATCAGCTCATAAACGCTTTTTCTGACGCGGTTGGTGACGCCCAGCGGGCGATGTTCTGGCAAACTGTGCCAGGGCGTAAAAGAAAGGTTTTCGCAAAAATCCATCTGGGCCTTGCTTTCAAACTGCTGTTGCGGAATCTCAATACGGGCGGCTCGAATATAGGGAGAGGTGGCTTCTGACCATTCCACGGTGGCGTTTTCCACGGGCATATTGCCCTTCCGGGGCTGCACATAAAAATCCATGCAGGCACTGCCCGAACGCAGTTGCTCAGAAAGCGCCTGACGCAGATAGTCAGGGCCGGCCCCTTCAGGAACGGTGGTGTTGGGACGACCGTTGCAGGGCTGCACCTTAAACTTAATGGCGCTATTGCCCAGTTTGTACGCGGTGGCGCTAAAAAAGTTGGACTGGGCGGGATTGCCCATTTTTTGCCCCATAATTTTATAAAGACGGTAACTTACTCGCGGGTGGGTAATGGCAAACTTGGCCAATCCCCACTTGCCGTGAGCAATGCCTTCGGAGAAGGCTACATAATCCTTGAGATCTTCAATAAAGAATTCGCGGCTGT
This sequence comes from uncultured Candidatus Sericytochromatia bacterium, assembly GCA_964342365.1. GTDB lineage: Bacteria > Cyanobacteriota > Sericytochromatia > UBA7694 > UBA7694 > CAXRDE01. The sequence continues at coordinate 3,511 of CAYFGW010000085.1, read as the reverse complement.
TCATCATGACAAAGTCCTGGGTAGGGGCCGTGTGATTGCTAAGTAGTTTTGGACCGCGAACGCCCATGAGTTTGAGCGCCATGCCGCGAATATCCCCTTTGGTGTCCGCCTGTCCAGCACTGCTGGCCCCGTTGGAAAAACGAATCCAGCTGGGGTAGCTGGTGTTGCGGGCAAATACGCCCACCCGAAGGGATTGAGGCAGTTGACTATTGTCCACATTGAACTGTGCTTTCACACAGCCATGGTGTTTGGCGTGCACGTCACGGCGCATGGGACCAGATACATAGTCTTTTTTCAGGGCGCTTAAAATATGCTGTTCAATTTCACGGGTGCTCGCACTTTCCCGGGGCGCAGGAGATTCTCCCAGACGACGGTCAATGGCGGCGGCCTCTGGCTGAAAGGTGTCAGAAAAACGCTGAAAACGGGCGGCAGTATTGGGAGAGATAGGTAAGGCTTGCGGAGAGGTTCGGCAGGCGGATAAAAGGAGAAGACTGACGGTAAATAACGTTTTTTTCATGAAAACACCCTGAATTGTACTCAATTCAAAATAACATATTTTCTTTTGGGGTGAGTTGCTTTAAAAACCCAAAGAGAATCGCCCCGGTAATGCCCCAAATTCTGTAGTGTTTATATAAATAGGCGTGCACGGGATAATTCACGCCGTTGGCCTCCTTAAAAAAAACCGAGTGATGTTCCCCGTTTTTCAGGTGAGCCAGAGGGACCCGGAATATTTCATCAATTTCAGCGGGCTCAGGGATCAGGGGCACGGGCCATTCCATGCGACCCACGTAAGGATAAACATAGTACCCCGTATGGGTGGGAAAAGCTGGCAGGGCTCCCAGAGGGGTAATGCGATCTGCGGTGACGCCAATTTCTTCGTGGGTTTCTCTCAGGGCCGTTTGCCAGAGACTCAAATCTTCAGGGTCTCGCTTACCGCCGGGAAATGAAATCTGACCCCGGTGCTTTTTGAGTTTGAGTGAGCGTCGGGTAAACAGAATAAAGTCTTCGCCTTCGTGTTCAAGCAGCAGTAATAAAACCGCTGCCGGGCGAATTTCAAAGCTGTGCTCGGCTTCTGGATAGGTGTCCGGCAGGTGCGCTGCTAAGCGATGATCGTTGATTCTCATACCACTCATCCGCTATAACCTGGGGTCCACGGGTTCTGACTCCATCGCCAGAATACCCACTATGTCACGGTGAATATGTCGCAGAGGTTCTCTGCGTACAAATCTCTCCAAAGCGTCTATACCCAGTGCCAGTTCTCGCATGGCCATGGAACGTTTTCGACCCAGTCCACGAGACTTGAGGCGTTCCAGCTGTTCGGGTTGGGTATAATCAGGCCCGTAAATCATGCGCAAATACTCGCGACCTCTACATTTAAGGGCAGGTTGAATAAAGTCTTTGCCATCGTGGACCAGATACTCCAGGGGCTTAATGACCATGCCTTCTCCTCCGGCGGCGGTCAGCGCTTCCCACCAATGACAGGCCTCTGCTTCTGCTGTGGCATCATTGAGGTTGACCACCCGGTGGGCGGTGGCAATATAGCGTTCCGGGGCGTGACGGTGAAAGCGGGCCAGCTGCTCTAAGTGCCAGCGGTGGTTTTTGTCCACGTGTACACGGCCTTCTGTGGCCAGCAAATGAAACGGGGCCAATTTCAGGTCTTCGGGTTGTTCCACGGGCCAGCAATAGTGTTCATACGTGCGTGTGTAGCGCTCCACCTGATCCTGTAAGCCTTCAAAGCGTTGCTGTAATTCTGTCAGCTGTGTCGCTGTTTCAGCGTCCCATGTGCGATTGCCCAGAAAGCCGTTGGTTTCCTTGAGCAGCAATTCGGGCAGCGCTACTCCCGCCGCGTGGCTGACGGTGGCATATTGTTCCTCTAACAAAGTACCTGCCTTGGCAGACCAGGGCAATAACTCAGCGTCAATCACCATCCAACTGGTGTTTAAATCTTGCCAGAGGTGGGCGTCTTCAGCGGTTTTTGCCAGATGCTGAAGCATATTGCTTTCTGTGGCTTGATCTTTAAAAAAGCTGCGGCCGGTGCGGGTGTAAATTCTGCCCCAGGCGGGGGTTTCCAGACCAAAGCGTTTGACGGCCACTTCCGGATCTCGGCACAGCACCACAATGGCACGAGAGCCCATGTGCTTTTCCTGACAAATGACCTCCTCAACTCCCTTTTCACGGTAATAGGCGAAGGCTTCTGTGGGGTATTCCAGATAATCGGGGCGTTCAGCAGTTTCAGAAGGTGACATGGTAGGCGGTAAATGAATCAGCCATTTGGGATTGACCGCAAAGCGGTTTAGTACTTCCAGCGCCGCTGCGGCGTGAGCGGCCTGTACGCCAATGGTTTTACGCAGGCGGGTGTGCAAATACTGCTTGCCCGCCACCTCAGACCAGTCCAGCACATCATCCAGGGTTTGCTGGGTACTGCGTTTGTCAACCGACTCCAGCGGCTTGACTGGCTCATAATACACCCGGGCCGCGGGCACAGACACCACGTCCTTTTCCGGATAGCGCAGCGCGGTGAGTTTGCCGCCAAAGACACAGCCGTTGTCGATATCAAGAGTGTTATTAACCCATTCTGGCTCCGGCACGGGCACGTGTCCGTACACCACCATGGCATCGCCCCGGTAGTCCGTGGCCCAGTTCAGGCGCACGGGCAGCCCAAAGCCGTCCACTTCTCCGGTGGTTTCTCCGTACATGGCGTAGCTTTTGACCCGACCGGAAGCCCGTCCGTGATAGGCCTCTTTCAAGCCTGCATGAGCCACCACCAGTTTGCCATCGTCCAGCACATAGTGAGAAATCAGTGAATCAATAAATTCGCGGGCTTCTTTAATGACTTGCACACGCTCTGTTTCAGGAAGAGACTCCACTTCTTCAGCGGTAAGTTCTAAGCCGTGATTGCGTTTGACGTTTTTACCCAACAAATAGCGCAGAAACTTGTTTTCATGATTGCCCATAATACATAGCGCATTTCCGGCCTTAACCATGTCTCTGGCCAGAAATAAGGCATCCAAATTGCGCGGCCCGCGGTCTACCAAATCTCCCAGAAAAATAACGCGTCGCCCTTCCGGGTGAGCCCAGCTTGCCTCGCCTTTTTGATAACCCAGCTGCTCTAATAAACGTTCTAACTCATCACAGCAGCCGTGCACGTCACCTATCAAATCGAAGGGACCGTGCTCATCCTTTTTGTTGTTCCAGAGCTTTTTGCGGCTGACGGTGACGCGATCAAGATCTTCACTGTTCAGAAAATGCACATAGCGAAACTCTCGCTTGAGCTGTTTCAAGGTGCGCCGCAGCTGCTGATGCTGTCGGTGCAGCACGTGGTGCCCGAAGGTACGGTCAGAGCGCTCAGCGTTACGGGCTTTGCACACCTCCAGAGGTGTTTTCAGAGCAATCACTACCGTTTGTACGTTCATGCGCCTGGCCAGATGAATGGCCTGTACGCGGGAGTCGGGCTGCACATGGGTCGCATCCAGGACCGTGAGACGCCCCAGCTTCGGGCGCTTTTCTGCCA
>CAYFGW010000084.1:0-17785 GCA_964342365.1 uncultured Candidatus Sericytochromatia bacterium | reverse complement strand
CGGTTTTTATGGTTACTGACACCGGCATCTTTGTTACTGACCCCCTGAATTCTGCCGCCGCCACCTATTTGAAAAAAAAGCTAACGGAGCGTTTCCAAAAACCCATTCGTTATATGGCCTATAGTCATAATCATGTGGATCATGTGGCGGGTGGTCAGCAGTTAAAAACACCTGAAACCCTCGTCATTGCACATCGTTATGCCAGTGAAGATATACGTTGGACTCAGCTCCCCACCGCATTACCGGATATTACCTTTGAGGATCAGCTAACCCTTCATCTGGATAAGCATCAGGTGATTCTCAAATACTATGGCCCCAACAACGGTAGAGGTTCTGTCAGTATGCGCTTTTTGCCCGCAAATGTGCTGTATGTGGTGGACTGGATCGTTCTCAATCGTATGCCTTATCAAGATCTTCCAGGCTATGATATTCACGGTATGATAAATTCCACGCGGGCAGTTTTACAGGAAGCGCCCTTCGACATTTTTGTAGGTGGGCATTCAGATATGGGAAAAAGAGCCGATATTGAGCGCTATTTAGACTACTTAGAAACCCTGTATCAGGAAGTCAAAAAAGGCATGTTGGCCGGTCACTCCCTGGAAAAATTACAAAAAGAGATAAAGCTCCCGGCTTTTGCAGATCTCCCCATGTATGCTGAATGGCTCCCCTTAAATATTGCCGGAGTTTATCGCACGCTCGTGGATCAGTCCTACTTCAATGAACGTGAAGATATTCCCACTTCTCGTTCAAAACACGCCACGGTTTCTAGGTGATGGGTCTGGGGAAACATGTCCACCGGTTGACAGGCGGTGAGCGCAAATCCCGCCTGGCGCAGTAGTTTACTGTCCCGGGCAAGGGTAGCCGGATTACAGGAAATGTAGACGAGTTGCGGAATATCTGATTTCACGAAAGCCTGCAAGACCCGGGCATCACACCCTTTACGAGGCGGGTCCACCAGCATAGCATCCACCTGCTCAATGCAGCCGGAGATCACATTTTCCACCCGATCTTCGATAAAGCGTACGCCGCTTACACCGTTCTTTTTGGCGTTAGCTCTGGCGTTGGACACCGCAGCACCATTGCTTTCTACGCCGATCACCGACTCCGCGAGACCGGCCAACCACAACGAAAGGGTTCCGGCGCCGGAGTAAGCGTCCAACAGGGTGCTGTAGCGTCCCGTGACGGGGGTCAAAAATTCACGGGCCACGTTGTATAACCGTTCTGTTTGTAGCGGATTCACCTGAAAAAAAGCGGGCAGTGACACGTCAAAGTGCAAATCACCCAGCTGATCCGTGTAAAAATCCTGCCCCGCCAGCAGTAGGGTTTGTGGGCCTAAAATGCGATTGGTGCGCTCTGCATTAAGATTCAGCACCACTCCCTTGACGTGATCAAAACGCTCCAGAAGCTGTTGGGCCAGGGCCTCAAAACGTTTGGGACGCTGCTCATTCACCACAAATCCCACGAGGGTTTGACGGGTCTTAAAACCGTGGCGTAACACCACGTGGCGCAGCTCTCCCGTGTGAGACTGCTCATCATAAGGGGTCAATCCGGGCATATTTTGCAGGGCTTCAGTGATAAAACATAACAGCTCGTTCATCAGATCGTGCTGAATCAAACAATGCTCCACCGGCGTTAAATCATGGGAACGAGGCGCATAAAACCCCAATTTTAGCTGTCCGTTAATACGCTGTACAGGAAACTGAGCTTTGTTGCGGTACGCCCAGGGTGTTTCCATTCCCAGTACCGGCTGCACCACCTGTTGCAAGTGCCCCATATCCCAGCCGCCCACCTTGCGCAGGGTTTCGATCAGCAACTGACGCTTGGCCACCAATTGTTCAGCATCTGTGGTGTGCTGCCATTGACAGCCGCCACAATGCTCATAAACGGGACAGGGAGCTTCTCGCCGGGCGGGGCCAGGTGTTTTCAGTTCTTCAATCAACGCACGAGAGTACTGTTTTTTGCTGGAAATGATCCGGGCGGTCACCACGTCACCAGGCACGCCACCGGGCACAAAGACAGGATGCGTGCTCGGCCCACGCGCTGATTCATCAAAAGCAAGGGCTTCGCCCCCGTGGGACCATTTTTCGAGGTGCAGTGTTTTTGAGATTTTGTGCATGCCAAATTATACCCGTTATAATACCTGTTATGAATATTCTACTGAATCCCACCCGTGACCGTTACCCGTATCTTGACCCCGAATCTCAGGAAATCATGGAAAAGACCGTGGCTTTTTTTGAAAAGAAGGGATTGGCCCGCATCAAAGAAGATGAACACGAGCGGGTCTGGTATCAGGATTTCCTGGACTTTGTTAAAGCAGAGAAAATCTTTGCCACCTTACTGACCCCTCAGGGTTACGGTGACGACAACGCCTACTGGGACATGACCCGCATTTGTGCCTTTAACGAAATTCTTGGGTTTTACGGTCTGTCCTACTGGTACACCTGGCAGGTGAGCATTCTGGGACTGGGCCCCATCTGGATGAGTGAAAACGAAACCGTCAAGCAACGCGCTGCGAAGTTGTTAAAAGAAGGGGGCATTTTCGCCTTTGGACTGTCTGAAAAGGAACACGGGGCCGACCTGTATGCTTCGGATATGCGCCTGACGCCACAGGTGGACGGAGATTACCGCGCCAACGGCCGCAAGTATTATATTGGGAACGGCAACAAAGCTGCTCTGGTATCTACCTTTGGCAAGAACACCGAAAGCGATGAGTTCGTCTTTTTTGTGACCGAAACCAGCCACCCCAACTATATATGTCACCGGGATTTGATCAATTCCCAGAACTATGTGGCTGAATTAGAAGTCAAAGACTATCCCATCACCCGCGAGGATATTTTAGCAGAAGGACAGGCCGCCTGGGACAATGCGCTCAACACCGTTAATGTGGGTAAGTTCAATCTGGGGTTTGCGGCCATTGGGTTGTGTACCCACAGCTTTTATGAAGCCATCGATCACGCTTCCAATCGCTATTTATTTAAGCATTATGTCACGGACTTTGTGCATATTCGTCAGCTCTTTATGGACGCCTACTGTCGGCTGGTGGCCATGAAGGCTTTTTCTGAACGAGCCACTGATTACCTGCGTCACGCTTCAGACACAGACCGCCGCTACCTGCTGTTTAATTCTCTGGTCAAAATGAAGGTCACTACACAGGCCGAAGAAGTGATGAACGCCCTCTGGGACGTCATTGCTGCCAAAGGCTTTGAGAAAGACACCTACTTTTCCATGGCCGTCACCCAAATTCGGGGCCTGCCCAAATTAGAAGGCACCGTCCACGTGAACATGGCTTTGATCATCAAATTCATGAAAAACTATTTTTTCAACCCCGGTAAATTTCCCGAAGTGGGTCGCCTGCAAGCACCCGGCAATGACGACTTTTTGTTTAAACAGGGCAGCACCCGGGGCTTAAGCAAGGTACAGTTTCATGACTATAACTTGGCGTACAACAGCAAGCCCCTGCCCAACGTTAAACGCTTTCAAAAACAAATTAAGGTGTTCAAACAATTGTTGATGGTGGCCAGCCCTAACGCCGAACAAATCAAGGACATTGACTTTTTGCTGATTGTGGGCGAATTGTTCTCACTGGTGGTGTACGGCCAGCTCATTTTAGAAAATGCCCTGCGCTTAGAAGATAATCTCATCAGTCAGATTTTTGACTTTATGATTCGGGACTTTTCCAAATTTGCGCTTCAGCTTTACAGCAAGGCCAGCTGCACCAAACGCCAGCGTTTTTTCTGCCAGCGTATGATTCAAACACCGGTTAAAGACACAGCCCGCTACCAGCAGATCTGGGACACCCACATTGCGCCTTTAAAAGGGCAATACACCATGAACCCATAAAGGAAGTGAACGCCGTGAAACCTTTAAAAAAACAAATGCTTGGCCTTTTCATATACGGACTGGGCCTCGGCCTGTGCGCAACCGCTCATGCTGAAGCTCCTGTGGGAGACTTTATCGTACGGGGAAAAAACGCCGGTGACAGTCGAGAGTACAAAGGACAGGTGAGCGTCATCAAAAGTGGAGACACCTATACAGTGATGTGGCGCTTTGGAGGCACCACGTATATCGGCACCGGCGTGGAAATGAACAATAGTTTTGCGGTGGCTTTCAAGCCCAGTGAAACCTTGCAAGTGGGTTTACTCTTGCTGCAAAAGAAAGACAAGGTCTGGCAAGGGAAATGGACCCAGATGGGTGCTAAAACTGTCGGCGTAGAAACCTGGATCGGCTACCAGAAACAACCCTGATAATAGTCTCATAAACCGCCTTTGCATTCACGAAATGAATTTCGGTAATTCCATAAGTCAATGTATTTATAAATTAAATATAAAACACTGTTTAATTCACTTTGAAAAACATTCACTTATCGCATAGAATAAGAAAAAACAGGCGGAGGTGCTTATGCGTACACGACTTCAGGTTTCTTATAATCAAATGCCCCAGGTAATGTTTTGTGGGGACAGTTTTCAGGCGAAGGTGGAGAATTTTATCGAAAGACAGAAACAGCATCGTATACGTCCCGAACGCCGCTGGCGCAGAGAAGAAGCCAGAAAAATGCGTCGATTCAGGAGGTGATCCATGAAAAAAAAGAAGCTGATGGGAATTCCCCGTAAGATAAAACGTTTTATTCGGCACAACGTGGTGTGCCCTCACACCATCGAACCAGCACCCTGTCGCGTGCGTCAGGCTTATGGTTTTCCTCCTCGCCTCAAAGCGGGAGCGGTGCTTAAGGTCCGGAGTATCTTGTTAGAGTAACCATTTGTGAGCGACTATCAATTCGTACAATTCATATTGAGGCCCAGCGCCTCCCACTTGTCCAGACCGGACAATAAACTGGGAGGTTTTAGCTGGGCCTCGTCTGCGCCACCGCGAACACGGTGTTGCCGCCATTTGGCCAGACTTCCCTCGTCCAACATATAAACCTGCACCGAATTGAGCTGGGCATCTTGCCGTTTGGCCAGATATTCGGCGTTGTGATTTCCCAGATGGGCGTCCACATAGGCGGCAAACCGGGCCTGTTGCTCCGGAGAAAGTGCTCGTTCAGGCTCTATGTAGAGACGGTAATGGGGTGGAAATTGGGTGCTGTCAGGCACCATCGCGTAAAAAGCCAGCGGGTGTTTTACGTCTTGTGACGCAGCTTGTACCGCTTTGACCACCTGTGCACCATCCAGATGCTCTCCCCCCATATTGGAAAACTCTCCCGCTTTGCGCACGAAGTAAACGCTCGGCGTGTTGTGTACATAATGACTCACCGCCATAATGTCTCCGATATCGTAACGGTACATGCCGCCATTAGTGGTGTAAATAATCCGATACTGCTTGCCCGGTTCTAATTCGTGCACCTGCTTAACCCGTTCAGCGGCGTCATGAATATCAATAAATTCGTAAAAGTGAGCGTGAATGGCCAGTGGCCCGCCCACATGCTTGCGGGTATAAGGCACGTTACACCATCCTTCGGTGGCAGAGTAGATCGCGTCCTGAATGGGGATATTCGGAAAATAACGTTCCAGCGTGGGCACAAGACTGCCCGCAGAACTGCTTTTCCAGCAGATCATAAGCGACAGCTCTGGCCAGATATGTACGGGTTCTAACTGTTGATTCACATACAGCTGGCGTAACTCACGGGCACGCTCTGGCCGAGGTTTTAAGCGTGATTCTATGAGAGCCCGTTCTGCGGAGCTGAGCTGGATATCTTCAGGCAAGGTCCCTTTTTCTAAATGGTGTAGCAAACGCTCCCCTTCTTTTTGCAGGGTTTGCGCAAATAAAATCATGGGGGAAGCGGTGATGGCGATCATCATGGACACCCGCTGAGCCAGTGCCAACAGAGCCACGCAAAAATGACGGCTTTCGGTGTGCTGAATAGTCATCAGCTCGTAGGGAACGGCGTAAAACTTTTTCAGCAGGGGCGGTAAATTTTTACTGTTAAACCCGCTCATGGTTCCTGTATCAATACCGGCAGGGGTTTTCCCGATTTCTGCAGAACCGTTGAAGTACAAAATTTGATGATCAAAAGCTTCAGGGGTTTCCGCATAAACGTAATACAAAAAGGTTTGCACCACGCTCTGGTATTCATCGCGATAAGCGGGTGTAATGGGACTCGGCTTGGGCACTCCCGAAGTTCCCGAGGTCACACAATAGTAAATAGGATCCTGAAAAGTGAGTACGTTGGACTCGCCCTCCAACATGCGTTGCACCCAGGGCCTGATAGCCTCATAATTTTGAATGGGTACCTGTGCCTGATAGTCGGCCACAGAACTTATTTTATCGAAGCCGTGAGCCTGACCAAACTCGGTGTTGGCATTATTTTCAAGAATTTCCTTCAGCTTTGTCCATTGGGCCTGTTCCGGGTTGCGCAGGGCCTTTTGAAAACGGCGAGCAAGAGGAGTTCTCAGCAGTTGAGACAGGTTACCTTTAAAAGACATAGCGTGACCTCCGGGTGTTTTGAAATGCTGAGCACAAGATCTTATTGACTTCAGACTATAATTAGAAAATAACACGAAACAAAGAGTAGCGCTCATGAATATCAACCCTTCTTCTGCCCCCCTCAACAACGTCAAAGCCGCCCCTCCTCAAATTGATTCAACCCTTGAAAAAATAGGCAAAACCATTGGGGACACGGTCAAAGAGAACACCCGCGAAGGCACCTTTATTGGTGACAATATGCTGCTGACTGGTGCAGGCGGCGTGGTGGGAACCATTGCCACCGGCTCTGCAATCAATAAAACTGTGAAAGCCATTCCGGCGGTACAAGAAGCCGTGAACACGGTGTTTGTCAAAAATGGTAAGGCAGTGGGTGGCGGCGCAGCGCTGGCGGCTTCGGCTCTTTTAATGGAAGACGCTGTGGCAGCGTACAAAGAAGGTAACACCACGCGGGCTGCCCTGGAAGGCACCGGTTCAGTGGTGTTGGGACTCGGGGGGGCTGAATTGATCGGGCGCAACTACGATATCCCCGTCCTCAAAAGTGCTTTAAGCGGCCCTGCGGCCGCTACAGGTAAATTTTTACACAACCACGGCCTCGGCGTGCTCGGCGCTGGCACCATGGCCGGCAGCGCTTATCTGGCCAATTCAGGCGTACAGGATATTAAAAACGAAAACTACCTCATGGGCGCAGGCAAACTCGTAGGCGCGGGAGTCGGCACCCTGGGCGGCGCTGAAATCATGGCGCACAACTACGATGTGGGACCCCTGAAGGGCATTTTGAGCACACCCGCAAAAGCCGTGGCTGAATTTGCAAAAGACAATGCGGGCGGTCTGGGCGGCGTGGCCATTACCGGTGCTGGAGCAGCGCTGGGCGCCAGCGGTTTAAAAGACATTGAAGAAGGCAAGAGCCTTCTGGGTGGCGCCAAACTGGCCGGCGCTTCCATCGCAGGCCTGGGCGGTGTGGAAATGGTGGGCCGCACCTATAATATTCCCGTGGCGGACAAAGCCCTAACGGGAACAGCAGAGTGGATGAAGAATAACGTCAAGGCCGTCACCGGTGGTGTGGCCATGGCTGGCGGCATTTACGCGCTGCAAGACGGTATTCGAGAATTTGGTCAAGAAGACACCAATAAATGGTTGGCCAGTGCCAAAATAGCGGGGGGTGCTACCGGAGCGCTGGGCGGCCTGGAGATGATTGGCCGCAACTTTAATATTCCCGGCATGGACCGTGCCCTCACTGGCCCTGTTAAATATATTTTCACCTCGAAAGCCGGTCTGGTAGGCGCTGGAGGACTGGTAGCGGCTTCCGGTGTGGGAGCAGCCGCTGACGGTGTGCGCCGATTAACCACGGGCAAAGGGCTCATGAATGATGCCATTGGCGCTGCGGAATTTACCGCCGGCGTAGCCGCCGTGACCGGAGGTACGTCGCTGGTGGGCTACGCCACAGGTTCTGAGAAGCTGATGGCCGTTTTCCCTAAAAATCTTGACGTCATTGGCGCCTCGGCCCTGCTGGCCGGAGGAGCAGCTCTCACAAAACATACCGTGGAAGACCTCAAAGAGAACGGGCTCACCTTTAAGAACGTGGGTAAGGCCACGGGAGCTGGACTTCTGCTCACCGGCGGTTCTCAGCTGGCTGTGGGCAAATTCTCGCAAAAAGCAGGTGAGGCTATTGGAGAGCGCGGCGCTCAGGGCGTTCTTTCTCTGGGGGCGGGTGCTGCCGCCTTTAAACTGGGAGAAAAAGCCCTCGAAGAAGGCAAAAACTTCCTGGCAGATACAGATGACCTCAAAACCGGAGCAAAAGCCCTCGGCTTTGGTGCAGGGGCAGCGGCCTCTGGCGCTGCCGCCGTTTCCCTGGCAGAAAACGCCACGGGGGTTGAACTCTGGGAACATGCAGACGTGGGTCTGGGAGCTGGCCTGATTGCCGGCGGGGGCGCACTGGCTAAAAACAGCCTGGACGATCTTAAAGAAAATGGACTGACCCTGAAAAACACCGCGAAAGCCACCGGCGCAGCCGCAGCCATGACGGGCGGCGCTCATATTCTGGCCAACAAAGCGGGACTGTCCGGTGCAGACAAACTCTTTAGCAAAGGGTACCAGACCATTGGTGCCGTGGGTCTGGGAGCCGCCTCTTATAAGCTGGGTGAAATGGCCCTTAAAGAAGCGCAGGCCTTTGCAGAAGATCCCAACGAAATGTCTGGCTTAAAAGCGGTCGGACTGGGCACGGCAGCCGCGGCATCGGGTACCGGAGCCATTGGTCTGGCAGGAAAAGCTGCCAATATTCCCATTCTGGAAAAGGCAGCGGTCAAAATGTTTGAAAAAGGCGGACAAACTGCCGCTTCTATCGGACTGGGCATGGCGGCGTATAAGCTGGGTGATCTGGCCGTGGATCAGGGCAAACAATTTGTGGAAAAACCCAGCCTCAAATCTGGAGCCGCCGCAGCCGGGCTGGCTACCGCAGGGGTCCTGGCAGGTTCTGGCGGTGTGGCCATGGCAGGTAAAGCGCTGGGCATGCCCGGCGTGGAAAAAGCGGGCACGTTTGTTTTTGAAAAAATGGGTTCAGGTATTGAAGGTACCGCTCGCTATGCCAGCAAAGGTGCTGAAAAAATCGTTCAAAGCGCGGTCAAACATCCCTTTGCTACCCTGGGCGTTCTGGCCGTGGCCGGAGCAGGTGGATACTATCTCTATTATCAAAGTAAAGACAGCGAAGCCGCGCAAAACAGCGATGTGCAACCCGCAGCTGAAGCTCCCCAAAGCCCCTCATTGAGTGAAACAGAAGCCGTGGGAAGCGGCGGTTAAAGAATTACTGGGTTAAGTAAGCCATTTTTTCCTCAAATAAGACAAGCAGTAGCTCCTGGAGTTCTGCTTCGTCTTTAGAAAAGTAAGCTTTGCGCTGCGACGTGGTTAGCTTTTGATAATAATCTTCAAAATCTCCGCTTTTGTACAAGGCCATCAGATCTGAGTGGATATACGAGCTCCGGGCTACCGCAGGGGTATTTCCCAGTACTTCAGCAGTGCGAGATTCTATTTCAGAAAGGGTAGGTGCATCTTCAGAGACCACGCCCTTGCGCATACAGCGATAGGCGGTCAGGGTACCAATCCAGGTGCGAAAATCCTTGGCCGAGATGGCAAAAGCACTAAAACCGTTAAGATAGTGGTTAAGCTGCTCCCCGGAAAGAGTTTGTTTTTGCCCCTGAGCATCGTCATAACGAAACACACGGTCTTGCTCACGGGAATCGGTGCGCAATGCCCTTAACATACCCGCCAGCTTTTTATTTTGAATCCGGATACAGCGTTCCTTGCCGGACTTGGCGAGATAGCACAGTTCAATGCGAGGTCCTTTCAGCGTCACGTGCTCCCACAATAATGTGGTGAGCCCCACCGTTTCTCGCTGCTCATAATAGTATTCGCTGCCAATCCGCAGCGCTCCCTTGTCCAATAGCATTACCATCAGCGCCAATACGGTTTCTTTTGGCGCAGTCTTTTTATAAGGGTTATTCAGTTGCCCATAAGCGCGGCGGCGCAAACGGGGCAAACTTTCGCTGAAGGTGAGCAAATGATAATATTTCAGACGATTGCGATAATCCAACCAGCGGGGGTGGTAGGTATACTGTGTTCTGCCTGCCACATCGTTTCCTCTAGCCAGCACGTGAAAGTTATCTTCCGGTGCCAGCCAGACATTTTTCCAGGCAGGCGGTGCTTCAATATCCGCCAAACGCTGCTTGATTTCGGGAGATTTAACCGCCTTACCTTCCGGATCAAAATACCTGAAACCTCTGCCCCAACGCTTGCGCAGAAAACCGGGCACGTCGCCCTCAAGATAGATCAACTGCTGCTGCTCAGCACACTGACGTGGTGTCTGATATAACTGCTCTAAAACCGCTAATTGTTTCATAATAGGCTCTCCTATCTATCATTTTAGGAGCTAATAAGTACTTATAAGATAGGGGCTATACAAAGCTTAAAGGCTTAATTAGCGGGATTTTTACAGCGCTTTGAACGATACGGTATAATTCAGCAGAGGTAATTGCATGAGCATACTTTATGAAGATCGTTACGTGGTTTGCGACGACGTGGCCATGACCATCAAGGCCTATTATTTTCCCCTGGGCAGTAAGCGTATTGCTTACAGCGATATCCGCGAGGTGAGCGAAAAAAACCTGGGACCTTTGGGCGGACAGTTCCGCATCTGGGGCATGGGATTTGAGCCTTACTGGTACCACTACGATGCCCAGCGCATGAGTAAAAACAAGGAAATTGTGCTTGATCTGGGCAATCCCGTGAATCCCATCCTCACCCCCGAAGATCACGATCTGGTGTTTCAGCTGTTACAGGAAAAAATCCGAGGAGACGTGTAATGCAGCAGTATCCCCCCATTAAAATCAAGCCCAATACCAGCCCCCATGTTTTTATTGAACGTTTAACGGAAGTGGCCCAGGATTTAGAAGGTTACTCTGGCACCATGGAAGCCCTGGATGGTGAAAACACGCTGGTGCTCCACTTGAAAGCTCCCGGATATGGCGAAAAGGATCTCGAAATCAGTATTGTCAGCGCCAAACGCACGGACGTGAAACACGTTCATTTGCGCATGAGCCGCCCCGAATGGCAGATGGAAATGCCGGATTATGCGGTGTATAGCGAGATGGCCAAAACCGTTACTGAAAAATTACTCAAAGACTATAACCGTCGTCATAAAAGCCGTTTGCGCCTGAACATCAAATCCCTCGATAAACTCAAGCCTCAGCTAACTCCCAAAATTCAGCGGGCCTTTGACGAATTTTGCCAGCATGCTCACAAGGACGTCCTCGGGGGCAAAGACTGGGAGCGCTATTACCGCTTTATTCGCCTGACTCACTCTTTCCAGGTGCGCATGGACGAAGAGCAAATTTTTCATTTACTCACCTCCGCAGGCTTTGCCAAACAATACGCCCGTGAAATTTCTGACGTTTACATGCACGGCCGCGCACTGCTGGCCAATAAAGGATAACTACTTATGAAACTGCGAACCTTTACCTATCTGGATACCTTACAACCTCAGGTGGCCGCTTTTCAGGCCACGGTCTCCAGAGGTTTTCTGCCCGTGGAAGGCCAGGCTTGCCTTTATTTGGAAATTGAACCCGGCATTGCCGTGAACCAGCTCACCGATGTGGTGCTCAAACAAACCCGCGTTAAACCGGGCATGCAAATTGTAGAGCGTCAGTACGGCGTCCTGGAAGTGCATCACGATGATCAGGGAGAAGTGCGAGCGGCTGGAGACGCTATTCTGGAAACCATGGGCCTGAGCATAGAAGACCGCCTGAAGCCGAAGGTGGTGTCCAGCAATACCATCAACAACATTGCTCCTCACCACTCCATGTTGATCAATCGCATGCGTCACGGAGATATGGTTACCTCGGGGGAAACACTCTTTGTGTTTGAAACCAATCCCGCAGGTTATGCCCTGCTGGCCGCCAATGAGGCCGAAAAAGCCGCCCGGGTAAAAATTCTTGAAATCAGAGCCTCCGGTGCCTTTGGTCGATTGCATCTGGCCGGTGAAGAAGAAGAAATCAAGGAAGCCGTCAAAGCCATGACCCACGCCCTGGATAACCTGAAGGGACAATCCCACTGATCTAACAGGGTTCTCGTCAGAGTACGACCCGTGGTAACGTAAAATCTATGCTAAAGACATCACGCCTTCCGGGCTTTTATCAACTGAATATTAACGAGCGCATTGCGCGTCTGGCGGACATTTACGATCTGGACGTGGACGAAGTGCGCGCCATGAGTTCTCAGGGAGCCCTGACGCTGGAACAGGCCGATAAAATGATTGAAAACGCCGTGGGGATTTTTAGTTTACCCATTGGCATTGGCGCCAACTTTTTGATCAACGGTCAAGAGTATCTTGTTCCCATGGCTATTGAAGAACCTTCCGTGGTGGCCGCCGCCAGTTTTGGCGCTAAAATTGTGCGGGACGCGGGCGGGTTTACCACCTCCAGTTCTGAACCCCTGATGATTGGCCAAATTCAGGTGGTGCATTGCAAAGACTGGCAAGCCGCCGAAACGGCTATTTTAGAAGATAAAGCCACACTGATTGAAAAAGCCAATACTCAACTCATTCCCAATCTGGTGAAGCGGGGGGGCGGTGTTAAAGATATTGAAGTGCGTCAGCTGGGCGCTCCCAATCATGAATATGGCCAGATGCTCATTGTGCACGTGCTGATTAACACCTGTGACGCCATGGGTGCCAATTTAATCAATACCACCGTAGAAGGCTTAGCACCAGATATTGAAAAGCTCACCGGTGGCAAGGTGTATTTGCGCATTTTGTCCAACCTGGCCGATCGCCGTGTGGCCCGTGCCCGCTGCGAAATTCCGCCGGAATTTTTTGCCAAAGGAAACTACTCTGGTGAAGAGGTGATTGAAGGGATAGTACAGGCCCAGAACTTCGCGGTCCTGGACCCCTATCGCGCCGTCACGCACAACAAAGGCGTCATGAACGGCATTGACGCTGTGGTGATGGCCTGCGGCAACGACTGGCGTTCGGTGGAATCGGCCGCCCACGCCTACGCCGCTCGCAGCGGCACGTATCGGTCCATGACAGAATGGTACAAAAACGATAAAGGTCATTTAGTAGGTGAACTCGAACTCCCCATGGCGGTAGGCATTGTGGGGGCCGCAGTTTCGCTTCATCCCATGGCCAGAATCGCTTTAAAGTTTTTAAGAACCCGTACCGCCAGAGAACTCGCAGAAGTGATTGTATGCGTGGGACTGGCCCAGAATCTGTCCGCCATTCGGGCCTTAGCCACCGACGGTATACAAAAAGGACATATGGCTTTGCACGCCCGCACGGTGGCCATGACCGCAGGAGCATCCATGGATCAGGTGGACAGCCTCGCTGAACAGCTCATCGCTCAGGGAGACGTCACCCTTTCCCGAGCCCAGCAACTGCTGCAATCGTAAAATGGAACCTGGCGCCAGTGGATTATAGGGCCAGCGCACCGGGCAAACTCATTTTAATGGGAGAGCACGCGGTGGTGTATAACGAACCGGGACTGGTGATTCCTTTGCACAGTCTCCGCGCCCGCGTTACCCTGACACCGGCCCCCGTTCCAGTACTGATGGCACCGGATCTGGATTTAGAACTCCCACTGGCATCGGCCGTTGCAGAGAACCACCCCCTTGTACAAACCCTGTATACGGCCCTGGAATGGCTCTTGCAGCGTGATTTGCCCGCCTTTACCTACAAAGTATCCAGTGACATTCCCATCAAGCGAGGAATGGGCAGTGGAACGGCTATTTCCTGCGCCATTTTTAAAGCCCTGGAAACGTATTACCAGTTTGCGCCTTCAGACCGCAAAGCCGAAGCCTTTGCTCAGCAAATGGACACGCTCTACCACGGTCAGCCCAGCGGCATTGACGCCGCCGTGATTGCCCACCAGCGCGCCATCTGCTTTCAAAAAACGCCCGAGGGCCCTCACTCCGCAGGTCCTCACATTGAGCACCTGCGGCATCTGCCACGCCTGCATCTCGTGATTGGAGACACCGGCCCGGCCCGACCCACTGCCGAAGTGGTGGCCAGCGTGGCCGCTGACTATACTCAAAACCCCAACCTACCGGATATTGTCAGAGCTATCGGGCAGGAAGTACGACAGGCCAAAGATCACCTGATAAGGCAAGACCTGAAAGCCTTTGGTGAATGCCTGTGGAGAAACCACGGCTATTTACAGGCCCTGGGAGTCTCCACTCCCGCCCTCAATCAACTGGTGGATTTGGCCCGTGAACACGGGGCTCTGGGTGCTAAATTATCGGGGGCCGGTATGGGCGGTGTGGCCTTTGCTCTGGTGGAAAACGAAAAGCAGGCTGAGCATCTGGCTAACGTGTGGGAAAAGCACTGTGTAAAGGTTTATGCCTGCGTGACATAGGCCTCAGGATTTACGATGCTAGATTAACGATGATGGGGCCACCAGTTCCAGCGGCCCATCAGGGTCATAAAGCTGGGCACCAGAAAGAGTCGCACCACCGTGGCATCAATCAACATGGCAGACACAATACCAATACAAATCTCCTGGGTTTGCGAAGAGCTGGAAAAACACCCCGGTACAAACACCCCCATTAAAATGAGGACCGCGCCCGTAATCAGCGCCCCGCTGGTGGCCAGCCCCTCAATAATGGCGGGCTTGACTTCTCCATGGTCCAGATAATGCTCGTGCATACGACTGATCATGAGCACCTCGTAATCCATGCTCAGGCCAAACACCAGGCAAAACAGAATCAGGGGAACGGTGTTGGTAATCGCACCGTTGACCGACGCGTGTAAAAAGGTCTGTCCCCAGCCCCATTGAAACACCAGCACAAGGGTACCAAAGGCCCCCAGAATGGGCGCAAAATTAATCAGCGCAGCCTTCACCGGTAGCACCACCGAACGCAAGTGCAGCCCCAGAAGCAGCAGCACGCCCCCCACAATAAGGGCAAGCATCAGCGGCAGTTGCCGGTACAGTTCGTGGGTAAAATCGTTCACCCGTGCCACCACACCGCCCACGAGCAGTTCTCCCTGTAGGTTATCCCGTTGCCCGTGAAGCGCATCCACGATGGCCGCATGATCGACCGGGGACCGGGTGTCTTTTGGAAAAATGTACATCAGAGTCTGAGTGGGCTGCTCCGGAATGACCAGCTGTCGCAGTGCTTCCGGTGCGCCCCAGAAACCGATGGCCTGTAAACTGTTGTACAGACTCTGATAGCTGCTCACAGGCTCTGAGCCTACCAGACTTTGTACACGGTATACCGCCGGATGCTTCACCAGCGCGTTGTGAATGGTATGCAATTCTTCCAGAGCCTCAGGAGCAAAGACGTTCTGGTGACGATAGGCCACAATCACCGGCAAAAGCTCTCCTTCCCATCCGTCAGCCTGTAATAGCCTGTAAGCCTGCATAGACGATGAAGATTGGGGAGCAATGGCATTCACAGGAGACCAGATCTTAAAGTCCGTCAACGGCCAGATCAGCAGCGCCAACAGGGACAATGACACCACAAAATAAAAGCGGGCCCGGTACACCACATGTTGCGAAAATCGCCGCCAGAAGGTTTTACTTTGCAACGCCCGCTGCTGAATCCAGCGCACCAAAAATCCCGGCCAGGCCAGATAACGGGCACCCACTACCAGCAAGAGCGGCAGTATGAGTAGTGCATGAAACATAGCCAGTCCGATCACCAACATAAGATGCACCATCAGCGAACGACTCAGACTGACATCGGGAATCAGGAGCGCACTGAGACTGCAGAGCATAATCAAGCCAGAAAAAAGGACGGTTTTGCCCGTATGAATGAGCGTATTTTTCCAGGCCTGTGCCGGCTCATGAAGGGCCCGCTCTTCTTTAAAACGACTTACCAGAAACAGCGCGTAATCAATGCTTAAAGCCAGGCCCACCAACGACACCAAAATCCGTGATACGGGACTCACACTGCCCCCCACAAGGCCAATGACACCATAAAAGAACATGACGCAGCTTGCCCCCATTAATAGGGGTAAACAAGCGCTTAGCAAAGAGCCAAAGGTCAATATCAGCACAGCCAGAGACAGTAATAAGGCCATGCTTTCACTGCGACGGGCATCCTTTTTACTTTCCACACGGGTATCGTACTGAAAGGCCGTACTGCCCGTGACAAAAATATCTGCGGGCACCTTCTGTGTTTGCTTCCAGCGGTCGATGTGGGCGCGCAGGTCAGCCGTATGCTGACTCAGGTAGGTCAAGGCATAATCCGGGGAAAAAGCAATTTTTAACAGCTTCCACTGATGTACCCGCTCGGTGGTGACACGGTCAATACGCTGAATCTCAGGAAAGCGCTCCGTTAAAGATCGCACCAGTGCCGCATGAGGCGTATCCACGGGCATAACCAGTGCGGCTGATCCGCCCAGTTTATAGTGAAAATCTTTGGTAAGAATACGCTGTACTTGATCCGCTTCCGTACCCTGAGCACCACTGAGTTCTATTTCAGCCAGAGGTGTGGTGCGCTGCCAAAGATAAATTCCGCACACCGTCAAAAGCAAAAACCAGACCGTTAAAATCAGTCGGCGGTACCGATAAATCTGAAGACTCGGAGCGTTGAATTTTTGACCCATGACAGGTATTTTAACAGCGATGCTTGTGTTATGATGCTTGTGAATCTCGGAGGAAGATATGTATGACACAGGACGATTTTGATAACTGGAATAAGCTCACGCGCATTGAACGCCTCGGAGAACTCCTCGTACGGCTACAGGTGCTGAAACTGTCTCAACTCACGGCTCTTATGCAAGAGCAAGAAGATACCGGCAAACGTATTGGTGAACTGGCGGTGGAAAAAGGCCTGATTAGCCAGGACGAACTTGTGGAATACCTGATTCGCCAGATTCGAGAAAGCCAGGTCGTAGATGAAAGTCTGCGGGAACTGGGCAAAATGACCGAAGAAGAAAAGTGGGAGCGAGTGTCTCAGCACGAGCGTCTGGGCGAAGTGCTCGTCAAACGCCAGGCTATTAAACTCTCTCAGCTCGTGACCGCCATTGAAGCCCAACGCAACGAACCCGAAAAACATCTGGGTCAGGTGCTTTTAGAACAGGGATTGATTCAGGAAAGCGATCTTGAAGCCGCTTTGGAAATGCAAAAAAAGCAAAACAGCACCCTGAAAGAAACCATCGAAGAGGTCCAGAAAGCCCCTCGTAAGGAATAAACCCGTAAAAACAACCTCAAAGACCGCCTCTACGTTATTGTGGAGGCTTTTCTCATGGACCGCAAAAAGCACTGAACGCAGCGCTCTGAGCAACACCTGAACAAAAAAAAGGACTCCTGAGCGGTGGAGTCCATACTTTAATTGAATTGAATAGTAAGCGGAAGCGAACTGTATACTTGAGCTGTATAAAATTTGCTTATACAAAATAATACATGATGTATTTTAGACTGTCAAGCCCCGTATAAAAATGTATCTTATTTTGGGGGGTTCAGGATAAAAAACACCGGTAGCAGGGGGACCCAGTCTGTATAAAAATGTGAGAATAACCACAAAAAAACCTTGACAAGGTATTATACAAGATGTATACCATAGAGATATGGAACAACAAATAACAAAAAGAGAGCTTGAAGCTCTCAGGATTATTCGCAATCATATATTGCATATGGGGCGCTCTCCCTCCGTTCGTCAGGTGATGAACGAAATGGGCTATCGCTCACCCCGTTCTGCTTCTATATTGATTGACCGGCTGATAGAAAAATCTTTTATCAAGCGACGCCCCGATGGCGGCTTACAGCTGCTTGCGGGTACAGACAGTGACGCCACTCATGCACAGACTGTGAACATTCCCCTTGTGGGTGTGGTCACTTGTGGAGAACCTATTATGGCGGAAGAAAACGTGGAAGCCATG
>CAYFGW010000083.1:0-17870 GCA_964342365.1 uncultured Candidatus Sericytochromatia bacterium | reverse complement strand
CAGCAAAGGACCGTCCCTGAATTCTACCGCCTGCTGTTGTGACGGGTTCAAAAGAGGAGAAGTAGACATCAGGAAGCTTTCTTTCGTAAAAAGTGATGAATGCGATGCAAGGCTGAAAAGACACGGGGCCCGGGGCGAGAGATAATATCGTCGTCCAGCACCAGAACCCGCTGATTTTTAACGGCTTGTAACGCGTTAAAAGGGGGCTGTTGAAGTTGAAGCTGCCGCGACAGACTCAGGGGCAAAATCAGTACCTCCGGATTGGCTTTGAGGAGCTTTTCGGTACTGTATCTTAAAAAAGGGGCGCCCGCCTGCTGAATCACGTTCTGACCACCGGCCCGCTGCATCAAATCTCCAATAAAGCTCTGTGGACTGGTGGTCATGAGTGGATCATGCCACACCATGTAAAACAATGAAGGCGCGGGTTTCACAGGGTTCAGGCGCGCCATTTGCCTCTGCCAGCGCGCGACTAAACCGTTGGCTTGTGCAGCGTGTCCAGTGAGTGCTCCCAACAAAGACACATTATGCATGACATCGGTGAGGGTTTTTGTGTCCAGCGCCAGCACCGGAATGGAAAGGGCTCTCAGGGGTTCCAAACGCGACTGCATATCCGCTGTCACTACAATCAGGTCAGGGCGGGTTTTGAGGATTTTTTCCAACAAGATATTACCAAAGCGCCCCACCTTCGTTTTACGCTGTGCGGCCGGTGGGTAATTACAATCGTGGGTAACCCCCACCACCTCTTTTTGAGCACCCACCGCAAATAAAATTTCCGTGGTCGCAGGCGACAGGGAAAGAATGCGCCGGGGTGCAGTGGGCACGGGCATACGCTGCCAGAGATCCCGGGGACTAAAAGACGCCGGGGAGGTAGCTGCCAGCGCAGTTTGAGGCAACCCACAGGTCAAAACAAAACACAGTATACAGGAAAAGGTACAAAGAAAACGAAGAATAAGCATACTTAATTATACACGGTAAACAACTCTAAAAGGTGTTGGCCCTAAAAGGTGTTGGCTTTAAACACCTGAATGCGGGAATTCCCTTTGTCGAGCACAAAAATTTCGCCTTCATCACTCACCGCTATGCTTTCGGGGCCCCAGAAATCTTCGGGCCCGCGGCCTTTGGAGCCAAAGGATTCGATAAACTCACCCTGTGACGTAAAGATTTGCACCCGGTGATTGAGCGTATCGGCCACATAAACGCGACCCTTAACGTCCACGGCAATGCCTCTGGGAATACTGAATTCACCGTCACTCACGCCGCGCTTGCCAAAGTCCAGTCGGCAAATGCCCTGCTTATCGAGCATTTGTACGCGAGGGACGCCGTAGTCCAGAGCGTATAAATTGTCATTACGATCCAGGGCGATAGCATAGGGAGTTTTAAACTCACCGGCACGGGTTCCCGGACGACCGAATTGGGTAATCACTTTACCATGAGGATCTAATACCTGAATGCGGGAGTTTTCCACGTCCGCCACGTAAATATCGCCCTTGCTAGAAATGGCAATACCGTAAGGATTTGAAAATTCTCCCCGGCCCTTGCCCTGAGACCCAAAGCCCCGCAGAAAGCGACCAGACTGATCAAACACCGCCACGCGGTGCAGACCTGAATCCACCACATAGATCTGTCCCTGTGGACTCACCGTGACATTACAGGGGGTTTTTAGATAATCATCCTGGGCACCGGCACGAATCAAATACTGCCAATCGCCAATTTTACTGAACACCTGAATACGCTGATTCTGGGTGTCTGCCACAAAGACCAGACCCTGGTGAATGGTTAAGCCTCTGGGTTGGTAAAATTGCCCTTTACCTGCGCCCACCTGTCCAATTTTGTGCGAGTATTTGATACTCAGAGAACTCTTATCGTTGGACGCAGCAGCTGCGGCGGGTGACGCAGCAGGAGAGGGACCACCGGCCTGAGTCTGGCGGTGGAGTTGCTGAAAGGCACCGGGCTTATTTAAAGTAGAGCGCATGGTAGTAGAAGGAGAATACATGCCGGTCTGGCGCATGGGGTTCACGATTTGGGTTTGCTGCTGACCGGGTTCAGGTTCCGTGGGGCGAGTCCGGCTAAAAGCCTGACGCTCCATGCCAGAACGCGGGTTGGTCTGGTATGTGGTGGCCAACTCCAGCAAATGAGACAGCCTGGATTTGAAGGAATGGGTTTTGGTAGCTTCCGGTTTTTTAGCGGGCTGTTGTCGAGTTTTCTGGCGACGAGAGCTCACGGGAGAACGCATCATCGGTGTTTTGAGTGCTTCTTCACGGTCAAAAGCAGAACCACTCACCGGCGTGTCGTTAATTTCTAAAGGCGTATTCAGACCAAAGCCGCCCGCGGCAGGAGCCGCAGGAGCGGGAGCAGGAGCCGGCGGGGCTGCGGAAGCGGGAGGATTTGCCAGATTGGCGCCACAATAGGGACAAAATTTAGCACCCGCAAACACCTGTTGCTTACAAGAAAAGCAGGTATCCATGGCCTTGCCGTCGTTGGACTTCTGAGCGCCTCCGCGAATGGCATTCAGTTCATCAGCAATTTCTTTGGCGTTCTGATAACGAAAGTCAGGCAGTTTTTGTAAAGCCTTGAGAATGACTTTTTCCACCCGGGGATCCACGTCCACATTCAGGCGGCTCGGAGGGGTAGGATCTTCTGAAACAATTTTCAGAATGGTAGCGCCCAGATTACCGCCGTCAAAAGGCAAACGGCCGGTGTAAAGCTCGTACATCATGGCGCCCAGAGAGAAAATATCGGCCCTGTGATCCACACGACGGGAATCTTGCAACTGCTCCGGAGAAATATATCCCAGAGTGCCCAGCATGGTGCCGTCCTGTGTCATGGACATCATCGGGTTCTGGGTAGACATGCGCGCAATGCCGAAGTCGGTAATTTTCACATCACCTTTACTGGTAATCGAAATATTGTCAGGCTTAATGTCGCGGTGAATCACTTTGCGATCGTGGGCATGTTGCATGCCTTCACAAGTTTGAATAACGATGTCTAGAAGTTCGTCAGAGGTAAATTCCTTGCCGTCTTCCATGTATTCTTTGAGGTTCTTACCCTCAATAAATTCCATGGCAATATAGTGACGACCGCTGTCCTCACCAAAGTCGTGAATGGTAACAATATTGGGGTGCTGTAGACTTCCTGCCGTCTGAGCCTCCCGGTGGAAGCGAGCAATAATTTCTTCAGCGGCTTTCTCAAGAGAAGGATTGATCAGAAGTTCTTTAATGGCCACCACGCGATCAATACGCATATCACGGGCGCTATAAACCACGCCCATACCGCCGCGGCCTATCTCTTCGATGATCTCGTATTTTCCGAGGACTATACCTTGTGACATACGGGGTTAATCGTTATAAAGTAAGACGGCAGTGATATTATCGGTTCCACCATTTTCGTTCGCCAGGTCAATTAACTTTTGACAGGTTTCTTCAGGCGTTAATTCTGGGTCGTTGATAAAATCCTGAATTTCTTTATCTGAAACCATGTTAGATAAACCGTCAGAGCACATAATAAAACGGTCTCCGCTTTCCAGGGTCATTTCGAGGGTGTCGGGCTCCACATTGGCTTGCATGCCCAGACAACGGGTAATCACATTTTTATAAGGGTGAACTTCCGCTTCTTCTTCAGAAATTGCACCGGCTTTGACCAACTGCTGTACCACAGAATGGTCTTCGGTGATCTGCGAAATTTTTTCATTACGCACGAGGTAGGTGCGGCTATCGCCGATGTGACCCACATAGAGCTTTCCATCACGCTCTACAGCCACAATAGCCGTGGTCCCCATACCCTGAAGATGCTGATTACTCAGGGAAGCCAATAGAATTTGCTCATTGGCCTCTTGCAGAGCATAACGCACCAGCTCCTCTATAGACATGCTTTCTTCACCGTCTTCATTGTCAAAATCATAGGCGGTGAGAATTTCGGTGATGGTTTTGACCGCTATTTTACTGGCCTGATCGCCTGCGGCATGGCCCCCCATTCCGTCAGCAACAATGGAGATATTTTTATCATTGATTAGGTGGAAACTGTCCTGGTTGATGGAACGGACACGACCCACATCGGTTAATCCAACTGCGTGCACAATGGGAATCCTCATTCATCTTGTTGAAATTTAATCAATCAAAACGGACTCTGACTGATAAAGTAAACCCATTATAACACAGGCATTTTGAGTCAGAGTCCGGGTGATTAAAGTAGGGTTTTTAAATAGTTATGGAGCTTTTGCCAATCTTCAGAACTATAGCCACCCACGTCAGATTTGAAACCGTTATGTCCCAAACTTGACATGACCGTTTTGCTGAAATCAGCGGCGCTGCCTTTCCAGACAGAGCTGTTATTCAGCATGGTCAGCGCGCGGCGCAAATTATAGGTGGAGCTTTTGAGAAAAGCGGCTTCTGAGCCAGTGGCGGACATGGCTTTTTCGTGAGCCATTTTAACTTTTTTGACCGCTGCAGCATTTTCTTGCACCAGTTTCTGCATGGCAACATCAATGGGCAGAAGATTTTTTTCTACCTTTTTATCGAGTTCTGCCGAGAGATCGTAATCCTTCTCTAACTTTTCAATGTCAGAGGTGGTGATATCAGGATAGTTATCGATTTTGAAGTTGCGCACGTAGTTGATAAGCGCCACTCGCTCAGCGGCTGAGAACTGCGTATAGGCACCCATAGCTCCACCGGCAATTCCCTCTTCGAGGGTTTTGTAGAGTCCAGCAAAACTCTGCCCGTTTTTCCAGCCATCTTTGGCATGAAAATTCCGGGGAGGTGGATTAAGAGCAGCGGCACTCAAGCCGTCGCCCATGCCGTTGGTACCGTGGCATGCCACGCAGTTAGCCTGAAAAATTTTCTCACCAGTTTTGAGCATTTCTGCATTGGGCTGAACTTTTTTCAGGGTGGCAGCAGGGTCAGCCTGGGCATTGGCCGGTCCGTAAAAGGTAACGGCTGCCGTACTCACCAGGAGTGCGGTGGTGGCCCAGATGACTTGAAAGCTTTTGATTTTCATAATGGCTCTCCTTACAGACGGAAATCTAATCCACGCTGCAACTTGGGGTCGCCCACGGGAATTAAATTTTTATTTTTCGCGCTCATGGTGAATACCAGGGTAATAAAACCGGCGGCAATGGCCACAGCGCCTACTTCTGTTAATCCTAAGGTAGGACCATGGCTATGGGCATTGGGGTTATGACCGTAAGTAGGCATAACAATCCAATACAGATCCACCATATGGGCAAAAATAACCCACACAGACATAAACAGCATGCGTGATACGTTGCGCTTGTTCTTACGCTGAATCAGACCAAACAAAGGAACGATAAAGTGTACAAACAGCAGGAAATAGGTAATCGTGTCCCAACCGTTTTCCCAGCGGTGAATAAACCAGGGGGTTTCTTCAGGCAAATTCGCATACCAGATCAGCATGCCCTGACTGAAGGCGGTGTAGGTCCAGAATACACATCCGGCAAACATTCCGAAACCCAGGTTGTAATAGTGATCGCTCACAATTCCCTTACCCAGATAACCATTTTCATTCAACAAAAGTGTTGCAATGGTGGTCACCGCCAGGGCAGCCACCAGAGAACCGGCAAAGAAGTTCACGCCAAAAATGGTGGAGAACCAGTGGGGTTCTAAACTCATCATAAAGTCAATGGAAAGCGCGGTAATAGACAGACCAAAAACGGGAATGAACAATGCGGACATTTTGATGTTTTTGGTGGTGATACTTTGGTCACCCGTTTCGTCTTGCTTGAGGGAGCGTTTTACAAAAAGCTGTTGAAACAGCACCCACAGTACCCAGATCACAAAGAAACGAATGATAAAAAACGTTTCGTTGAGATAAGCCGCTTTACGCATCAGAATCGGATCGTTTTCAAGATAGGTCCACTCATAGATGCTGCCCATGTTGAACAAAACGGGCAGGGCAAAAATAGGCAAGAACCACACCAGATTGGTGAGCAGTTCAAATACCCGGCGAATAGGTGTTGACCATACAACACCAGCAATGTATTCAATGGCCACCATAAAGAGGGAGCAAATTGCAATACCGGCAATAAACATTAAAAGCATAATGCTTACAAATTGAGAGCGAAGGGGATCCATGGTGTAGCCCACGCCCGCCAGGACGAGTCCAAGAATCAGGGCCGCCCAGCCAAACGCTGACGCTTTACCAGGAATCGCTTTCTTTTGGTAAGCACTTGTTGTTACAGTACTCATTTTAAATCAGTTTCCTTTGGATTCTGAGAGCGTTGCAGTGCACGAATGTAGTGAATCACTGCCCAGCGCTCATCCTTTGTCAGTTGTTTGGCGTAAGAAGGCATCACGTTTTGACCGAAGGTAATCACGTGATTGATGCGACCATCCGTCCACTCCACGATTTTGGGAGAGTGTAGGCTAGGACCCGCAGGATAGGCATCCGAAGGCAGGCGACTGTCGCCGTTACCGTAGTTTCCGTGACAGGCAGAACAACGAGATTCAAATTTCTCTTTGCCCAGTTCTAACACTTCCTGGGTAACAGGAAGAGGGTTCACCACAAACTTACCCATGGCTTCGGGATCCTTTTCATAAAGATCCGGCAAGTAGCCACGAGACACGGTGCCTTCCACAGGTTTCTGCATGGAACGACCGTCTGCAAAAATGGTGCTGGGCTCTTGATCAGCTACTTTAGGCTGTACAGACATCCAGTTGAAGGGTGCTTCAAACACCATGTAGTTAAAGGTGAGATAGATAAACACGGACATGCCGGCTGCTGCTGCACCCCCAAACCCTAAGAACCAGGGATTTAACAGGCTAAGGCCTGATTTTTCTCCAGTGTGGTAAATGGGCTCAATTTTTTTAGCGCCCAGTGAGGTGAGCAGTTCTCTGGCACTGGCTTCGTCGAAGGCTTCGTCTTCAGCTTCTAAGCAAAGGCCAAATTTATCGTCAGAGGTACGCTGCATATACGCCGTATCGTGCAGCGGGTGATTGTTACGGGGTAAGCCGCAAGCAATAGTGAACATAATGATAACGGTAGACACCGCTCCGGTCAGTACGGTCACCTCAAACAGAATGGGAATATATCCCGGGAGGTTAAAGTAAGGTTTACCGGCCCATACATTGGGATAATCCACCAGGGAAACCCAGGCAATAAAAGCCAGCATGAGCAACATACAGGTGCCACCAATTAAAATGGTCACCCAGCCAATGGGGGATTCCCCGAGGCCCATGGCATCGTCCATGCCGTGAACAGGAAAAGGCGTATGCACATCGTACTTGCGGTATTTTTTAGACGTTGTTTCAGCAGCATGCATGATCTCATCGGGAGTATCAAACAGACCGGTGATAGCATAGAGTTTATTATTCATTGAACTACTCATTAGTGATCACCTCCGTGATGGTGCGTGGGTCTGGCATTATCCATGACACCTTTCACTTCTGAAATAGCAACCAACGGCGCGTATTTCACGAAGAGCAGGGTCAGGGTAAAGAACATACCAAAACTACCAAACAGAAGGCTAAAATCGGTAAAGGTGGGATTGTACCAGCCCCAGCTAGAGGGCAGGAAGTCACGGGTCAGAGAGGTTACGGTAATAACATAACGCTCAAACCACATCCCGATGTTCACAAAGATAGAGGTTACAAACATAATGGGCACCGAACGGCGCAGTTTGCGGAACCAGAACATTTGTGGGGAAATAACGTTACAGCTGATCATAATCCAGTACGCCCAGGCATAAGGCCCGAAAGCACGGTTGATGAAAACAAACTGCTCGATTAAGTTTCCGCTGTACCAGGCAATGAAAAATTCCATGCCGTAGGCGTAGCCCACCAGCGTACCCGTCAGCAGAATAATTTTATTCATTTTCTCCAGGGTATCGATGGTAATAATGTGCTGCATATCAAAGATATAGCGAATAAACACAAGCACGGTAACTACCATGGCAAAGCCGGAGAAAATCGCGCCCGCTACGAAGTAGGGGGGGAAAATGGTGGTGTGCCAACCGGGAAGGCCGGAAACCGCAAAGTCAAAAGATACAATGGTGTGTACCGACAGTACCAGCGGTGTGGAAAGACCTGCCAGGATTAAATATACCCGTTCATAGTGGCGCCAGTGGCGATTCGAAAAGCGCCAGCCAAGACTCAGTACAGAGTAAACGGTTTTCTTCACCTTGCTAATCAGGTCTTTACCCAGCGTACGATCTCGCAGTGTGGCGAAATCGGGAACCAGGCCGGTATACCAGAAGAACAGTGAAACGGTAAAGTAAGTAGATACCGCAAATACGTCCCACACCAGCGGCGACAGGAAGTTCACCCAGACCGCGTGCTTGTTGGGATAGGGCATCAAGTACAGGGGCAGCCAGGGGCGACCCGTGTGAAACAGCGGGAAAAGACCCGCACACATAACCGCAAAAATGGTCATGGCCTCGGCAAAACGGGCGATACCGTTCCGCCACTTCTGTCGGAATAGGAATAGAATCGCCGAGATCAAGGTTCCCGCGTGACCAATACCTACCCAAAAAACGAAGTTAACAATGGGGAATGCCCAGGCCACGGGGATGTTGTTCCCCCACATGCCTGTGCCGTAGTAAAAACTAACGCCCCAACCGATGATTTCCACAGAGAAAAGGAGCATGGAAATCGCCAGAGCCAGCAGCCATTTGGCACTGGGTGGACTTTCAATGGGTTTTACAATAGTTTCCGTAATATCATGAAAAGTCGGATTTTTCAGAACCACGGAGGGCTGAACGGAGTAATCGATCGCTCCGTCAGCGTTTGATTTATCTGCTACCTGCATCGTTGTAGTTCCTATACTTTTTCGTGTGTGTTTCTCAGCGTGGCCACGTAGGTCACTGCTGGACGTGCATTGAGTTCCTGCAACACGCGATAGTTGGTAGCGTGTTTTCTCTGTTTGGCTATGTCAGAGTTGGGGTCATTGCTGTCCCCAAAAGAGATAGCCTGAGAAGGACAAACATCCTGACAGGCGACAGTCACATCACTGCCTTTCAGCTGGCGTTTTTCGCGAATGGCTTCCTGACGTGCCCACATAATCCGTTGAACACAGAAGGTGCATTTTTCCATAACGCCTCGTGAACGCACGGTAACCTCAGGGTTATGCACCAATTGTGCAAGTTTCTTATGGTAACGGCCTTCGGCAAAGCGGTCGCGATAGTCAAAAAAGTTAAAGCGACGTACTTTATAAGGACAGTTATTGGAACAATAACGGGTGCCTACACAACGGTTATAAGCCATTTGATTCAATCCGTCAGGACTGTGGTTACTGGCGTTCACCGGGCAAACCACTTCGCAAGGCGCGTTGTCACAATGCTGACAGAGCATCACCTGCTGGGTAATTTTAGGTTCTTCAGGCGTACCTGAATAATAGCGATCAATACGCATCCAGTGCATTTCACGACCGCGATCTACCTGATCTGGACCCACCACCGGAATATTGTTTTCAATATTACAGGCCATCACACACGCATTACAGCCCGTGCATTTGTTGGCATCAATGGTCATGCCCCACTTGATTCCCTCGTATTTATGAACCTTGGTAATGTTCACTGAAGGGTGAGTGTGCATGGTGGCCACAGCAGGATTTTTGAGGTATTCATTGTAATTGGCTTCATGAATAATGCCGCGTTTATAGTGCAAATCCTGTTCGATTTCCACATCGAACGCGTGGTGATTCTGGGTAGTTACCAGATGGTGACTTCCGCTGGCTTTGGCTACATCAGCTTTGGCAAACCACATATCGTGGCTGGCCAGAGACAATAAGGGCATCACATCGACACCTACATTGCTGCCAACATCTCCGGCCTGAGTACGACCGTAACCAATTTCTACGGCAATCACATTGTCTGCCATACCGGGCTGTTGCAGCACGGGCAGGGTAACTTGCTGGCCGTTGATGGTGACATTAATCATGTCCTCGGTTTTTACGCCAAGGGCTTTAGCCGTCGCCATGGAAACAGCGGCGTAGTTGTCCCACACCACTTTACTCACCGGGTGAGGAATTTCTTGCAGCCAACCACTGTCGGCAAATTCACCGTCTAGCGTGGCGTAACTGTAGTGCAGTGATACCACATAGTCGGTTCCTGCGGTGTGAGTTTGCAGACTTCCCAGCGCGTTGCCTTTGAAAGCAGCGGGTGCTGAGGCAGCAGACTTTTGCTTAATAAAGCCGTTGTGCAAAGCGGATTCCCAGTACCCTTTAAAGTCCACCAGGGCATTGCTCTTGCGATAAGGGCCTTCCTGCCAGTGCTTTTTAAGGTAGTTGTGGTACATCTTTTCGTTATAGTTACCGGAAGTTCCCTGGGCCCAGGTGAGCAATGCGCCCTCTGCCTGACGGGTTTTATGCAGCGGTGAAATAACGGGCTGTTGCAGCGTATAAATGCCGTTCTGCGCCATCGAATCGCCCCAGGACTCAAGGTCGTGGTGAATAGGCAGCGCAAAAGTACTGGCCTTTGCGGTTTCATCCAGACCACGGGTCAGAGAAACGCTGGTGGCTACTTTGGCCAGAGCATCAGCGTACTTGAGTGATGACAATTCGTACACCGGATTGGTGTTCCAGTGAATCATCACAGCCACTTTACCTGAGGACATGTCCTGAATCAGAGCATTCATTTCTTCAGGGGTGGAAAAAGCCACCTGTGGAGTATAAGCGTGAGCCGTATCATACAGGTTTTCTGCACCCAGAGCTGCGTTCAGAGCGTTCACCAGAATATGCATGGACTCTGAAGAGCGCTGACCGGCGTAGAGCAGAGCTTTGCCCTGATTCTTACGCAAATCGTTAACGAGGTGCTTGAGCACCATGGTGGAAAGACCGTGGGTGCTGGCAAAGCTTTCTAAAGAGAAACCGCTGACTTTTCCGGCCAGTCCGCCGGGCAAAGAAACACCTTCACTCTGGAGGGCGTTGGCCAGAGCCATCACAAATTCCAGTTGCGCATCGGGACGCACCCGAAGACGGTAATCAGAATTCATACCGGTTACGGTAAGATTGCCTTCTGCCACGTACAGGCGATTGAATTTAGCATCGGTCATGACATCACGACGACTGGCAAAACCGTATTCAGCACCGGCAGGGCTTTCTACACCCAGAAAATCGGACTCCAACGCCAGAATAACATCGGCTTCGCTCCACTTGATAGCGGGCAAGTTACCACCATGAGAAGCCTCCCAGGCACGAATGCGGGTGGCTTCACTATGTAAGGCATGAGCGTACACCTTGGTGGTGGGGTACTGCTTTTTAAAATCTTCTAAAGCCTTGGCTGTGGTGGGTGAGTCCACCGCAGGGGCCAATACCGCAATCTGCTGATTTTGCTGTGCAGCGGTTTGTAAGGCCTGGATAATTTCACCGTCAGCGGTGGCCCAGGTGGTTTCGGCACCACCTTTTTGAGGAGCGGTCAAACGAGCAGGGTCGTAAAGCCCCATGATCTGCGCCTGATAGTGGCTGTTTAAACTATGGGCATCTAGCGGGTGAGCTTTGTTAGGAGTAATGTGTACCGGACGACCTTCGCGGGCTTTAATCAAAGCAGAGCGAACGCCACCGCGGGTACGAATCAGAGAGGCGTAGTAATTGGGACGACCCACAACTACATCTACAGGGTGTTCATTATAGGTGTAAATTTCACCGTTTTTTCTTTTGCCCACGTAGTTTTTACAACTCGCCAGAGCAAAAGCAGCAGAAGCTCCCATGGCCGCTAAAAAGCGACGACGGGAAATTCCGCTCATTTCGTTTATATCAAATTCGTCTGTAACACCTTCTTTAAATTCGTGGTGTTTGGCAGCGATCACATCGGTATCGTTATTAAGCTCTTCAAGGCTTTGCCAGTAGACGGGTTTTGCTTTGTGCAAATTCATGTCAACCTCGTTTTTCTCTCCACTGCCTGTGGATGTGCTTTCACGCGGGCAGCGAGGGGGTTTGATGGTGATTTTTTACGGGCGGGGCGCTTCGTGATCGCACCGGGAACAGATGGAATGAGTTGAAGCAACCACAGTCCAAGAGCACTTTTGCCGATCAGTGACAAAAAATGACGACGTTCCAGAGCATTGTTTTCTTTATTCATGACATCTTCCTTATCGGTGGCACGCAGCACAGTTTTCTGGGCCATAACCAAGATTATGAAGTTTGACGAGGTGAGGGTACTTTTCAGGAGCCGTACGGTGGCATTCCAGACAGTGGGACATCATAAAGGGCTTTTGTTGTCCAACCACTGCCATCTCCTGAATCTCGCCATGGCACTCCTGGCATTTGAGACCCTTATTAACGTGGACACTATGGTTGAAGTAAACGTGCTCGGGAAGTTTGTGAACACGTTTCCAGGGAATCGGCTTATTTTCTTCGTAGTATTGCGTTAATTTCTGGATTTCCGGCTTGTCGGTGCGCGCAATTTTATGGCAATTCATACATGTGTCCGCAGAGGGCACATTTGCATGGCGGCTTTTGTTCACACCGGTGTGACAGTATTGACAATCAATACCCATTTTGCCCGCGTGGAGCTCGTGAGAATAATTGATTGGTTGTGTCGGCGTATACCCAACGTTGTAGCGTTCGTTTCGGGAAGCGAAATACGTTACCGCGTAACTCGAAAAAACGATGAGTAAGGTAACCGGAAGGTAGATACGCAAAATATAATCTAGTACAGATTTTCTCATGGGTCACCTGAATTTTTTACTTTGTTTGCAACGAACTTGACTGCATTAATTTATCAAGCGCTCTATGCAGGATACCATTTTTAGGCGTAGCGGCTAGGGGATCCGTTACAAAACCCTCTTAAAGAAAGGTGAACTAAAGGTTAACTTTGGTTTATTTCGCACAAATTGCCCTGAAAACATGCACAGTTGTTGCGACTCTAATATAGAGGCAACGGTCATACTACACCTTGATATAGATCAACACCTGATGCTTGCTTAACCGGCAATAGCCTGATTGAGCTCCACCAGAAACTCGTCCCACTGGGTGGCTCTGGCAAAGCGCGTTTGACGGTAGGCCTTACTCACATGACCTTCGCTGGGCAAATAGATGGACAGTCCGCGGCCTTCGCCCTGCTGAATTTTGCTCTGACGGGCAAAGAGGATCACCCCCTTGCGGTACATGATGTCATTGATCTGGTCCGCTGCTGCCGCCACCTCAGGCACTTTCACATGGCGCTTTAAAAGCGCAAGCATACGGTTAATATCCCGGTAGGGAATACCTTCAGCCATATGAAATTCGCGGGTGGCTTGCACCGCCCTTAAGATTTCGTTTTGATGTTCAGGAAGCGCCTGACGAAGGGCTCTTGCCAGACGATCCAGCGCCCGTTCAAGAGCACTTATTTTGGTAAGATCCGTGGCTGAAATCGTGTAAGCTTGATGGCTACTGCCCTTGTCGTGGACATCAACGACCAGAGAGCGGGCCACCTGTGCAGGGTTCATGGCGGCAGTATTTTGCGCCAAACGCGAAAAGGTTTTATAGTATCCGTAACCCCAGTAGTAGGTAGAGTCTTCAGAACCAATTAAGATTTTACTGGTGTCCTGCAATTCAGAAGCCACTTCCACCGTGGCCATCAGGCAGGCGTCAAAACTCACCAGGTCCAGTTTTTTACCGCCAAGGCCCGCTTTTAAAGCCTGATTGAACTGCATAATGGTCATGCTTTGTTCCGGAGAATCATCGTAGTTAATACCTGAAAAGCCCATCCCGTGACTGCTGATATTGAGCCATTTGTAACGGGAAGGATAGCTATTGAAGCCCCAACGCACGGCGTTTTTCAGCACCTGAGGATCTCCTGAATTTTCACCCTGATTACCAATGGCCACATAGGGGGAGCCAATTTTCCCTAATTCATCCCGCTGGAAAAAATATCTGGCAGCATTGCCCGCACCGTGATTGTCGGTCTGGGCAATGAGATTCATTTGTGGGGTACTGCCCACCACTTCAAGGGTGTCCACAATACGATTTAAGTCTTCAGACAAGTCGTTGTCCAGGGCTTCGTAAGTCATATATGTCAGCGCTTTGGTACCGGTGGCTGGCGGCAGAGCCTGCACCGGAGTGCCCAGAATGGGTTCCGGATCTCTGGTTTCTTGAAAACCCTCATCGCGAATTTTTTTACGCATATACTGCGTGAAGTTATCGTCAGAGTGCTGAGAGTCGGACTGCTGCGTGAAACGAGCATTGAAATGAGATACGTTAGCGCGAGATATGCCAGAAGACAGAGGCGCTGTATTAACAGGCAGGGAGCGAGGTGCGCAAGCGCCGAGTAAAGACATACTCATAACAACACTTGTTAAAATCCACGGAGACAGGGAAGAAAAACGCATAATATCCTCACGCAAAGAGCTTGTTACTTAATAGTATGACAGAAAAAAGACATTATCTGACTTATTCCTGGATTAACCCTCGTTTAAGCTTTTACGAAGTCACGGGAATCACGAAGCGGTCACCACCAGAAAGGCATAATTATACAGATAATTGGAACTGCGGGTGACTTCAGGATAAGTCTGAATCATACGCCGCCCTGTTTTATTACGAAACACCATCTGAGGCGCGCCGCCGCCGTCGAACATCACCGCCTGTACCGCCCCCAACTTTTTTAAAATCACCGCCAGTTGTGCAGGGGTAACTCCCCCTTCAAAGCGGTACTTACCTTCTCCCACATTTACAAAAAGAAAGGTGCCGTCGGGCAAAATCCCCATGGCGGAGCGGGGTGTGGCCCGATAAGGAAAGCCGGCCTGGCCCTTGCTCACAAAGTCCCTGGCGTTGACCCGGCGATAGTGCTTTAAATAATCAGAAGTTCCTACACGTTGATACATGGCCGGAAAAGTTTTGCGATCAAAAAGCAAAATCCCCCCTCCCATGGATAATCGATACCAGCGTCGTGACGCCGGACCCATCCCCCCTTTGAACACCTGAAATTTCCCATTTTGTGCCAGGGCCACACTGTAGCGGGCGTTGATGTTTTTACCGGTGCGTTTTTCAGCATTGTGATAAACACCAGGCTCACAATCTCTTCCCTGATTTTTGCAGCGATAGCCCACCATATCTCCGGCAGGTATTCTGCCAAAAAAGCACCAGCTCATGACCCCCAGCACGTCCGGGCGAGACAACACTTTTTCGCTATACAAGGGATGGTCCCAGCGATCTGAGAACATGACCTTTAATCGCGAAAACGCCGTTTTTTCTACCCGCAACACGCGGACGGTATAGCGGGGGTCTCGGGTCCGGCGCTCGTACTGAAAATAGTCCATGCCCGTTCCCAACGAACGGGGAACCAGATCCTGATATCCACTCAACATCAGTGGTTTTTCAGTACTCGAAATCCGGAAGTCCCCTACTATAACAGGCTCCGTATTTTCCGGTTGCTGCCGCCAACTGAGATTTGTACCGGGTAAAAACCGGGCCGAAGAACACCCGTTTTGTGGACCACAGCCCAGTAAAAACAAACAAATCCAGAGGCTATAACGGCGGACGCATTTAAAGAAATTCATGGCGGGTTGCGGCATAATCACTGTTTCTTATACTGGAAGCCAACACGTGGGAAGCATCAAAAAAGGTTAAGCTGTCCACAGCTTCTGCCACCCGGGTAGAAAACACGCGCTTGCCGTCGGCAATACGCTGTACCCGGAGCTCTCGCAGTTTCCCCTGAGCACGGGTCGTATAAGCCAGATAATGCCCCGCCGGGTCGATCACCAGCGCAGATTCGGAGGCGTCAATCTGGGTATGGCGCCAGGTTTTTAAACGTCCTGTAGGCAAATGCCAGAGACGAATACATTGCTCAGCACCACAGGGGGATAAAAAAGCAAAATAAGTTCCGCTGTCGGCATAACTCAATGGAGGACTACCAGGCAACTGATACACCCATTTTTTCTGTTGCGTATCATAAATTTTCAGCACTCCGTCTTCAGTGGCAAAAGCCAAAAACTGACCCAGTGGATGAAACAGAATTTGCGTATCCGGGTAATGTCCTGGCAAATGCAAGGGTTGCTGATGCGCTCTGCGTTGTTGTATCCAACGGGACGGCTGCCAACTCCAGGTGTTTAAATCCATAACGTCCTGCGCATTTTGCTGAGAAAAAAGCGTGCGCGTCAGATAGTAACCGTCGGGGCTGACCGCAAAAGGGGGAATCAAATGTCCGTTGGAAGGTAATTTCAGCGCGCCTGCAGAGGCCATGCTCGGAAAGCGAAAACGCTGGTAAGAACCGTTCATAAACCCTACCACCAGGTACGCTCCCTGTACCACAACCTGATAAATGGGCTGGTTAAACGTTAACGCTTGTTGAGCAGGTGCATTCAAACGGTGTTTTTGCCGTAACCAGAGCCGGTCGTTTTGCCAGTGGATCAGATAATTTCCGTGGACATCTACACGTCCTTTTACAGGCAAAACTTCGGCCTGTAAGGGAGCTCCCAGATACAGGCCGAGAATCAGTATTAAAGGGGTGAGTTTAAAGCACCGCCACATCGCGAGGCACCTGAATATCCACAATAGATGCACGACCAAAATAAACAATAAAGTGAGAATGGGCAGCTTTCAACACATCGCCGACGGCTTCCCGCTGTTCTTCCTTTTCCACGGGCACAGCCAGAGCATAATGGCCTTTTGCCATTTGTTCATCTACGTAAGTGACATAAGTACGTTGTACTTCTGAAACATTTTCTAAAGCTCGTATAAATTTGCCCATCACACCATCTTCAGAACCATCAGCATTCAGGATTTTGCGGCCGGCTTCGCCATGAAGAACTTTGAGTTCACTGGCGGGAATGTCGTGTTGGCCAAGGGTTTGAATCACTTCATTAAGAACGTCTTCATTAGGAATAAGCGCATAAACCACGCGGGTGGGGAAATACATAAAATCTTCGGCCTGATTCAGGCGATAAGAAACGGGGGATGTCATCAGGGGTTACTCCTTAAAGGTTTACTTCTCATCTTAACAGCGGCTTTTTTTAAATTAAAGATACAGCAGGCTATAATATATAAACTTTTAATACGATAAAGGCTCCTTATTCTATGTCAAGCAACCCTTACCAGCTCTCACAGCGCACTCTCAACATCGCCGAATCCAGTACCACCCGGCTCATGGGTGACGTTAAAAAGCGACGTGCCGCCGGAGAAAACATCATTTCCTTTAACGCTGGCGAACCTGATTTTGCCGCACCGGAAGCTATTATTCAGGCCACGCAAAACGCCATTGCCGCAGGCAAAACCAAGTATGGCGCTGTGGCAGGTGAACCGGCTTTAAGGGAAGCCATTGCCAAAAAAGTGCGTGAAGAAAACGGTATTGCAGCCGAGGCCGAAAACGTCCTCGTGGGCAACGGTTCCAAGCAAATCTTGTACATGATTTTCCAGGGCCTTTGCAACCCTGGTGATGAAGTGATTGTACCCCGCCCTTACTGGGTAACCTTCCCCGAGGGTATCAAACTGGCGGGGGGTACGCCCGTGTTTGTAGATACCGTAGATCATCAACCTGATTTAGCAGCCATCCGCGCGGCCATTACCCCAAAAACCCGAGCCATTCTGGTAAACAGTCCCAATAACCCCACCGGGGCCCTTTACCCTGAAGAAACCCTGCGCTCACTGGGAGAACTGGCGGTAGAACATAAGATTTATATTGTGTCCGATGAAGCCTACGAGGGCCTTGCCTTTCACGGCGCCAAACACGTGAGCATAGCGTCTTTATCCCCTGAAATTGCCCGCTGGACCATCACCACCCAGACCTTCTCAAAAAGCTACTGCATGACCGGTTTTCGCGTCGGATACATGGTGGCAGATGCCCCGATTATAGAGGCCATGAATCGCATGAACAGTCACCTGACGGGCAATGTGTGTACCTTCGCCCAGTTTGGTGCGCTGGGAGCTTTGGAAGCCGATAAGTCGGTCTTTGAAGAAATGACGTGCATTTTTGAACAGCGTCTGGATCTCGCCTATCCCCTCTGTAACGATAT
>CAYFGW010000082.1:0-17991 GCA_964342365.1 uncultured Candidatus Sericytochromatia bacterium | reverse complement strand
GCAACCAGGAAGATTTAAATTTGTCTTCCTCGCTTGCTATCTCGTATTCATCAAGGGCGTCTTCAAGGGGATAAAAGGTGAACTCATTAAAGAAGGGGGCATTGTCTTTCATGCCGTTATGCCACTGGTAGAGCTCGTACACCGCCTGAGGGAACTCAAAGGGAAACACGCTTTTTTGCTCGCGAATATCCTCCATAGACAACGGCGGCAAAAAGCTGTCTTTGCTTTCGCTTTCGTTTTTGGTGTGCCATTTTTCAATGGCGTTAAGGCGGGCTTTAATAGACATGGATGCTGTAGCTTTCTGTATTAAGAATCCTACATAGCTTAACGGGCTCTACAAATTTCTGTCAATGACTAAATTCAAGCGAGGGAGTCCCAGAATTTATCGTCTTGAGTAGCTTGTGCCTGAGGTGCTGAGTCGACACCTCCGTTATAAAAAGTGTCCATGGGCAGGGGCAACCGATAAAAGACGGTTTCTTTAAGAGCCATACTCCGTAACTGGTTAAACAGAGCCTTATTATGAAAGCCTGAAAAGCGTTGCAAGAAAAGTTCCAGTGCGCGACTACCGTGTTTTTTGACAGCAATGTTTTGACCTGAAATATCCAGGTATTGGAACAATTCCTGGTGTTTATCAGAAACATCCAGCACCATTTCGTACTCTGTGGGAGATAGATGTTGTTGAACCACAGCATAAAGTTTATTGAGGATTTTATTGTAGGTGTCCATTTCTTTGGTGGTGGTCAAATCTTCTTTTTGAATGTCAAGGCCCATGGGCAAGTGATATAAGCGCTTTAAAAAGTCATGCATAATATCGCCGCGTAAAATGCTACCGTGTTGAGGCACAATCGCTAAGGGTGGAATATCCAGCGCGTTGATGCGTTCAATAACCCGTTTTACCGCCTGATTGGTGGGCATATAAATTTCGTGAAAGGTTTTTATGCCCTCCCAGTGATCTTCGGTGGCGTAAAGGCTCATATTGCCTGCCGGATTCAGTCCTCCAAACAGGTCTCCGGTAAAGAGCAGTCGGGTCTGAACATCGTAAACCGCAAACGCTCCCACGAAATGACAGTAGGGCGTGGGGATGATTTTGAGAATATCGTGAGCACCAGTGGTAAGTTTCATTTGTTTTTCCGGAAAGGAATACACATTTTTGTAGGTGTTTTCCGGAATTTCAAAAAAGCGGGTCAGTCTCCAGGTGTCTTCGCTACACAGGCAAACAGATCGGGGATTCATGCGTGAAATAAAGGTGGAGTTCATACCCACATCTGGATCCTGGTGGTTAATGGAATACATATTGATATGGGATACATCGTCAATCACGTGGGCGACCTTGGCAGAAATTTCGGGGAAAAATTCTGAGGGTCCCGGATCCACCAAATAGTTGATTTGCTTACCGTTTCCCTGAAAACGGCGTAAATAGGTGTTGGTTTGAAGTAAGGAGTGGGGGTCTCGTTGAGAAACCCAGAACGTATTTTCTGCAACCTCAACGGGTTTGTCTAATTGGAGCGTCATATATTTGCCTCTTGCGCGAAAACTGATTTCAGCATATAAAAAATGCCTCGGGGGGACGAAGGCTTTGAGCAAAATAAAAAATGATTTAGATCAATTTGGAAGTAGGGGCATGAATTTGTCTATAATAGACATCATCAGGCTGAAAGGCAAAAGTAGTCGATGGTTCAGTTACGTCCGCGATTTCAATCGATGGTTCCCTGTCATCCCCAACAGGCTTTTGAGAAGTTTCGTACCCGTCTTGCGCAGCCGGACTGCCCTTTTGAAGGTGTTGTGCTGGAACGTTATATCAGCGTTACGGTGACTCAAGAACAGCAACACTACTGGTCACCGGTCCTGACCATACAGTCAGAGGCCGTGTCCGGTGGCACGCTTCTCAGGGGACACTATGGTCCTCATCCTAATGTGTGGACGCTTTTACTGGCTGTAGCGGCGATTTTGTGTTTTAGCGGTATTTTCTTAACCATGTACGGCTCTGCTCAGGTCATTCTGGGGGAGCCTCCTTGGGGGTTGCTGGCGGTTCCTGCGACTTTGCTTGGGGTTGCGGGTATTTATGGGGTGGCATTGTGGGGGCAACGACAGGCCAAACAGCAAATGGAAGACCTGAGGTCTTTTTTTGAATTTTCCGTTTGTGCACAGGAACTCTTAGAGATTGAGCCTCCCGAGGTATTTGAGCAGAGCAGCTGTGTGCGGTGCTTGAAATTATGCGAGAAACCGCTCATTAAAGACTCCTTTTCTTAAATGTTTTTTTACCCTCACTTAAACTTAGTATAAGAATTTTTATGCCCATTTTTTCTACAATAAAGGAGTTAAGCGTTAATTATTTTTCCACAGAGAGTTTAAAAAAATGTCTAATTTATCGATTCGTCCTTCTCAACCCATGACTCTGGCCCAGCAAACCCAGAAAGCTGCTTCCAAGCCACAGCTCAGTGATCTGGCTAAAAAAGAATCTATGGCCCAGGACAGTGTGAGTATTCGTAAAGGCGCGATGCCCTCTCTTAAAGGAGCCGGCATTGGTGCACTGGCTGCCGGTGGAGCATCTGCCGCCTATTTTGCCGCAGAAAAAGCCATTGCAGGACCCGCATTTATTGACTTTAGCCCCTATATTACAGCCGCTGCTGCTGCTGGTGGAGCCGTTGGGGGTCTCACCGCTGCAAATACTACCGACAGTAAAGCCAAAGGTGCCCTCGTGGGAGCCGGAGCCGGCGCTCTTGCCGGAGCAGCTACCGGAGTCGCCTTTAGCGCCAAAGATGGAGATCTGGTGATTGGATTAGCCTCAGCCGCTATTGGTGGCGTCATTGGCGCAGTTTCTGGAGCCATGGGCGGTGCTGCTGGCGCGATGGTTGCCGAGCAGAAATAAAACATCACATCAAAAAGCCCCCGTACATATTTTGTGCGGGGGCTCTTCTATTTTCAGGTGTCGGTGTGAGAAGCCTCAGGCGTCGATGTAAATAGGTTCCCGTTGTTTTTCGGTAATCGCATCGCCGATGGGGTGAGACGTGACGTCTTCAGGAGCTCGCAGACGGTTCTGCAACATCATCAAGGCCTCTAAAACCGCTTCAGGGCGAGGAGGACACCCGGCCACGTAAACGTCTACCGGCACAATTTGGTCAATGCCCTGTACCGTACAGTAGTTGTTGTAAAAGCCGCCTGAACATGCGCAGGCTCCCATTGAAATGACCCATTTAGGCTCAGGCATTTGATCATAAATGCGCTTGAGAATGGGGGCCTGTTTGTAGTTAATAGTGCCGGCTACAATCAGCAGATCTGCCTGTCGGGGAGAAAAGCGAACCACTTCTGCCCCAAAGCGTGACACGTCGAATACTGAAGATACCGTACTCATATACTCAATGGCACAACAGGCGGTGCCAAAAGGCAACGGCCACAGTGAATTTTTACGTCCCCAGTCGAGAACTTCTGAAATCCGGGTGGTCAAGAAGTTTTCACCCGGCATACCTTTGTCGTTTAATTTGTCATTTAATCCCATTTTAGCGCCCCTTTTTTCCAGATATATATATATCCTGCCAGAAGAATAAACAAAAACACAAACATTTCCAGCAGACCTTGAACGCCCAGAATTTTAAAATTCACTGCCCAGGGGTACATAAACACTGCTTCCACATCAAAAATAATAAACAGGATAGCTGTCAAATAAAACTTGATGGAAATACGGTCATCTGCAGAACCCACAGTTTGCATAATGCCTGATTCATAAGCCGTAAACTTACCCGCTCCATCGGCCGGCGTATGGCCACCGAGCACGCGAGACACGATCATTAAAATAATCGGAATAAGGAAGGCCAGTCCCAGAATGGTGATCATGGCCAGAGCATTTGCTGACATAAAACGGTTTCTTTCTGTTAAATAATCATAGGTATTATACGTTACGAGACC
This sequence comes from uncultured Candidatus Sericytochromatia bacterium, assembly GCA_964342365.1. Classification (GTDB taxonomy): domain Bacteria; phylum Cyanobacteriota; class Sericytochromatia; order UBA7694; family UBA7694; genus CAXRDE01. Next base: position 14,088 of record CAYFGW010000082.1, on the reverse strand, counting down.
AGTTGGACGGGAGTAGATCTTTTTTATAGCCGTTTCAGGTTGCTTCTTGTGCTAGACTGTGAAATAAAAATGACGGAGTTTATCATGAATTATACAAATCCTGATATTCGCGCAGAAGATGATGATGACGAGGGTGGACTCGAAACCCTGATCAAAAGTTTGTCTGATAGCAAAATGTTTGATCGTAAGTTCTTAGAGCAGCGTAAGGTGTTCCTCTGGGGGCCTGTCATGGACGAATCTGCTCGTGCAGTGGTGAATCGCCTGCTTTATCTGGAAGCACAAGATCCCGGTAAAGAAATTACTTTTTACATTAACAGTCCCGGCGGCGTGGTGACTTCTGGCATGGTGATTTATGACACCATGAAAATGATTTCCTCACCGGTTTCCACAGTGTGCATGGGTCTGGCAGCTTCAATGGGTTCTATTCTCCTGTCCGCCGGTGAAAAGGGCAAACGCTCTATTTTCCCTAGCGGTCGCGTCATGATTCACCAGCCCAGCGTGGGTGGCCTCATTCGCGGTGTGGCGGCAGATATTGCCATTCACGCCCGTGAAATTGTCAAAACCAAAGAAATGGGTGCGCATATTCTGGCTGACAACTGCGGTCAGGATTTTGAAAAAGTGATGAAGGACTTTGATCGTGACTACTGGATGGATGCCAAAGAATCTTTAGAATACGGCATCGTGGACCAAATGGTCGACAAGATCGACATGTAAATTAATTTATTCTGAAAGAGCCTCTGTACAAGCGTGTGCAGGGGCTCTTTTAATAGAGACATTTAGTGCATATAGTTTTGAATCTTATCTGAAAAACGTTCAAAACTCAGGGGCTTGGTCAAATAATCCGTAAACCCCTGTGCAAGGGCTTCTTTCTTTTGTTGCTCAAAGGCATCAGCGGTTACTGCAATGACGGGTAAATGCTCTAATTCTGTTTGCTGGCGTATGTGCTGAATCACCTCAGCCCCCCCCATGACAGGCATGTTCATATCCAATAAAACGAGAGTAGGCAATTGGTTGTTGCTAAGGGCCGCTTGTAGTGCTTCCAGCCCTTCCTTGCCATTGTCTGCCTTTTGTACGTTAAGATGCATACTTTTTGCCATTTTTTCAATCAGCAATTGATTGAGCACATCGTCCTCAATAGATAAAATATACCTGTGGGAAGTTCCCTCTTTTTCTGACGGTAAGCTTCCAGGAGCTGATTTATCAACCGTCTCAGGGAGAACACTTTCCCTGAGCGGAAGGGTAACCGTAAAGGTCGCACCTTCTCCCTTCTGACTTTTTAGTTGAATATTTCCCTTCATTAAATGAACCAGTTGTCGGGAAATGTTGAGTCCCAGACCGGCCCCCCCATAGCGGCGCGTGGTGGAGCCATCTTCTTGTTCAAAAGCCTCAAAAATCTGCCTTTGTTTTTCCGGGGCAATACCCACACCCGTGTCTGTTATGGTGAAAATAAGTTCATGTTCGGTACACGTGATGCTAAAAACAATTTCACCTTCTGAGGTGAATTTAACGGCGTTGGCCAGGAGGTTGGTGAGCACCTGGGTTAACTTGGTCAAATCGGCCATAACATACCGTGGAACGGTTGGCGTCAGGAGCAGTTTGAGTTCTACATTTTTTTGCTGAATGGAAAACCGATTGATCTGATAGAGCCGACGACATAAGGCATGTAAGTCAATAGACTCCTCAGTTAACGTTAGCTTTCCCTGCTCGACTCGGGATAAGTCTAAAATCGAATTGACGAGTTCTGAGAGATGTTTACCGGTGTTTTGGATATGCGCCAGATACTCTTGCACTTCTGAGGAATGATCCTGTATTTGTGGTGCTATTAGTTCGCTGAATCCGATAATTGCATTCAGGGGAGTACGTATTTCGTGACTCATATTGGCCAGAAAACGGCTTTTTGCGGCACTGGCTTGTTCTGCTTCTACCTTTGCTGCTTGTAAAGCTTCCGTTTTCTGAGACACTTCTGTTTCCAGAGCGTATTTATGGCTTCGCATTAGATGGAACCAGGAACCCAGAAAGATCCCAAAGCCTGTTGCCATCATCAGCGGCATAATAAAATGCCTGGGAGAGAGGGTAAAGGTAATTTGCAAAACGTGCACAAACTGGACGTATGCAATAGATACAAACAAAACGTAAGATATGCCAATACTTGTCAAAATATAGCGATACCTTGGGTAAGGAGTGGATGAAAAAGTCACTGGGTTCGCTTTCAGGGTGATTGTGTCCTTCGATTATCCCACAACTCGGTGGAATTTATCGCTTTTTAACGGGTTTGCTGAAGGTACACGCGGCTTTGCTTTGATCGGTTTTGCGTGGGGATTTAACGCTTCTTTTATCTTGAAATTAAGACAAAATAAAGCGCATACTGCCACCACAGTGAAAACAGGATAAGGAAAACTAAAATGATAAAGTGGCGACAATGTGCAGGAGTCCTTAGTTTACTCGGTTGTTTGAGCGTAACGGGATGTCAAGTCAGCTCAATGCCAGAGACTTCTCGTTTGCGTACTGCGGTAAAACTCACGGCACCGCCAGAGGGGATCACTGCTCCACCAGAGGGAATTACCGCCCCACCGGAAGGTATAACGGCTCCGCCAGAAGGTTTGACAGCGCCCCCTGAAGGACTAACGACTCCTCCCGCTGATTTGCGTCAAACTGCCCGGCAGGCGATGTCGCTTTATCATGACGTGGACGCGAGTTTTCAGGCGCTTGTGTCTGCTCCTGCTTTTCAGCTTCAACACCAAAAAGAAGCTGACATAGAATCCAAATTACGTCAGGTGCTGCAAACCTTTCCCTCTGATCAGGAAGCGTTGAAACGTCAGGTGGCCATGGAAATTGAGCAAAAAAACCTTTCAAATGCAGCAACGATTCGTGAAGGCTTTGCGCGTTTTGATGCTCAGCGTTTTCAACGCGCTGTGCCATCAGAGCGTCTTGCTGCCCGGGGGCTGGAAGTAGAGCTAGCGGTGTTATCAGATGAGACAGAGAACGATACCCGCCTGCTAACCACTGCGGTGAAAGTTTCTGGCCACAAGCGTTTGCAGCAGATTTTGATGAAAGAAGAAATCCGTGAAGCACAGCCCCGCCGACTTCAGCTCAATTTAACCCAGGCTTTTTCGGAAGGAACCGTCACGGCGGAGTATATTTCACAAGAAAATGTTGAGCTGACCCGGGGAGAGGTGCGCTGGCGCAGCGGAGAGCGTTTAATCTGGTCCGAGAGACGACCGATGGGGGCCGACGGTCAGGGCGTGGTCTCTTATACGCAAGCGGGTAAAACCCAATATTTTGTACTGATTTCAAAACGTCAGAGCGATGAAACTCTGATTACCACTTTGCTTTTGCCTGAAAGCAGTGAACCTCTGTTGACCTGGGTAGAAAGTGTCTCTGGCCACATTACTATTCAAAAGGAAAAAGCGTTATGAAAATCACAAAATATGGTTTTACGGCATTTTGATACTTATGTAAAACCTTTTATTGATGCCGTTTTTGAGGTTATGACTGGGTTTATTTATGTTTTCTTTATTTGCCAACGCTTCCAATTTACAGGGATACTGCTGAACATGAATAAAAACATAGATATGTATGAATATAGCTATGTGTGAACATGAAGGAGAATCAATCATGAAAATTACTAAAGTAACAGGTGTTGCCCTGGCAGCATGTATGAGTTTAACGCTGATGACGGGCTGTACCGCTAGCGGCTCCGGCTCTATTACCCCCAACGACGCTTCCGCTCCCGCTACCAATGATGACAGAGACGACAATGATGGTGTAAGCGGCAGTGTTGACGCGGATTTTGAAGTATCTGGCTTAAATGCTCAGGCGCAGACCGCACTGGCCAGCTACCATTCTATTGACGGTTCCTTTTCAGACTCTGCTCGTCTGAACGCCAACGGCAGTTTTTCAACCCAACAGCTTGGCGGCATTGTAGATGATATCACCGGAAATGATAACGACAACTACAGTGATTCTGACTCCTCCACCAGCACGGGTGTTAATGTAGGTGTAGGCGTAAATGTGGATGCTGATACCGACTCCGACAGTGACGGCGGCTCTACCAGCACCGGCATTAATACCGGCATCAACGCGGGAGTCAACACCGGAACTTCTACAGGCAGTAATTCCACGAATACCGGCGTTAACGTGGGTGTAGGCGCAAATGTAGATGCTGATACCGATACAGACAATGACGGCGGCTCTACCAGCACCGGAATCAACACCGGCGTAAACACAGGTGTGAATGTAGGTACCAACACAGGCTCTGGCAACGGTTCTCTCAATACGGGCATTGATACCAGTTTGAATGCAGACCTTGACAGCTCCTTAAACGAATTCCGTGACTCCAGCAACCGTCTCCGTAGCGATATTGAATCTAGTGGCAGTATTCGCTTTACCTCCGACAATGACAGTATCATTGACAGCACTCGTCTGCGTTCTAATGTCAACGGAAGCATTGATAGCCGCAATGATAATGACCTGCTGAACTTCAACGACAGCGGTATTCTGAGTAACGACGGTAGCATCAACCTGGATTCTCAGATCAGCAGCATGACTCAGGTGGATGCGTCTCAAATGAACCGCATGCGCAATCGTGGCTTTGACACCACTGCGGGTCAAATCCGTACAGCTACTAACGCTGACGGCAGTGTGACCACCTTCTTTGGTACCCGTTCCACTCGCGGTAACAATAATCGCAATATTCTGGGCGCATCTCGTGTTCAGGGGAATACCGATCTGGGAACGGATTTGATGCTGCGGGAAGACGGCGACGGTTTTAATACCAATGCCAGTCGTGTCAGTTCCGTACGGGCCAACGGTAATACCAGCTTTATGACGCGCGCCACGACCAATTTTGACAATGGCGATCGCATTGAAATTTTGGAAGAGCGTGTGCTTGATGCCAACGGCAACGGCACCGGTAACGGTACCCTGACCCTGACGGACAGAAACGGTCGCACACAAACCTTCGATCTGCGTACCACTGCAAGAGCAGACGGAAGTCTTGTGTCCACGCTGGACAACCGTGACGACAATGCCTCTGATCTGGTGTTAAGAGAAGACGCCAGTGGCAATGCAAGCATCTCTTTCATGACCAGCAACCGCGAAGAGCAGCTGCGTTCCAATCTGGACTTCAACGCCATGTTAGATTCTATGAGCGATTTCGACTTCAGCTAGTCACTCACTTAAGCTAAGAGTTTGTAATAAGAAAGCTCCTTTGATATGTTAGACATACATCATCAGGGAGCTTTTTTATATGAACGTGAATACACGACGGGTATCACCAACGATCCCGCTTCAAGAATCAAAGACCAAAAGTAAGCCGGGAGCAGTGGCTGCTCCACCGCCGCCAGAGTCAACACCTGCGCAACTCAACCCCACTGATCGCTTTGAACGCCGTGAGCAACAGCCTGTAAAATCAGGGACTGAAGCTCCTGCAGAGCCTCAAGAAAATACGGCAACCGGTCGGGTACGCCGTCTCGGGCAGCAAACCGGTGGTGTGAAGCAGGGGGTGCGCCTGGAAAAAGCACAGTTGCTGGCAGTGCTCAATGAACGGGTGTCCTCTCTTTCTGATACCCAACGGGCTGCGAGTACAGAGCTTCACAAAAACCAGAACAGTCTGGCCAAAAAGATTTTGCTGGGGGAATCGCAAAACGAAACCGGAGAGCTAAAAACCTATGGTTCTCTGGAACAGGCCGTTGAAGCTGCCAATAAACGCAATCGCGGGTCTGAACTCATTGTGGCCGTGCAGGGCGAAAAGGGTGTGGAATACGCGCTGATTGAGCTTAAAGGTAACGCCACGCCTCAGGAGGTGCTGGCCACTTTGGGTGATCAGGCGGAAGCCTATATTACTGACAAAAACGGGGGACTTACTCCTGTGGTGCCAGAAAATGAATCCCGCGAAGCCGCCTATCAGCGCGTATCGGGACTGGCAAAAATGGCGGTGGCAGACAATGCTAAAGGATTTGATCGCAATCGAGCGGGCACACAGGAAGTGGACAAAATGCCCACTTATCGGCGCAATTTGTCTACGGTAAAAAAGCAGTTGGACCACACCCTACAGCGTTTGGATACGGATATGCAAACGGCGCAATCTGAGCTAAAGGCGCTGGAAAAAGCGGGCAAGGGCAATACACCGGAAGCCAACACACTGCGACAGGACATGGTTACCATGAGTCGTCAACGGGAGGATTTGAGTACCTCAAAAACGCTGTTGACGGTGCGACTCTTACAAACACCCAAAAGCAGTCAGCAAATTCCCAACTCAGATTTAAAATACGGGCAGTATCGCAGTCAGCCCCGCAAATTGTCTAATATATTGCAAGATCGTCTCGATCAGATCAATACCAAACTGATGGTGACGAGAGATCCCGCACTGCGTAAGGATTTAGAAGCACAGCGGGATCAATTGCAAAAAGAAGACATGGGGGTTTATAAACGCTATCACCAGATTCAGGTGGCGCAGATGCATACGGACATGCGTGTGGGTGCGCTGGCTTCCATGAACCAAAAGCTCACCCAGGCCAGGGCAGATCTCAAAGATCAGGTGACAGAACTTAATAAAGCGGAACTGAAACTGGCCACTTTAAAGGGGCCTGAACTGGAAAAACAAAAAAAGCATGTTAATTATCTGCGCAAGCGTATCAACGACAATCGCAAACTTTTGATTAAGCACCTTCAAAAGGATATTGCCAATTACAAAGAGCATGCCAGTTCCCGACGGGGGGCTGTAGACGCCATTAAGCTGCTGGAGAAACAGGTGGATAAGCTTAAAGCGCTGGGAGCAGGCAAGGAAGACCAGCTGCTGGTCACTCTGGACAATACCCACGAGCTTTTATTGGAATCTATCAAAGATGCGGGCAATAAATTTATCGGCATCACGCCCGGAGAAGTCAAAGCTCTGCTTGAGCTGGATACCAAAACCGACGATTATATTTCCGATTATATTGGTGCCCAGAGCAAAATTGACGGGCTCAAAAAAGAGATTGCTCAGAAGCAGGCTCTTTATAACGACCCCACCATGAAGCAAACGCTGATTGGCGATGCTCAAATGTCAGCACTCGAAAAAGCTTACGTTAAAAGCATTCAGGGCAAAATCAAAAATGCTAAATCCGGGCCACTGGCCAAAATGAAAAAGCTGTATGCGGCCCTTGAAATGTCGAAAAACCCCAACATTGACGCAGACTTGCGCAAGCGTATCGACGTCAAAGCCATTGAAGCAAAAATTGCAGCCCTTGGTAAAGAACCTGAAGTGATCAAAGCCTTCGCCGACGCCAAAAAAGAAGCGATGAAAGAAGTCTTTGGGGATAAACCCGCTGCTCAGGAACTCAAAAAACATTTGCTCAGTCCCAAATTTCAGGCCTATCTGGATTTGCTGCCTGAACATGAAAAGGCTGCCATTCTCAAAGCGGATCTGGCCAAACTTGCTTTTGCTGACCCCAAGGCTGCTGCTGAAGTACAGGAAGCGCTCATCGGACGAGAAATTCAGAAAAAATCCGTGACGATTCTCAAAAGTTTGCCTCCCGGTGAGCGAGCGGGAGCCATTGAAAAAGTTTTAAAAGCGATGGATAAACCTGTCACGGGTGCTGATAAAACTGCCAAAGTAGCAGATGCGCTGGCGAAAACCTTTGATGCAATGGACGCTAAAGAAGCCAAAGCATTTGAAGCGCTGGTGGATAAAATGCGCCGTGGAGATGCAGAAGCGGGGACCAAAGTCTTTGATATTCTCAATAAAAAGCTCGACAAAATGGGCGCTGCCGGTATAGATGCCAAAGGTTTTATTCAACGGATGGGGAACTCTAAAAAGTTTGCTGGTTTCCTGACCTTTACCGCTATTGTGGGAGCCGGTGGCAAATTACCCGCGGCCATCAAAGAGGGTGATTTTAACGCCATTGGACAGTTTGGCGCTGCTGCCGCTGGAGCTGCCAGTAACACTTCGGCGCTTGTGGCCAAAATGGTTGGTTTTGACGCGGATAGTATTTTGAGTGACATGAAGAAGGGGGCAGGTGCTTTTAAAACCGCGGACACCGCAGCCGACCTTCAAAAAGCCACCCGTCTGGGCCGCACCGCCAAAGCCCTTAAAGTCATGGAGGTTTTGGGGCCCATTGGTGATCTCGCGGGCGCGGGCTTTGATTTTTATAACGCCAGTAATGAATTCAAAAACGGCGATAACTTTGGCGGAGCCATGAAAGTCACCAGCGGCGTAGCTGGTCTGGCTGGAGCAGGAGCTTCCATTGCCATCATCGCCGGAGCCAGTGGGCCCGCTGCTCCTGTGGTGCTGGTAGGAGCAACGGTGGTCGGACTGGTGGCCTGGGGAGCCGATGAACTCTGGGGCGAATCTGAAGAAGAAACCTTCCTGCGCAATCTGGGTGTCTTAAAGCCTAAATGAGCTCAAAGTGCGCCCAAATAGCGGTGTACAAAGCTAATACACATGGAGCCTTCCCCCACTGCGGAAGCCACCCGCTTGGTAGATTCACTGCGCACGTCTCCCACGGCGTAAATGCCCGGCTTGCTGGTTTCGAGCAGGGTGGGGCTTTTGTCTTCGGGCCAACCGGCTTCCGAAAGCTGCCTGCGGTTCAACTGGCTGCCGGTGAGTACAAAGCCTTTTTTGTCCAAAAGGACGCATTCGCTGGCCCATTCCGTACAGGGACTGGCTCCGATCATGGTAAACACATGCTGAGTTTGCAGGGTGTGTGTCTGGTCTTTGGTTTTATAGGTCACTTCTTCTAAATGTCCGTCACCGGACAGGGCGGTGATTTCTGTGTGGCGGTGCAGTTCTACATTGGGGGTTTGATCAATACGTTGAATAAGGTATTTGGACATGCTGTGCTCAAGATCTCCACTGCGAATAAACAAATGCACCTTGCGGGCATGACCCGCTAAAAATACCGTGGCCTGACCCGCGGAATTGCCCCCGCCCACCACAATGACTTCTTCATCAGAACAAGTCTGGGCCTCCATATTGGTGGCCCCATAATACACGCCTTTGCCTTCATAATCACTGAGGTTGTCTAAAGGCAGCTTGCGGTATTTTGCGCCCGAGGCAATCACCACCGAGCGGGCGGAAACGCTGTCCTCGTTATCAAAGGTCAGGGTAAATTGAGAACCTTCGCAAACCATGGTTTTGACCGTGCGGGGACTGGCAATGGTGCCGCCAAACTTTTGGGCCTGTAAATACGCGCGGTTGGCCAGCTCACGCCCTGAAATTCCCGTGGGAAAACCCAGGTAATTTTCAATTTTAGAGCTGGTTCCCGCCTGTCCTCCGGGGCCCAGCGCATCCACGGTGAGTACGTTGAGCCCTTCTGAAGCCGCATAGACACTGGCGGCCAGTCCACCGGGACCGGCACCCACCACCACCACATCGTACTGTTGGCACCGGTCATAATCAGAGATGCCAAAGCAGGCGGCCAGAGTTTCAAGGGTGGGGTTTTTGCAAAATTCCCCTTCGTGGGTAATCAAAATGGGCGTGCTTTCCGGAGGCACATCGAAGGTTTTGAGCAAAACCGCCGCTTCTTCGTCTTTTTCCACGTCCAGCCAGGTATAGGGCAGATCGTTCTTGCTTAAAAACTCCCGAATGCGAAAGGTGTCCGCTGAATAGCGAGAACCCACCAGACGGGCCCCGTGTTGATTGCTGTTGATTAAAGCGTCCCGTCGCAGTAAAAAAGCCTGAAGCAAAATATCGCTCACTTCAGGCACATTGGCAATAATTTCTCGCAGGGCGTTGGGCTGGATGCGAATCACCTCACCGGGTTCGGTCATGGTACCTTTCACAAGGGTGCTGCGCCGGGATAGCATATCGCTGTCTCCGCTAAATTCCCCTTGCTTATGGACGGTAATCACACGGTCTTCGCGGAAGGGATCGCTAATGGTCATTTCGCCAGAAAGAACGACAAAGCAGCAAAAGTCTTTTTCACCGGGGGTGAGCAAAACGGTTCCCGCCGCCACGGACTCCACTTCACCATACTGTTTTAGCTGATGGCGTAAGTCTTCTGAGAGTGTGGGAAAAAGAGACGTGGTTTCTGACATGAAATGTTCCTTCGAGTTATTTTGCAAAGGCATTGTGTACTATCATGAAGTTATAGTCAAATCGAACAAGTGAAACGCAAAGGAGTGCGGTGTGGACAATACCTATGTATGCCCCGTATGTGAGCGAGAAGTGGACGATGCCATTATTCCCTTTCATAAAAGTGTCGAAAAACAAATTTTGAACGTGATTAAAGAAAACAATCCCCGCTGGATTGAAGCTGACGGCAGCTGTCCCAAGGCTGTGGAATATTATAAATCTCTGATTGAACATCGCATTATTAAGTAGAGTACAATTATGCCCAACCAACTTCAACATCTGATCAAATCTTATATCACCGCCTATATCGGCACCCTCAAGTCGCGTCAGTACAAGCCCCTTGACGTGCAGTGGAAATCTCATAAACAGCAGGTGCTACAACGCATCAAAGAGGTGGAACAAACCCACGCGCTCCGCGATATGGTGCTTCTGATGCTCTATTACGGTACCCAGATTCAGGCTCTGGAACTCTGTCAGATGACCCTTGACGACGTGGTTCAAACGGACGATGAAAAAATTCAGCTGAAAATCACCCGTCCTGACCACAGCCGCTATGTGCTCATTGACGAAGAAACCCGCGAAGTGTTACTCGAGTATTTGAGTCACATTGACTTCAACCAAATGTATTTGTTTTGCAAAGACAACGGTAAGCCCCTTTCTACCCAGGATATTTTTGATGTGTCATTAGAGTATCCCAATGCTTCTATGGTTTCCTCACTGAGCGGTTTTTTTCCCATTTACAAGCAGCAGGATTATGAAATCATTCCTACCCCTCTGCGTTTAAACGCCGTTTCTCGCTACAGTGGAAAAGGTGTCACCATTGCCTTTCTGGATTCGGGATTTTACCCCCATCCGGATCTCACCATGCCTGAAAACAGGGTGCTGGCCTACGTGAATGTTCCCCACCCTGAAGAAGATGACTTTGGCGAGCCCAGCGACAATAGCTGGCACGGCATGCAAACGTCCCTTTCGGCTACGGGCAACGGCTACTTATCTAACGGTTTATACAAAGGTATTGCCTATAACAGCAAAATCGTTCTGCTTAAAGCCTCTGACCGCCAGGGGCGCATCAAAACAGAATATATGATCAAAGGGCTCAAGTGGGTTCTAGAAAACCACGAAAAATACAATATTCGCGTGCTCAATATTTCTTTGGGTGAGGGACGGGAACAATCGTATCTGGACAGTGCTCTCAATCAAATGGCCGAGGCTCTGGTGCAGGCGGGAATTACCGTGGTGGCAGCGGCCGGCAACGACGGCCATTTAGAAGATGAGAATATAATCACCCCACCGGGATCTTCACCTTCGGTGATCACCGTGGGCGGTTTTGACGATAAAAATAAGCTCAGTCGCCACTATTACGATATGTATCACTCCAGCTACGGGCCCACCATCGACGGTCTCATGAAACCAGAGCTGATTGCGCCGGGCATCTGGGTAGCGGCTCCGATTTTGCCGGATACGGAGTTTTACCGACAGGCAGAACTGGTGTCGCAGGCGGCCCGGTGTGAGAGTGAAGCTTTAATGGCACACGTGCGGGATAACTTTGAAGAATTGCCCTTTGAAGCTAACGTGCTGGAGCAGTCGCCTGCGCAATTGTCGCAAACGGTGGCAGACTGGCTCAAAAACAATAAGGTGGTGGGCGGTCATTACCAGCACGTGGACGGTACTTCTTTTTCAGCACCCATTGTGTGCTCCATTATTGCGCAAATGCTGGAGGCCAATCCCGGTCTCAGCCCGCGGCGTATCAAACAATTGCTCTGTATGACCACTGACAAAATTTTTAATATTCCCATTGAACAGCAGGGGCACGGTTTGATTCATCCGCGCAAATGCGTCAAAGAGGCTGAAAATGACCGCTACCGCCGCCGTATGAATCGCATGGCCTCCCCCTTTGTGCAGCGTCGCAAGGTGACTTTCTATTACAAAGACAAACAGGCTGAAAGCGTGAGTCTGGTGGGCGATTTTACCCACTGGGAAGCCGATGCCATCCCCTTGCAGCGTATCTCAGGGACATCCACCTGGAGCCTTGAACATACCTTTCCTTTTAAGGGGCTTTATAGCTATAAATTTGTGGTGAACGGCGATACCTGGATCCATGATCCAGAATGTGAAAATAAAGAACCTGATGGTCACGGAGGGTTCAATTCCCGGCTAAATATCTATCTGGACTGATTGACCTCGACTGATTGAAGGTCATAGCGAAATCCTTATTCTCTTTTTGTGCCTTTTTGATCCCAACTTGCATAAGTTGAAAGTAATATCGGAAAGCGATCGATAAATTCATAAACAAGAAGGAATAAGGTATGGCAGATTCAAGCACAGGAGGAATACAGGACACCACCGGTCAGGTGGATGTGGATATGGCGAGCCTCTGGGAACGTTTGGACAATATGTTGGATGGCTTCATTCGCCTGATTCCCGCATTGTTGATAGGTATTCTGGTTTTTATAGGCTTCTATTTTGCCGCAAAACTGGTGCAAAATCTGGTAAAAAAGATGTTTTCGGGTCGGTCCGACGACAGTTTAGGCATGGTACTGGGACGCCTGGCCAGTTGGACCACACTTTTTATTGGTGTTCTGGTGTCTGCGGCTATTATTGCGCCTTCGGTAACTCCTGGAAAACTGCTTTCTACGCTGGGTATTGGTGGTGTAGCCATTGGTTTTGCCTTTAAAGATATTTTGCAAAACTTTCTGGCCGGAGTTTTGCTATTGCTGCGTCAGCCCTTTGAAGTGGGTGACCAGATCATTTACAAAGACTACGAAGGCACCGTGGAAAATATTGAAACCCGCTCCACTCTGATCAAAACCTATGACGGTCGCCGTGTGGTGATTCCTAACGGTGAAATTTATACCCAGGCTGTGGTGGTTAATACCGCCTTTGACAAAATTCGTTCTCAGTACGATGTGGGCATTGGTTATGGTGATGATATTGATCAGGCCACCCAGGAAATTCTCAAAGCGATTAAGTCTGTTGAAGGCGTGATGTCAGAGCCTGCACCGGAAGTGTTGGTGTCTGAACTGGCGGGAAGCTCTGTGAATCTGCGGGCCCGTTGGTGGACACAATCTACCCGGGCAGAGGTGGTGCATACAGACAGCCGTGTGAAATCTGCCATCAAGAAAATCCTGGATGATGCTGCTATTGATATGCCTTATCCTACTCAGGTTATGCTCTTCCATGATCAAACGGAAAGCACCGACGGTGACCGCAGTGCGCAACGGGAGGGCTGGCCTTCTCAGGAAAAGAATCCCGAACCTCGTAAAATCGCTGACGCTATGGTGCGTCGATAAAACAACCGATATTCTGCCTGGTGGTATCCTCCGCGATTTTTAAGTTACAATAAAATTAGCGGAGGATACTTATGTTAGATAAACTATTTCGTAAAGCAGCCAAAGAGCAAAAACCCAAAAAGCAAAGCGCTCCTGAAGCGGCCAAGGGCGAAGATAACGAAGAAGCTCTTGATGAAACGGGTACCTTTATGCTGGATGTCAGTCAGCTAAAAGACAGCGAAGACCTTGAGGATTTACTCAAAGATCTCTAAATTCGTTCTATACTGCTGTACGTCAATGACCCTCGGCTGATAAAGTACAGCCGGGGCTTGTGTCTGAACCCCACCGCAACTCCGAATACTTTTGCAAGCGTTCGGTTTTGGTCTCAACGTTCGACACATTAGGGGCGAAAGACAAGCGCCCCGTATCAGTCTGGTCTTGCCACACTGATAGCGTTCTCATGCAGACATTTCTAGCTCCTACCAGATCAGCGTGTAGCTTATGATCGCATTTTTTACATTCAAACAGTAATCCTGCGTTCTTGCGATTGGCTTTGGTGGCGTGGCCACACATCGGACATTGCTGACTGGTGTAGTCTGCATCTACCTTCACCACTTGTGAGCCATGCAGCGGCGCTTTGTAAGCAATAAAATACTGTAACTCCGCAAAACTCCATTGACTCACGCGACGATTGGCCCGTTTGCGTTTAGTGCTGGCTTTCGTTGAAGAACGACGTTCGTTTCTCTGACGAATATTTGTCAGATC
>CAYFGW010000081.1:0-18030 GCA_964342365.1 uncultured Candidatus Sericytochromatia bacterium | reverse complement strand
GTTTTGATAACGCTACCGGCTACGGCCATCTCAATGCACAAAAGGCCCTGGCTGCCAGAGGAGATGGTCCCCGTTTATAAGATTGCGGTTTTCCTTATTCTGCTTTTAAATGCCTGTGCTGCTCCCTCTGTTTTAAAAGACCCTGCTGAAACAGATGCTGAGTCGGCTCCTCTGCTGCGTCTGAAATTAGAAAGTATGAGTGGCGAGCCGGTTACTCAACAAACGCTGCGGATTCGCCCCGTTTTTGAGACCTCCTGGCGCAGTCTGAATACCGATGCTGATGGGTTAGTCACCGTTCCGGATCTTACACCGGGACTGCGTTATGTGCTTCAGGTCAACAACGAAGAAGGTCACTGGCAGCGTTGGTTTATCGCTGGCAAAACGCCCACCGCTTTATCCTGGGTGCTGTCCCCACGCTTCCAGAAGCCCGATGAACTCATGACCGCTTCTCCACGGCAGTTGCGGTATTTTGCCGGACTTGAAACAGACTTTGCCAGCGCTCTGGCACACACTGAACATGCTCCGATTGATACGCCAGAGGCCTTAAATCCGGCACAGGACGTGCTGTGGCTCGTGGCCCACCGCAGCACCCCCGACTTTTCCACAGCCGAATTGGAAGCACTGGAAGGTTTTTTGCTGGACGGTGGGGCGTTGATTATCAACGGAGAATGGGCGGGCTTTGCCGCAGCCAACACCTTAGACAAAATCTATGATCGGCTGGGCATTGGCATCAACAATACCCTGGCACAGCCCGCAGCCACGCTCCCTGTGACCAACCTGCACCCTCACCCGCTAACAACGGGGCTCTCCCGGCTTGAACTGGTTCGCTCGGGACAGGTACAGGTGGGATCTCCTTACGATCAAGAACTGGCGTTTGCGGCCCCTGAGCATTACGTTATTCAACAACAAAAACCCCGTGCCACCGTCATGGCGCTGAGTCGC
This sequence comes from uncultured Candidatus Sericytochromatia bacterium, assembly GCA_964342365.1. Lineage (GTDB taxonomy): Bacteria > Cyanobacteriota > Sericytochromatia > UBA7694 > UBA7694 > CAXRDE01. Next base: position 17,088 of record CAYFGW010000081.1, on the reverse strand, counting down.
TACGGAAAAGGGCAAATTTTTTGCATGGGAGACAGCTCCCTGTGGCAGGAGAACTACTTTTCAAAGGCCGATCACAAAAAGCTCTGGGAAAACGTACTCAGGCAAGTTTCGGTACGCCCGGCCCGATAATCTCTGAAGAGGTATTTCATGAAAATTCGGCCCACCACTTTTCAAACCACACCGCCAGTATCAAAGCCTGAAAGGGCACAAACGAAGTCTGCGCCGACTCCCTCTCAGGGACTTCAGCAGACGGACTCTTTTCAGGCAGTGCTCTCGCAAAATCACGTGGAAGCCCCCACCGTTTCGCTCACCGCCCCCTCACCCGCAGGCTGGGGTGAGCTTACCGTAGAAGAACGTCAGGACAATCTCAAAGCCCTGCAAACCCTGGCGCAACAGCTCCGGGATCAGGGCGTGCCCGGTGTAGAAATCTGGGGGCAGCTCAAAGCGGAGGCCGCCTCCCGTTACGCCAACGCCGATACCCCCGCCGCCAAAAAGGCCGACTTTATTATTCAGGATGTAACCCTCGTGACCGTGGGCAAAGACGCTCTGAAATACCTCAAACAATACGAAGGACTGCCACGCCTGGGAAAAATAGACCCGCTGGTGGACACCTTTAAAACAGATTGGGAAGCCCTGGGCGTCCCCCCAAAAGACAATAACTGGAAAGCGGTGGGCTGGGCAGGCCATAATCTGGATACCCACACCGGTGAAGACTTCCGCCCAGAAATCAACGACAAGACCAAAAACCAGATTTATCACACCATGTTTTATGAGTTTATGGCTTATGTTACCCAGGACCCGCTCATGGTGAGAGCAGGCAGCATGGTGCACGAAATCCGTGACGGCGTGGCCGAAGGCGGCATTAGCGATGAAGACCATAATGCTTCTTATGTGGGAGCAGCAGTGGGTAGCACCTTCCGTGAAATGCGAGACGGCAACCAGCCTGACACCGATATCAAGCACTGGGGAGCCATGACCATGGCCGCTTACGGCAAAAACGGCGGCCCGGAAATCCAACAAGAAAAAGCCGGCACCCAGGCGCAGGAAATGCATCAAAAAATTACGCATCTGCTTGAAAACAAAGGGCTAATATGGAATGCTGAGAATCTATTGATTCAGGGTGTGGATTCTCTGAATCAGGGATTCAAGCGCTTAAAGGATATATTTTAATGAAGCACGCGCCCGAAAAACTCTGCAATGACACCATTTTTAAATATGTGCTGCCGCGCAAGCTACTGGCGGCAGCAAAACAGCAGGTGCTGCTTGAACTGGGCGATAATCCGGTCATTATGCAAGAAAGCAGCCTGAGCGAAGAACAGGTAGAACTTTACGTGATCGCGGTGTCTCTGAGCTCAGGACAAAAAGAAGCTTTAGAAGCCCTGCAAAACAATAAAGTCATGGTCAAAAAAATCGCGTCTGCGGATTTTAGCGTTAACGCCCTGCAATTTGGTGATTAACAAAGCACTAACGTGGGTATATTATAAGTATCATAAAAAGGACAATAGTAATGGCTAATTTAAATGTCAAAGTAAGTAACCTCGGCCCTACAGGTAAGGACATCAAGCAATTCGAAGCCGCCAGTAAGCCTCTTGAAACCAACATTATGGGCATCAATTTTGATACCGACAACGACTATACCGTACCTCTAAAATTTGGCGATAAAAAAGTGTACATCACCCCCGATCAAGCCGGCACCATGAAAACCCTGGCCAAAAAGGCCATGAGCAACGAAAAAAACGGCAACGACTCGGTTACCGTAAGTATAAAAGGAAAGCAGTACACCATGTCCGCAAAAGACATGGCAAAACAGCTTCAGTAAGGCTTTATTTCACCTGAATTATTCGGGGTGTCACCATAGATACCAGCAGCACATTTTTCATTACCCAGAGCAGCAGCATTTAACAGCTTTAGCTGCTCTTGCTCTTTGGTATTAAATTGTTGAAGTTGATGTATATGTTCAAGCAAGCCAAATGCTGAAGGGGTTTTACGGTGTCTTCAATAACTTTTTTTGCACCAGCATATTGTACTTTGTTTTTGATTTGACTTTTTTTATTTTAAATGTTAAGTTATGTAAACAATTAATGCGGCGTGTTAAGACAGCGTGTTAAAGCGGCGCGTTAATTGCATTCATAATTTCAGGAGCGTTATATGACAAAACAAAGAATTTTCTTATTGACCCTGCTTTCTGCGTTACAGGCGGTTATGCTTTACCGCTTACTGTATGTAGCCGCCATCGTAAAAGGGAGTCTTTTTTTCTATTCTCCGCATACCATGATGTACTGGGGTATTTTCTACTGCGTAGAAATCGTGATTTTTGCTTTGTTTTTGTTTCACCGCTTCAAGCCTTCTCGTCCGTTCTGGACGCCCACTGTTCAAAACGCTCTTTTTGCCTCTGCTCTTATGCTGATAGGCTCACATTACCTTGAAAACATTGAAGGAGAAAAACAGCTCCAACAGCGTCTGAGTTTGAATAATCGTACACAAAATTTTTTACAGCAGCGTTTTATTCGCCCGACGTTAAGAGAACAAACGCTCTCGCAAAACCCGCAAAAAATATACTGGCAGCAATTGGGAGCCAAAACACAACCTGAAGAGTGGCAACTCTCCACCGCAGAAAAAGACTCGCTGTTTAAATATGTTACAAATCCCAAACCCACCTTTAAAGCAGTGGTTCCTCAGCGTGGGCTGGCGAATCAACACAGAGAACAGGTGCAGTTGGCGTCGCAAGCGACCCGGAGTCCTGAGATTCCCTTTGCGCTAGCCTCTCTGAACGTGGATACTTTACTGCCCGATTACCAGGCTTTGCAATCTCACGGCACCCTCATGATCAATCAGGCCGTTAATGATATCTCTACGCACCCTGAGGAAGGCTTAAATCACCTTTTGGATACCATCAGATTTGGTCAAGATATTGCTCACACGGGTCCTTTAATTCAGGCGGTGGTGGGTTTAAAAATTTCAGATAACGCCACAGACAATTACCTGCTTCAGCAATCGGCCCTGAACAAAGTCGCAGACACTGAAGGTTTGCTCAGGCAGTGGGAAAATCTACTGAAGGCGCATCGTGGCAGTATTCAGATTGGTATGGACAGCGAAGCCCTGACCCTTGAAAATATGCTCTATAGTCCACAGATCTGGAACAGTGGAATACTGAATGACCCTGTTTACGGATCTTCTGCACCTGCCGCCGCCGCTTTGTTAAAAACGTTGAACTATTTGCCCGCACAGCGCCAGGCATATATCAAATACACCCATGATCTGGTGAAAAAAAACCTGTCTGGTAACGCTTCAGCGGCCGATCAACACCTGTCAGAAAATAACTTGCTCGCTGTTTTTACAACCCTCGGAAAACCTGTAGAAGCCCTAAAATATGAAGATGACAGCTATCGCCTTTTGCTAACGGCCTATACTCAGACAGCCCTTGCTGATTATTACCGGCGTCACCAGAGCTATCCAGCTACCCTGGAAGCCCTGGATAATATTTCGGAGCACTTAGATCGATCCCTGAGTTATCGTGTGCAAGGGAACACCTATCAATTAGATATCCATTTTTCAGATCGCACGGAAACGTATCAGGGACCCCTTCACGCTTCACAAACAAGCGCATAGTAGAGGCTTAGCTGATCATTTCGCGAATACCGCGAAATACCTTATCTCTTAAGCCTGTAACATCAAATAGTTTTGATGCTCCTACTCCGCCAATGGCTCCGGCTGCCGCTGCACCAATGGTCAGTGGTAAGCCGGCTACACCAAAAGAACGTAGAGCAAGAGAACCCGCTCCCGCAGCCAGTCCGGCGGTGGTTCCACTCAATAAGCCTCCCACACTGTCAGTACCCACATTACTAATAGCGTCACGGGTGGTGATCAGCCCTTTGGAACGGGCACTGATATTCTGTACGGCGGAACTTACCGCACTGATTCCAGCTCCCATTGCACCAGCTTTCAAACCCACAGCCCCCAGATTTTTCAACCCGCCCCAGGAAAAACCACTGCGAAGCCCGTCAATAGCAGTGGCCATATCCTGGTGCAAAACGCCACCAATAATACCCCCTGCTAACATGTCCCCCACCAGGCCAATACGCACCTGATCAGGGTAGAAGGTTTCCACAGGTCCAATATACGCATGCTCGGTCAACTGAATACCGTGACTGGGTAAAGTCTGTTGAGGAGGCCGTCCAGCTGTGCCAATATACGGAGAAGCCTGAGAAGCGATGTGCATAATAAATGTAAACCTTCTTATTTTAAATTAGAACTAAACTTAATGTGTCCTAACTTAAACATAGACTAAACTTTACCTTACTGACCTTAAAAAAGTTAAGTCACGTTTAACATTTGTCTAAAATTAAAATCAGGCTACAGTTGGAGTCGGGGCGCCACTTCTTCCACAACCACGGGTTCAGGCACTTTCAAATGTACGTTGTCCTGACCCAGATGCTGCTCTAAACGCTGAAGTAGACCCGCTTCAGGATTCACCCAGTAGTCCACACTCACTGCTACCATTTCACCCGGATGAGTTCTGGCCTGCAAAATCACGGGGGTTTCTCCGGGAAACTCCAGCAGCGCATAGCGCACGGCTGTCAGCTCTTTAAGGTCAAAGTGATTAAAAGTCAGGGTGAGCGTACTCAAATTGCGCATGGGGATAGCGGAATCCAATAAAATAGAAGTACTGTCATTTTCATCGCGACGATCTCCCACCTTGCCCTTGATCAACAGGCGATCCTCGTCAATCAGCATATCTTTGCACTTTTCGTAGGTGCGCGGAAACACCACCACTTCAATGGGACCCGTCAAATCTTCTACGGTCAGAATCATCATGGCTTTGCCCTTTTTGGTCATTACGGGTCGCCGACTCATGACAATGCCTGCCAGTGCCGTTTCACGGCCGGACTCCACATCCTGAAGTTCAATGGCCGTATGACGGGAGAAGGCTTCTACCATTTCCGCCTCTTTGTCTAAGGGGTGGCCCGTGACAAATAAGCCAATGGTTTCTTTTTCAAGATTGAGCATTTCTTCCCATTCGTATTCTTCAGCAGGCTCCATTTCCGGCTCCTGGGTAAAGTCAGCACTGTCTTCAACAATGTCAAAAAGGCTGATCTGACCATTGCTGCGCTGTTTCTGGGCGCGACTGGCCAGGCTCACCATGGTACTTAAATTATTCATTAACTGCTGGCGGTTATCGTGAATATTGGAAAATGCCCCGGCTTTAATCAGGCTTTCAATGGAGCGCTTGTTCACCACCCGTAAATCCACGCGGGAGCAAAAATCAAAGAGAGACTTAAAAGGACCACTTTCTTTGCGCACTTCAATCACATTTTCAATGGCGTTGGCACCCAGATTTTTAATAGCTCCTAAGCCAAAGCGAATATTTTTAGCATCCACGCTAAAGTTATTGCTGCTTTCGTTCACATCCGGTGCCAGAATACTGATTTGCATACGGCGGGCCTCAGCCACATAAATGGGCACCTTGTCCTGAGTTCCCATGACGCTGGAAATGAGGGCCGCCATATAGGCTACCGGGTAATTGGCTTTTAAATAGGCCGTCTGATAAGCCACGTAGCCGTAGGCCGCGGAGTGACTCTTGTTAAAACCGTATTTAGCAAACTCTTCCATAACCCCAAATAGTTCTTCGGACACCTTATCGGGGATATCCTTATCGCGAGCTCCCACAATAAACTTTTCGCGCATTTTGGCCATAACGTCTAAGAGCTTTTTACCCATGGCTTTTCTCAGGGTGTCCGCTTCACCGGGAGTAAAGCCCGCCACAGCCCGGGAAATCTGCATGATTTGTTCCTGATACAGAATCAGACCGTAGGTGTCTTTTAAGATGGGTTCTAATAATTCCGTGAGCTTGTCGTGGTAATAAGAAATTTCCTGACGACCAAACTTCCGCTCCACAAAGTCCACGTCCATGCCACTGCCCAGCGGGCCCGGACGATACAGGGCCACCAGCGCAATAATATCCTCAATATTATCGGGCATCAGGCGGCGCACCAGCTTTTGCATGCCCGAGGACTCTAACTGGAAAACCCCAACGGTGTAACCAGAAGACAGCAGTTCATAGGCCGCACTGTCATCAATGGGAATTTTGCTCATGTCCAGATCCAGATTCTGGGAGCCTTTCAAAATTTCCAGAGTTTTAGAAATCATGGTGAGGTTACGCAGGCCCAGAAAGTCCATCTTGAGCAGCCCCACTTCTTCCACCTCGTCCTTGGTGTACTGGGTAATGAGCTTGTCTTCTTCAGCTCTGAGCGGAACGGTGCAATCCAGCGGATCGCGGGCAATCACAACCCCGGCGGCGTGAACCCCCACCTGACGGGCGTTGCCCTCTAGCTTAAGAGCATACTCAATGAGCTGCGCCACGTCTTTACTCTTTTTGCTTTCTGCATAAAGCTCCGTGCCTTCACCAATATGCTCTTCGAGCTTGGTGCCCGGCTTGGTAGGCAGCATTTTAGCCAGACGATCCGCTTCACTGGCGGGAAAGCTTAGAGTACGGGCCACGTCTCTGAGCACCATTTTGGCGCCCAACGTTCCCACGGTTAAAATCTGAGCCACTTTATCGGCTCCGTATTTACGCACCACGTACTGAATGACTTCTTCCCGGCGTTCAATACAAAAGTCAATATCCACATCGGGCATGCTGATCCGGTCCGGATTTAAAAAACGTTCAAACAGCAATTGGTAATGTAAGGGGTCAATATCTGTAATTCCTAAGGCATAGGCCACAATGGAACCAGCAGCGGAGCCCCGGCCCGGCCCCACCGCAATGCCCTGTTGACGGGCATAATTAATGAAGTCCCACACAATCAAAAAGTACGAGCAAAACCCCATACCCTCAATAACACTCATTTCAAACTCAGCCCGTTCGCGAATTTCATCGGTGGTTTCGCCATAACGCCAGCGCAAGCCTTTCCAGGTCAGCTCACGCATATACGTTTCTTCGTTATGCCCCTGGGGGACTTCATACAGAGGCAGCGTATAGTTACCCAGCTCAATAATCACGTGGCATTTGTCAGCGATAGCCAGGGTATTGCTTAAGGCTTCTGGCACCTCTTTGAAAAGTTCGTGCATTTCTTCTGAGGATTTTAAGTAGTAGTCGGGGCCACCGGGATAACGGTAGCGAGCAGGATCATCCAGGGTTTTTCCGTCTTTGATACACAGAATAATTTCGTGCAGCTGAGCGTCTTCGCGGTGCAGATAATGCACGTCGTTGGTAGCCACCACGGGAATGTCCAGTTCTTTGGACATTTTGAGCAGTTCGCGGTTAATTTTTTTCTGGGGAGGAATGCGATGATCCATCAATTCCAAATAGAAATCAAAGCGCTCTTTATACCAGGCAGCCACCTGACGGGCTCCCGCTACATCGCCCTTCATAAGCTTACTGGGAATTTCGCCGTTCATGCCCGCTGACATGGCAATCAGCCCTTCAGAAAACTGCTCCAAAATCTCGTGATCCACCCGGGGGATATAGTAAAAGCCCTCCGTATGGGAGAGACTCACCAGCTTGAGCAAATTGCGATAGCCCGTATTGTTTTTAGCCAGCAGCGTCAGTCGCTGACCGTCTTCTGCGGCCCGTCGACCGCCCTTGTGGGTGCGCCCGCGGGGGCACACAAATACTTCACAACCAATAATGGGCTTGATACCGGCTTTTTTACAGCGCTTATAAAAATCCAGCGCCCCGTACATGACACCACTGTCGGTAATGGCCAGAGCGGGCATGTTCAGTTCTTTGGCCCGGGCAATCAGTTCGGGAATACGATTGGTGGCATCAAGGAGCGAAAACTCCGTGTGCACGTTGAGGTGAACAAAGGGGGCGACAGCGGTTTCAGACATGTGAACTTCCTGGATGGGGTAAATTGAGGGTGAATAATTTATTCTACCTAAAATACGTAACTGGCGTCAGCAGATCACAACCGTTTTAAGCCGGTCTTTATGTTTTCATAAACTGATTTCTTTACACAATTTTTTTCTAATTGTTCAACCCTTGAAACAATCATTCCCTTTCCTATACAATATTTTGTAGCCCTTAACTTTTCGTAACAATTTACCCCGATCCAAATAAAAAAAGGACCCGTATTATGGTCAATATTCGGTTAGCTCCACCCGCGCTAATGTCTCTTATTTTTATAACGGCCTGTCAACCCCCGCCCGTGGCACCATCTGCCCGCTCTTCTCAAGCCCAGAGCCAGGAAGCCACCGCTGTCAGCAACGCCCCCCCAAACTCAACAAATGCAGCAAACTCAGCAGCCTCTTCATCTGCTAACACCCCTTCCTCTCCGCAGGTGATTCCGGTACCGGCAGCCCCTACTCCCCCACCGCTTCAAGCAGAGTGGCGCTTTCAGGGAAATTCCCGCAGCAGGCTGCTGGGAAACAACTCGAATTTTGAAGGCTATCTCAGACTGGATACCAACAACCGCTTTTTATCTGACGGGGGATTGACCTATCGCGTCAGCAACAGTCCCTGGCAAAACGAGGCCGGAGCCCCGGTGGACGGACCGTCGGATTTGCCTCAAACATGGTCCGTGTCCGTTTATAGAACTCAGAACGGACAGCGCTTTGGCTTTCCCGTGGCCCAGACCCAATACGAAGGGGATTTTAACGAAATTTTCTGGAACGGGGTTTCTGACGAAGGGGTCCGAGCCAGCACCAGCAGTTATGAAATCGTCGCCATTCCTGAAGGCATGAAACAGCAACCGTTTCAGGATCCCTTACAGCTTCTCAACACCCCCATTCCTGATGCAGACGCGGCACCGCCTCCGGAATATGCCACAGAATACCTGCTGGCGCGTTTCAAAGACCTTGAAGCGGCCCGGCAGAACTATGACATTGAAAGCACCGATGCCGGCGTCAGCAAAATCAGGGTCTCTGGCAGCACAGATTCCCGCGCCGAGGCGTTACTGACCCTTTCTCAGAAACTCCAGCAGGACAGCAATGTGTCCTTTGCAGAGCCCGACTTGTTCTACGGCGTGAACTGGGTCCCCAACGATCCCATGCGCACCGAACAATACGCTTTATCGCGGGTTCAGGCGGAAGCCGCGTGGGATATTGAAAGAGGCAGTGAGGAGGTGGTCATTGCCATTGTGGATACGGGCGTGGATACCAACCACCCGGATCTGCGCAGTCGGATGGTGCCCGGTTGGAACACGATTTCCGAAAATAACAACACCCGTGACGACAACGGACACGGCACCCACTGTGCAGGTATTGCCGCCGCCACCGGCGATAACAACACGGGCATTGTGGGACTGGCTCCGGAAGTTAAAATTATGCCTCTCAAGGTCATGGACGCAGCGGGTCGAGGACGTTCCTCAGATATTGCCGAAGGCATTCGCTGGGCCGTGGATCAGGGAGCTGATGTGATCAGCCTGAGTCTGGGCACCACCATGGGCTCTACGGTGATTCGTGAATCGCTGGTGTATGCGGTAGATCGCGGTGTATCCCTGGTCGCAGCCATGGGCAATGACGGCGGCCAGGTGCGCAATTACCCCGCCACTTATGCTCCCGAAATTCGAGGGTTAATTGCCGTGGGTGCCACGGACGCTCAGGACACACGGGCTTACTTTTCCAATTACGGCAACTGGATCACGGTCACGGCCCCCGGCCATCAAATCCTATCCACCCTGCCGGGGTATGCTGTACAGGGCAATCGCAGCGGAAACCCCTATGGTCAGTACAGCGGAACCTCCATGGCCACGCCCTACGTGGCGGGTCTTGCGGGTTTGCTCAAGTCTCAGGAAAGCCAACGCACCGCTGGCGACATTGAAGCAGCCATTATTCAGGGAGCCGACGACCTGGGGAACACCGGATTTGACGCTCATTTCGGTCATGGTCGTATCAACGCCGTGCGCTCTCTGGCCCTGAATTTACCCGTCACGCTACCCACCCCGACCCCGATTCCTACACCCGCGCCCACCAGTGCTCCAGCCTCCGGTTTGCCCGGCGGACTGGTGCTGGATATTGACTAGGAGAATATTTATGTCTGCCACCAAAACGCTGTCCCACACCGCCACGCTTTGTCTGGTTATGGGTGCCCTGAGCACCTGCCAGCAACCCGTTACGTCTCCGGCCCCGCCTCCGACGACGCAAAACACGACCCCATCTACCTCCTCTCGTCCCGCTTCTGCATCCACCCACACCCGCATATCAGAAATGTCTGGCATCGTACCGAACGTGGAAGTGGTGAAATTCAGCCAGGACGGTGTGCCCCTGAAAGACGCCGGACAGCTTCACATGCAAATCAACTGGCCAGAAGCGGGCTTTTCCACCCAGGCGATTCCTGCGAGTACCGCTCGCCTGCGTATTCGCATTAGCGGCGGCAACCAACCCGACATTGAAGAAAATCTGCGTCGGCCCACCGGTTCACGGCTTGCGGCCTATCGCCTGATTTTCTTGTCGCTTCCTTCGGGTACAGATCGTCGCATTGAAGTGGACGCCTTTGACAGCTCAGACCAGCTGGTAGCCCGTGGCAGTGCTCGCAATGTGACTATTCGCCCCCTCACCTTTAACCGTGAAAAAATCACGCTGGTCCCCGTTTCTCAACTTCAACCCACGCCACCTCCTTCCGGTGGCGGAGGCGGAGGAGGTGGCGGTGGAGGAGGCGGTGGCAGCGCACCACCCCCGCCACCGGTAAACAACCCACCCACCATTGGCGGCATTAACCAGAATTTGACCTTACAGGGTGCCGATTACGCGGGCACCTTACAGGCGGCGGCAAGCGATCCTGAAGGCGCGCCCTTGCGTTATACCTGGAGCGCCACGGCGGGCACATTTGAAGACAACACCGAAGCTCAGCCCCGCTGGAGCGGACCCGCGGGCACCCATACCTTTTCCGTGACGGTGTCAGACGGAGTCAACAGCAGACAGTATGAAGAAGAGATTACCCTGAGCCCCAATGCGCCTCCTGAAGTGACGGCTTTACAACAAAGCCTGACCCTCTCTGCCAGTGGCTATAGCGGACTGCTCAACGTGGTGGCAACGGATCCCGAATCAGAACCCCTTAGCTATTTATGGGAATCCAGCGAAGGCAGCTTTGTGGACAATACCCTGCCTGAAGTAAGTTGGTCCGGCCCACCGGGAACCCACACCTTCAATGTGCGGGTGTCTGACGGCACCAATACCACCAGCTTTTTGAGAACCTTTGAGCTTCCCGGCAACGAAGCCCCGGTGGTGGTAGCCATTAATCAGGCGCTGCAATTGCAGGGTGCTGACTATGACGGCACCCTGAGTGCTGTGGTTACAGACGCAGAGTCTGACAACCTCACTTATGCCTGGAGTGCCGATGCAGGAAATTTTGCCACCACCAACGAACAGCAGGTGAGCTGGTCGGGTCCTGCGGGTACCCACACCTTCAATGTAGAAGTCTCTGACGGCATCAACACCACCACCTACAGTCAGGAACTCACCCTGAGCGCCAACCGCGCCCCGGAAGTGACGGCCATAACGCCCGCACTAAGCTTTTCAAACAATGGTTACAGCGGTACGCTAAGTGCCGTGGCCTCAGACTTTGAAGGCGAATCCTTACAATACACCTGGAGTGCCAGCGCGGGCAACTTCAGTAACAATGGTTCAGAGCAGGTGAACTGGTCCGGCCCTCCGGGCACCCACACCTTCAATGTGGAAGTCTCCGATGGCACCAATACCACCACTTTTTCCAGAAGCATTACCTTAGACGCCAACTTGCCGCCGCTGGTGTCAGGCGTCAACACCAACTTAACCCTCAGTGGCAATACCTATAGTGGCACCCTGTCCGCCACCGCCAGCGATCCGGAGTCCGTACCTCTGAGCTATACCTGGAGTGCCAGCGCCGGCAGCTTTAGCAATAATGGTTCAGCCCAGGCCAGCTGGTCCGGCCCACCGGGAACCCACACCTTTAGCGTACTGGTGTCCGACGGTTTTAACGAGGTAACTTTCGACAAAGTGGTAACCTTAAACGCCAATCAGCCGCCGGTCATCGGAGAGTTAAGTGCGAATATGAATTTTGCGGGGCCCGATCACAACGGCACCCTGAGCGTCAGCGGCGTCACCGATCCCGAAGGCGATACCCTGCAATATCGCTGGATCGTACCTTCCGGTATTCTGAACACTGATGATCAGGCCAGCGTCAATTGGAGCCAGGTACCCAGCGGTACCGCCACGGTAACCCTGGAGGTATCTGACGGTACCAACACCGCCAGCAAAAGCTTACAGGTCAATCTGGCCAATCAACTGCCCCTGATCACAGATATTCAGGCCACCAATCTGCTGGAAGTCACCAGCGGTGTGCATACGGGTTCATTCCGGGCACTGGCCAGCGATCCCGAAGGTCAAAACCTGAATTATTCCTGGAGTTTTAGCGCAGGCAGCATCACTTCTAACGCCACCGACAATCCCGTCACCTGGAATTCAGGAACCCAAACTGCCATTGACCAGACCTATACAGCCACTGTGACGGTGTCTGATGGCGTGGCCAACACCAGCTTTTCTAAGAACATTACGCTGCACAACAATCAGCCTCCGCAAATGGGCGGCATTCAGACCAGTATCAGTGAGACCAGTTTCAATAATTTTAACGGCAGTCTCACTGCCACTGCTAGCGATCCTGAAAACGACGCAGTCACCTACAGCTGGATTGACGATCCCACGTCCCCCATTCTCCAGAGTTTGACCGGGAGTACCGTTCAGTTAATAGCCAATGTAGCTCCCGGCACCTATACGGTACAAGCACGGGCCAACGATGGTAATCTGGATTCCTCCCTGATCAGTCGACAGCTGGTGCTGGCTTCCGGAAACTTACCCCCCACCATTCATACGATGTCACAAAACTTAAGCCACAATAACGGTGTTCACAGTGGTTCTCTCAGCGCGACGGTGAACGATCCGGAAAACCGTTCTCTGATCTATCAGTGGAGTTTTGTGGGCAACAGTCAGGGAGCCTCCCTGAATAACACCAACAGCCTGAGTCCGTCTTTTAGCGGCCCCGAAGGAAGCTATACCGTACGGCTCACGGTGACCGATGCCAGTCAGGCTCCCACGCAGGTGGTATCTCAGGATCTGAGCTTTACGGTCACCAATCCCAATCTGGCTCCTGTGGTCACCGCTATCAATACCGGTACGCCCACCTACAACGCCCAGAGTCAATCTCATGCACAGCCCCTGACCGTCACAGCCAGTGACCCCGAAGGACAACCGCTAACCTACGTGTGGTCCACCACCGGAGGTACTCTGAGTAGCCCCCAGGGAAGTGCTGTCACCTTGAATGCTCCTGCAGGCACTTACACCGTGTCCGCACAGGCCAATGACGGCGTGAATTTATCGCCAGTGTTTACCCGCGACATCACCCTCACCAATCCCAATCAGGTGCCCGTCATCAACGACGTCACCCCCACCCTGGCCCTCAATAACGGCACCTATTCAGGCACCCTGGCCGTATCTGCCACCGATGGAGACGGCGATGCACTCACCTATACCTGGAGTGTTCTAGAAGGCGGCAGTAACCTGGCGGCGACGACAGGACAAAACGTGACCTGGTCCGCAGGGGCCGGAGCCCATCGCGTACAGGTTATCGCCTCCGATGGCAAAGACACTTCAGCACCCTATGTGTTTGAAACCACATTGCAAACCAATCAGGCTCCGGTGATTGAAGATATCGGGGTAGAAAATACGCTGTACTTACTTTCCGGCAGTCTGGCGCAACGTAATCTGACCGCCCTGGCCACGGATCCCGAAGGCAGTCCGCTCACTTACAGCTGGTCTGTGATTCAGGGTTCGCCTCCGGGCAGCTTTTACGCTGCGGCAGCCAACGGTTCCGTGTCGCAAACACAAGACAGCAATTCGCAAACCGTTGGCTACCGGGCCAATCCCAATGTGCCCTATGTGGTGCAGGTACAGGTGAGCGACGGCAGTCAGACTAGCACCTACTCACGCAGTGTGTTGCTCAACAATAACGCCCCCTATATTTCTTCAGCCAACTACAGTGCCACATGTGCAGGCAACGGAGCTTATAGTGTTCCCATTACCCTGAACGTGGTAGATCCCGAAGGACATCCGATTACCGGCGTAGAATGGAACGTATCTTCAGGCTCTCTAAACACGGGAACCACGTACCAGAAAACCTGGCTTATTCCTTCTGCGGGCAGTCACACACTAGAATTTAAAATCTCTGATCCGTATATAACGGGAAGCTCTAGTTTAACGCTGAGCTTAAGCGGATGCCCCTGAGCGGAAATATCTCAGGGATTAAAACCTTTTTCGTTCAAGGGGTGCAGACTCAGCGTGCCCATCAGCGGATAACTCATTCTTTCCTTTTGAGCAGAACTTAAACCCTTTTGAAAATCAGGGTCTTGCTGAATCAGATAGCGTACCGCCTGCGTAATACAATCCGTACGCAGGCAGCCTTTGTTCATTCTGAGGTCAGCATACTTGAGCGTTAGCGCAAAGCCTGAGCGCAATAAACGCTGATCGCGACGATGGGCACGCAGATCGTATACCGCCTGCTGGCTCCATGCGTTCAATTGCTTTTTGTAAGGCTTTAAATGACGATAAAAGCGCTGAGAGGGGGAGCGTACCGTATTCTGTAGCGCTATTTTGCCGCCGCCCTGCTCAGCGCGCTTTAGCCCACGTTCGGCGGCACGGTCGAAGGTTTTATAAAGCGCAAACGCCTGGCTATAGGCACTCTGATTTTGCGCAGACAGCCTTCTTTGTTGAGGCGAGCGCCTGCTATGGGTCCTACTGACGTGTGCAGAAGCTCCTGCCCTTAATGAATCCTGCTGAAAGAGAACGATTAAAGGAAATTGCAAACGTTCGATTTCTTGCTTACTTTTACTTTTGTAAAAATTTTTATCCAGCGTGGTAGCAAAGTGAATCGCACCGGCCATGGCTTTGGTGGGAGCATATGTCCGATGGGTTTTCAAATCCACATACTTGACCGCCAAAGCAAACCTGGCAATCAAGCGCAGGTCTCTTTTCAGAGCGACTTTAAAGGCACGCTGACTCCACATGTCTAAATGTTCTGAATGCGCCTGCAAATGCGCAGTAAATTCCCGTGAAGAATGCTCTACAGATTGACTCAGCACCTGCATTGAAGAAGCTTTTTCAGCGGCTTTCAACCCCTGAAAACTATCGGCTTCAAAGGCCTTGTAAAGCTTAATAGCTTCAAGATAAGCGCTTAACTCTGGATTCTTTTTGCGCAAGCGCAGTTTTTGAAGTTTCGAGTCTTTCCTGCGGGATGCTCCCGGAAGTTCCTGTGCCAGAACAGATGAACCCATCGTAAAATTTGAAAGCACCAGCCCACAGGTCAACAAAAAAAGCAGCGGTCTCATTCGTTTAGAACAGATCCGGGAAGCGCTCGTTAAACATCATTTCTAAACGTTCGGGAAAGTCTACTTTTTCTTTGAGGGTACTCACAAAGCGCTGAGCGGTGTCCTGATAATCTTCTTGCTTCAGGTTTTCGCCCTTGAAGTTAATGGCCAGATAAGGCTCTGCGTTGCGCTGTTCATCATAGAGAGCCACCACTTCGTAAGCTTCCAGATGTTCTTCACTGGCAATAAAGGCATCCACGCAATCCGTAAAGCCCGCCACGCTGGACACGTCCGCTGGCCGCACCATAATCGACTCCCCTTCTTCCAGAGGGGTTTGTTCAGCATACGCTGAAAAAGGGATAACCGTCCCGTTAAACAGATTTTGTACTTCCCGTACGTTAAGCAGCAGGGACTTTTCTTGATAGGGGTTAATAAACAGTCCTGTAGCCCCTTCGTTCTGCGTCATGAGTTTCCAGGCATAGTACAGGGCGTTGCGCGCTTGCAGGGCACATACCTGAGATGTGTCAGTGTCTTCGGTTTTCCAACCTTCTTGCTCCTGTACGGTTTTTACAAATTCAGGGCGTGTAAATACGGTCACGTACACGTGGCCGTCGGGGTGCTGTAACAAATGGGTGCTTAAAGGTGCTTCAGGGGCTGGAATGCTCATTTCGTTTTCCAGTTCCAGAGAACGGGCTAAGGACACAAAAAAGCCTCCTTCAGGAATGGCGGCAAACAGCGGTTCTACGTCGCGTTTGAGACCCGTCTGGGCTTTTTCAATCAGGGGAGTTAAGTCTTTAAAAGGAAGTGTCATAAGAAGCCTTTCTCAATAGCCAGTTTTGTTTAAGTCTAGCACACACAACAGCCACCCAAAATCCGCTAAAATGCCCCTTATGTGGTTCCCGATGTCCTGGCCTCCCTTGCAAACTCTAAAAGTGCTGCCCTTTCTGCTGGCGGTACTTGTGATGCTCTCTATGCCGGGGGGACTGGTCTCTTGCCAGGCGTCCAGAAACGTTCACGTGGCCGCAGCAGTCAGTCTGAAGCCGGTTCTACAGGAACTCCAAAAAATCTACCCTCACCAGGACGAGCTATCTTTTTCGTTCGGAGCCTCCGGCTTGCTCAAAACACAAATTCTGGCAGGTGCTCCTTTTGACGTATTTCTGGCGGTAGGAAACGAAGATATTCAACAGCTGAAAAAGCGGGGTTATACACAGCCTCTGGCACCTCTGGTCTCAAACCCGCTGACGCTAGCACGGCACACCACGAACGGCACAGTCACCTCCTGCGCTCCTGAACAACTTAAGCCAGGAGAACTGGCGGCGGGAAATCCGGTAACGGTACCCGTGGGCTTTCACGCCCGGCGCGCTCTCGGAAACCACTGGCAACGACTCAGCCCCCAGCTGACGAGCAACGCTTATCAAAATATTGTATATTTGCGCAACGGTGCGGTGAAATATGCGGTGGTGTACCAGAGTGATCTCAAGGCCTATCCTGACCTTGTGTCCTGCTGGGCGTTCCGGGACTATCCGGCGATTCCCATTTATGCATTGCCCCTCAACCTCCGGCAGACCAAAGAGAATACCCCAACCGCCGTGGTGCGCTGGCTGAATTTTTTGCAATCTCCCGAGGCCCGTCAGGTTTTTAGCGCTTACGGATTTAATCATGATTTTTGAAGCCCTGGGACTGTCTCTCATGGCCAGCGGTATTGCCATGATCGGGGTCAGCATACTGGGGATTGCCCTGGGATGGTGTTTTGCCCGTTACCATTTTCGCGGCAAGTTTGTGTGGAACACGGCGTTACTCCTGCCGCTGATTCTGC
>CAYFGW010000080.1:0-18046 GCA_964342365.1 uncultured Candidatus Sericytochromatia bacterium | reverse complement strand
AAAACCTACGGTCAGTTAAAAAATCAGCGCCTGTCTCTGCGTCTGGAAAATTTAAGCGCGAATGCCACCGCGCGCTACACCATGGACTGGCAGATTCCCCCCAGTGAAGGGGGAGAAGGTAAAGTCTGGCAGCCCGTAAAACAAGCGCCCACAGCGCCCGTTCCGGGATTTGCAGATATTCACGTGCACCAGACTTCCGATCTGGCTTTTGCGGGGGGCTGGTACTGGGGGTCTCACCGTGAAGGACCCGTTGAAGAGCGCCTGCCCGCCTGTGACGGTCACAGCCACGGCACGGTGATTCAGGGCTTTAAAACCGGCGTGAAATTGTTGGATGCTCACGCTCCGCAACGCTATGAAGAAACCCATCACTGGCCCCACTGGGACGATATCAAACACCAGCAGGTGGCGGCCAAAGATTTAAAAATAGCTCACGATAACGGCCTGAATTTGATGATGGTGTCTCTGGTGAATAATCAGTGGCTGGCCGGTGCCATGCTGGCCGCCAATCAGCATAAACCGGGCGTACCCGCCAATGATATGGATTCCGTGAAGCTTCAGCTCAACTCCATCTGGCAAATGCATGAAAATACGGACTGGTATCGCATTGTGCGAGATCCCTGGGAAGCCCGTCGGGTGGTGGCCAAAGGCCAGCTGCCGGTGGTGGTGGCGGTAGAAGTAGATCATCTCTTCCCCGAAGGAGACGGCCCGTGGAAACAGCAATTGCACGATTTGTATGCCATGGGCGTGAGATCCATTCAGCTGGCTCACGAGGTGAATACGCATTTTAGTGCAGCGGCTTACCACCGGGATCTGTTCAAACCCATGGGACAAATCAAATCATTGTTTAAGTCCGATATTCACTTTGAACACGGAGATGACGGGGTGCACAATCCTCTGGGGTTAACGCCCCTGGGTTACGAGCTTTTAGACGAAATGATCCGACTGAATATGCTCATTGATATTACCCATTTATCCATGGTGGCCCAGCGAGAAATTTATGCCCACGTCAAAGACAAATACAACGGGTATCCCCTGTACAATTCCCACACGCGCTTTGGGCCGGTGCTCAAGCCCGCCCCTGCCAAAGAACTCAAAGAATTTGTTACCACGCCCGAAACCGCCGTGTTTATTCGACGCACGGGCGGCATGATTGGCCTGCGCACGGGAGATACGCCCACTGAACCCTACAAACCCACTTCTTTGGCTCCTGTAGCCAGTAATTGTGACGGCACCAGTCGTTCTCTGGCCCAGATGTATCTGGCCTTTGAGGAACTGGGCGTCTCTATCTCTCTGGCTTCGGACTTTAACGGCTTTATTAACCAGGCGGGGCCTCGCTTTGGAGACGAGGCTTGTGCCGGTGCGACACCGGAAGACCGCGGTGCACAGCGTAAGGCTCAGGGTACGCCTCCTGAGGGCTCAGCACTGCTTGAGGAATTTAACACCCGCGGCATTGCCCACATGGGCTTATTACCCGCACTCATTGAAGACTGGCGGGCTACCGGTATCAACACCAAAAATGTAGACACCTCAGCAGAACAGTTTCTGAAGATGTGGGAGCGGGCCTACGATGACAACCGGCAGCTTTTACCGTAAACTTTTCCTGATGGCGGGGCTGTGCGGGAGTGTTCTGTGCAGTTCCCCGAGGACGGCAGAGGCGCAAAACGGCTGTGCCTCTGAAACCTATAAAGTGCAGGGCAAGCCTTTAAAAACCTACCTTTATAAGCCGTCAGGGTTTAACGCGCAAACGCCCCTGGTGTTTATTATGACGGGCACAAAACGTAACGCTAACACCTATTGTAAGCAGTGGCTTAAACACGCCCGTGCTAAAGGATTTGCCCTGCTCGTGCCGAAGTTTGACACGCGTCAGTTTCCCGGATCGCGCACCTATCATCAGGGCAATGTGTTGAATTCTGCCGGTGGGCTCAACCCGGAATCTTCCTGGGCGTATTCGGCCATTGACGGGCTGTTTCAGCAATTCAAAACCCGTCACCGCAGTGTGTTGTCTCATTATAGTATTTATGGGCATTCTGCCGGGGCGCAGTTTGTGCATCGGCTGGTGATGTTTAAACCGCAAAGCCCTATCAAAACGGCTGTTGCCGCCAATGCGGGGTACTATACCCTGCCGCAGAATCAGCCCTATCCTTACGGGGTTCAGGGGATTCCTTTTTCAAACCGGGCTTTTTTGCAGCCCCTGCTGATTTTATTGGGTGAAAAAGACGTTGACCCCCATCATCGCTATCTCAGAAAAACCCTTCAGGCCATGGAACAGGGCCCCCACAGACTGGCCCGGGGGCTGAACTTTTTCAAGCGGGCGAAACAAGAGGCCAAAAAGGCGGGTATTTCCTTTCGGTGGCGCATTCAGGGTGTCAAAGGTGTGGGGCACAGCAATTCAAAAATGGCCCGTGCTGCGGTCAGGTATCTCCCCTAGCGACTGTGCAGCCGGGCAAAATTCACCATACGAATGGCCAGTTCCTCAGACATTTCCATATAGGGGCAGTGGGTGAAATGAGCGGGTTCTTCCAGGCGAAAATGCTGGGGTTTGTGCTCCCGGTAAAACTCCACGTGTTCTTCTAAAATGCGGTCCTGTTGGCCCCAGATCATGAGCGTGGGAACGTGGATAGACTGAATTTCTTCCGGGGTGAGTAAATGATCAGGGTCAAAGTGATCGAAAATGCGTCGGATGTTTTCATTGGCAAAGCGTAGCTGAATTTCCGCTTCCATCAGGGCACGGTGCAAGGGAGCCTTGTTGTACAGGCGATCCACAAATTCGCCGGGGCGCTCCTGCGTGGCGGTGGCAAAAATCTGACGCAAACGGGTGAGCTTTTCTTCGTCCACGGGGGCACCTCCCGGTGAGGAAAGCACTAGCGAATGGACGTTGTGGGGAGCATGATTGGTATAACGAATGGCTGCCAGTCCCCCCAGAGAATTGCCAAAAATCAGGGCGGGTTCCTCGTCTTTGAGCAGATGATCCAGGGCTTCAAAAAGCATGGTGTTCAACGGGCCAGGCAGAACGCCGTCCCGGGGCGGGTCACTCAATCCGTGCACGGGCAAATCCAGTACCGTGATGCTGCGGGCATACTTACGCAGGGGGCGAAACAGGGGCGTTAAGTCCGCGCCGTGGGCTCCCAGTCCGTGCAGAAATACCATGGGGGGGAGCGTGCCGTTGCTTTTAGCACGGTAATAATGAACGCGTCCCTGACGGGTGTGGACAAAACGGCTGAAATAACCGTCGGCCTGTAATAGATGGCGACTGGCTTGTAAAACGAAACTGGACAGGGTCTTTTTGGGCATAATCCTACTCAACTGGCCGACTGAGGGCTTATTCAACGGGCTGGGGTATTGTTATTATACTGTTTCAGGCAATAAAAATGTGTCAATAGCCGCAAATAACCCGGCTTCATTCTCCCCAATCAGGAAATGTCCCGCGTTGGGAATGACGTGTTTCCGGGCGTTGGGAATGAGTGGGGTGACCTGATCGGTAACCACTGAGATATAGCTGTCTTTTTCGCCCCGTATGCAGAGAACGGGCATATGATAATGGGAAAAATCCAGAGGCAAATAGCGCGGATAACTTCTGAAAAACATGGCCTGTATGGCCCGATCGGCCTGAATATAGCTTTCAATAAAGCGCTCTCGAATAAAACTGGTAGAATCGTCGTAATTGAGGGCAATGACCCGCACGGCGTTGCGGGTGCGCTCTCTGGAGTGGGGGCTGTACTGCACATAGGCAGAATATCCCGGCAGCATCAGACTGGCCCAGCGGGGAATTTTGGGAAAAAGCGCGGGCTCCATAAGCACCATTTTGTCAAAACGTAAGTTTTTTTGCTGATACAACAAATAGGTTAACAATCCTCCCAGAGAATGTCCGATGCAAATCGCCCCCGGAGAAACGGTGTTTTGAATAAAGGTTTCCATTTCTTTGACGTAGGGCTCAATCTGATGATGTTTTGCCGGGCTGCGTCCGTAACCGGGCAAATCGGGAGCAATCACGCGAAAGTGTTTTCCCAGGTGACGAATCATGGGCTCATACAGAAGGGCATTGGCCCCGTTGCCGTGTAAAATCAGAAGATCGCGCGGTGTACCGGACTGCGGAAGCTCAGGTCCGTGTTCAATATAGTGGATGCGGCGGGTGACGGGATCCAAGCGGTAATACAGCGGTGTTGACGTTATAGGCATGCGGGGACCTCAAAATCAGGAAGATGGATAAATAATGCGCCGTAAGCGGGTATCTCAAGGTGAGGGTGACTCAGCACTTCGGAGAGCAGTTGTTGGTGTTTGATCGCTTCATTTTCGTCTATACTCTGGCCGTTGAGGGTCACGGTTTTGTCCATGAGTTGGCCCTGCAGTAAAAATTGTCTGGCGTGGGAGATTGGGTAGGGTAAATAAGCCTTCTGCGAGCTATTTTTCAGGTTGATCAGTAGCAAACTCACGCCCTTCTGGGGGTGACAGTGGGCATAGCTACGCACGTTTTTTTCAGGCGTACGCGTCGGGTGAGAAAGCTGCAGACTGAGCACCTCCGGGCCCATGAGTTGTTTCCAAAGCACCGAAGACCAGTAGTCTGGCCGGGGGGCAAAGCTCTGTTCTTCCAATAAGCCGTAGTCAGAGCCCACCAACGCCTGACGAACCTGTACACTGACGCCTGTTTTGGCGAGAGCGCCCAGCTGATCCAGCCACCACAGACTGCTGATCCAGCGGTCTGAAAGACCGGGAGCACCTCCACACTGGGCATGACCCGTTTCTCCTAACCAGTGGTGGGCCTGAATCGCGTAACGCCGTCGCAGCCGTTCAATGTGTTGGGCGTAATGGACGGCGGTGTCTAATGCCGTTGGGTTCAGCAGCGTGGTACGAGCAGCCGGTCGGCTCTGAATGCCGCAGCGCTGTGATTGCTGGGGGTAGTAATGCCAGGTCAGTATGTCCAGATGGGAGCCCCCATGCTTTAAAACCTCCGGTAAAAGCCCCAGGGGTTCTCCCCATTCTGGCCACCAGGCGGTGGCGGGACCTGCCAGCGGCTCGGTGGGAAATCGCTGCTTAAAGTGTTTCAGATCCCGAGCGTACTGTTCACCAGAGAGAAAAAAGTTAAAAAACAGCGGATAGCCGTTGATTTCGTTACCCAGTTCCCAGCTGTAAAGGGGGGGCAAAGACCGCGGTGTGTCTTTTGTATGATCTGTGGCGTGATGGATCAGCTCGGCGGCGTTATTACTTTCCCAGGCCCCTGCCTCACGTGAGTTCGGGCCTGCGTTCAGGGTGAACAAAAGAGATGTCCCTAAAAATTCGGACAGCTTGTGTAGCGCGTTCCATTTGGCACGGGTCAGCATCAGTTCAGGTGTTTTTTGAGAAGATCGCGTATGAAGAGCGTAACGCACCTTATCGGCATCGGTGCCCCCCACCCGCAAATAGGTGGGAGCCTGGGAAGTGAGCAATTTGCTCAGGGCCAAAAAGCGCGGATGGGTGAGATCCGGGGGGCCAGTGTCTGTCCACCATTCTCCGTCCAGGACCACGGCAGTATCGATGGCCACCGAAAGATAAGCGGGGTCAAGGGTGTGCAGGCGTGTGGTTTCAATGTGCAGCGTGTGAGGAGGATCTGCTTGTGTAGCAGCTACAGCGGAAGCCCTGATTCCCGTAGTGAGGGTTCCCACCGTGAGGGTGATCAGAGTGGTTATAAAAACCGTCAGCATTACAGTCGGGAATTGCGCACTTTGCGCTGACGGAACCCTCTGAAAATCAGAGGCAGCACAATGGCACACAGCGCCACAACGGCAAAAACGATCAGGGTAGAACGGGGCGTTTTGGGATCTAAAATCAGATTTGTGCCATAGGCATAGAGAAAAGCTGCGGGTATCAGGCCCAACAGCGTCGACAAAAAGAAGTCGCGGTAGCGCACCTGTAAAAAGAGACAGGCCACGTTGAACATGCTAAAAGGCACAATGGACAGGGCGCGCAGTAAAAACAGGTAGTAAAATCCGTTGTCCTTTAAGTTCAGGTTGCGCCACCGGGAGCGAGACATGCGCTTTTCCAACCACGACTGGCCCAGCGCACGGCCCAGAAACAGAAACGCCGTGCCTCCCAGCGCACAGCCAATCACCGTCCAGAACACGCCCCAGGCCGTACCAAATAAAATGGTGCTCAGCCCCGCTACCAGAGAAAGGGGCAGGATCATCAGCACACTTCCTACCATACAAAGCAATATAAAGACCGCCGGGGCCCAGGCCCCGAAAGGAGCAATCAGGCCTTGCAAGGCCTTTTTATCCACGTATTCTGTCAGGCCATAGTGGCGGAAAGCAAAAAGGGCTCCCGCCAGCACAGCGACTACCAATAGTCCTTTGCACAGAGGCAGCAGGCGATCTTTGAGTCCAAGGGGCTCAGGTTCAGGTACCAGATCCAGCGTGTTTGCCGGAATTTTTCCCACGGGCTGCGTCATGGAGTGGCTCCCTGAATCGTAATGCGGCGACAAAAGCTGCGACGATGCTGCGGACTCAGGCCCTGCCGGCCCACCTGTTCCCGATGGAAGGCGGTGGGGTATCCCTTGTGTTGGGCCAGACCATAACCCGGATAGTGTTCTTCAAAAGCCTCCATCATACTGTCACGGGCCACTTTGGCCAGTACAGAGGCTGCGGCAATAGACAGGGAGCGTCCGTCACCTTTGACTAAACAGGTCTGGGCACCTTCCCAGTAGGGCAGGGTTTTGTTGCCGTCAACGAGCAAATAATCCACCTTTTGAAGCCCTCTGACCGCACGCCACATGGCCAGATAGGTGGCCTGTAAAATATTGATGCGATCAATCACAGGGGCGCTGACCACGCCCAGGCTGTAGTCCAGAGCGTGCTGCTGAATTTGTGTACAAAAAAAAGCCCGTTTTTTGGGGCTTAGTTTTTTAGAGTCTGTTAGACCGTTCAGAACGTGTAAAGGCAACGACGTATCGCACAGAATTTCACGAGGCAGAATAACCGCTGCGGCCACCACGGGGCCTGCCAGCGGGCCGCGGCCCACTTCATCAACACCTGCAATGAAGTGAAAGCCTTTTGCGGCCACATCTGCCTCGTGTTCCAGCATTTACTTGACGCGTTCGATGGTCAGGGTTTCGATTTTTACGTCTTCCAGAGGCTTGTCACGGCCATCACGCTTGACGTTGGCAATTTTAGTGACCACGTCTAAACCTTCTACCACTTCGCCAAACACGGAGTGACGGTTGTCTAAGTGAGGCGTAGGCGCTTCGGTAATGAAGAACTGACTGCCGTTGGTGCCGGGGCCCGCGTTGGCCATGGATAAAATACCGGCTTTAGAATGCTTGAGTTCGGGGTGGAACTCATCGTCAAATTGGTAGCCAGGGCCGCCTACACCTTTGCCCAGCGGATCGCCACCCTGGATCATAAAGCCAGGAATCACGCGGTGGAAAATCAGGCCGTCGTAGTATTTGCCCTTGGTTTTTTCACCGGTGTTGGGATCGGTGTATTCTTTGGTGCCTTCGGCCAGACCCACAAAGTTGGCCACGGTCATGGGGGCGCGTTTGTGGAATAACTTGATTTTCATGGTGCCTTCGCTGGTGTTCATCACCGCAAACATTTCTTTGACATCACTTTCAAAGGTCTTGGTATCATCGGTCATGGTAATTGTTTCTCCGAGTTCTATATTGTTGTTGGCTGCTTTACCGTTGTGACTGTCCACGACGGTTTTACTTTCACTATGATCTGTGCTGTGTCCATCATTGTGGCTTTCACTGTGGCTGTCACTGTGACTTCCGCTACCGTTGGCTTCAGTGCTTTTCTCTGAACAGGCGCTGAATCCCAGACTCAGTCCCATCAGGCTCGCCAGCATTAATGTCCGTAATTTCATATATATTTCCTCTTAATCTACAATCATCCGGCCCCGCAGGGTGTTGGGGGTGGCGTCCATAATTTTAACGGGAACAATTTGTCCCACCAGACGGGCGTTGCCCGCAAAGTGAACAATTTTATTGCCCCGGGTTCTTCCCTTCAGGTTATCACGAACCGGATCATAGGATTCCACCATCACCGACTCAATTTTGCTCAGGTGGCCCCGGTTCTGTTGTAGGGACATATCCTTTACGACCACGTTGAGTTCATGCAAACGGCGTTTTTTCACGTCTTCGGGCACCTGATCTTTAAACATGGCCGCCGGGGTGCGGGGGCGTGGAGAATAGGCCGCGGTCATGGCGGTGTCAAAACGAAAGCGTTTCACTGCATCAATGGTGCCTTGAAAGTGCTCTTCCGTTTCTCCAGGATAGCCCACAATAAAGTCAGAGGTGAGCACAAGATCGGGAATCCGCGCCCGGAGTTTGTCTACCCATTCAGCGTAAAATTCCACGGTGTGATTGCGGCGCATACGTTTCAGGGTAACATCATGACCCGCTTGCAGAGGCAAATGCAAAAATTCACACACCTTGGGCAGTTCTGCCATGGCGTCAATGAGATCGTCACGCATATTGATAGGGTGAGAGGTTAAAAAGCGAATGCGCTCGATGCCTTCAATATCGTGAATGTAATACAGGAGTTTGCCCAGAGAACTGGGGGTGTCTAAATCCCAGCCGTAAGTATTAATATTCTGGCCCAGTAGCGTAATTTCTTTATAGCCTTCAGCGGCCACTTTACGCACTTCTTCCGCAATGGCCTCCGGGGTGCGGCTCTGCTGTTGTCCCCGGGTGTAGGGCACAATACAAAAGGTGCAAAAGGCAGAACAGCCGTGCTGAACGGTAATCCAGGCGTGGTGTTGTCCTTCTCGAATCACGGGTACTTCTTCAGGGTAATCTTCTAGCTGACGCACGATCGAAACGATAGGACGCTGGGTTTCCTGAAATTCCTGTACGAGTTCAGGAAGCTTATGAAAGGTGTGGGTGCCAAAAACCAGATCCAGATGGGGGACGCGTTTGAGCAGGTTTTCTTTTTCATGCTGCGGCACACAGCCGCCCACGCCAATAATCAGGCCGGGTTTTTTCTTTTTGAGCTGCTTGAAGCTGCCCAGGTGCCCAATCAGGCGATTGACCGCATTTTCGCGGATGCTACAGCTATTGATTAAAATCAGATCCGCATTGTCGGTGCTGTCTGTCCAATCGTAGCCCTCCTGGGACAGCAGGCCCAGCATTTTTTCTGAGTCGGATTTGTTCATCTGACAACCCAGGGTTTCAATGTGCACGCGTTTGGTGGCTTTCTGTTCGGCTGTTTCGGCTGTGGCCGTACTCATGACGTTTCTCCTCGGGGGTTTGGGTATGAGGTATTATACCGCGAAGCGTCTTGTCCCACGGAGGGGATTGCTCAAGAAAAACCGCAGTCAGAAACTCAGGGTCCTGCTGCGGTTTTGATTTTTTAATTCAGGAAGATCAATTCTGACAGAGATTAGGCTGCGCCAGAGGTGCTCTTTTTCATCGATTTGGTCATGCTCTTTTTTAAACGAGCCGCTCGTTTGGCGAGCTTGCGACGGGTGCGATCACCGCTGTCAGGAGCCTGAAAAACGCCCAGTCCAAAGCCTGCACCCAGTCCCAGACAAACGCCAAAAAAGAAGTAAGTGGCAAATTTTTTATCCATGGTGTGATTTCCTCTTTTACTATTCAAAGTGTTTTTTTTAGTCTAGCACGACACCTACACGTCAAGACGTAGAAGGGCGGGCTTTTTAATAGCCATGGCCAGCGTCACACAAAGAATGCCCAGCCAGACGGCACCGGGAGTGGAAATCAAATTGCCCGAGCTGAGCGCAAAAGGGTAGCCGCAAACGCCTGCCAATACCAGTCCTCCGATAAAACCGTGGCGACGGCGACCGAAGTTAATTACCAGACTCAGCAGGAGCAGGGTTAAAATAATGGCATTGATCCCCATACTGGTGGCCACCAGCGCCACAAAACTCAGCATGAGCCAGAGGTAACGCTGCTGCCCCACAAAGGCATAATGCACGTGCTGGAGTTCGTTTTGATGACGACGGAAACTCAGGTGCTTTTGCAACATAAAGAGCAAACTGGTCACGCCCACACTCAGATAGACGCACAGCGCAATGCTCATGGGAGACAATTCGCTCAGTACACCCATCATTAGCGTGAGCGCACCGTAAATGCCGAGCATGCTCAGGGGCAGATAATGGACAAACACTGCTTTTAACAATTCCCGACTTTGTAAGAGTGGGGTGAGATGGGTACTTTCCGTGGTGGTGTCGCTGACCAGTTGGGCCTGACGGGTTTTAAACTTTTTCATAAGGTCCATTTTAACAATTCCACTCGTCATCGGGTGTATGTTTGCGTACAATAGAGGTATGACTACTTCTACATCTTCTTTGAAACGCCTCATTGACACGAATTTTTTAGAATATGCTTCCTACGTAATTAAGGATCGCGCCATTCCTTTTTTAGAAGACGGTTTAAAGCCCGTTCAGCGCAGAATTTTACATACCCTCCACGAAGTGGACGACGGCAAGTATCATAAGGTGGCCAATGTGGTGGGCCACACCATGCGTTATCACCCTCACGGGGATGCCAGTATTGAAGCGGCCCTGGTAAACATGGCACAAAAAAACTACCTGATTGATCAGCAGGGTAACTTTGGAAATCCCCTGACCGGTGACCCCGCCAGTGCTGCCCGTTATATTGAGTGTCGCCTGACGGATCTGGCTCGGGAAGCTTTGTTTCAGCCAGAAATTACGGAGTATGTGGACTCCTACGACGGTCGTAATAAAGAACCGGTGGTGCTGCCCTCCAAAATTCCGCTGTTGTTGATGACCGGTGTGGAAGGCATTGCCGTGGGGCTTTCCACTCGCATGCTGCCCCATAATTTTATTGAGCTCTTAGAGGCCCAGATCGCCATTTTAAAAGACAAAGACTACGAAATTTTCCCTGATTTTTTACAGGGTGGTCTGCTGGATGCCAGTCAGTATCAAAAGGGCAAGGGCCGGGTGCGCATTCGGGCTCGTATTGAAGAAAAAGACGCCCGCACGCTGGTGATTCGCGAAATTCCCTATGGTACCACCACCGAAAGCTTGATTAACTCCATTGAAAATGCGGCCCATAAGGGCAAGCTCAAGGTGTCTTCCATTAATGATTTCACCACCGAAGAAGTAGAAATTGAAGTGCGGGCCCGTCAGGGCACCAAAGCCAGCGATCTTTTGCCACAGCTTTACCTGTATACGGATTGTGAAAACGCCATTTCCGTCAACTCGGTGGTGATTCGCGATCAGCATCCTGCGGAACTGGACGTGCATCAGATCCTTGAAGACAATACGGCCATGTTGCGCAGCACCCTGGAACAGGAACTGCAGGTGCTTTTAGACAAATTGCGCCGTAAATACCGGGACCTGATGCTGGTGCAAATTTTTATTGAAAACAAAATTTATCTGGCCTTAGAAGAAGCCGACGATATCGGTGAGCTAAAAATCATGCTGCGCAATACCTTAGAGCCCATGCTCGACGAGCAGTATATTCCCATTCCTGATGAAAGCATCGATAAATTGCTGAATATTCCCATTCGTCGTATCAGCCGGTTTGACAGCAATAAGGCCCATGAAGACCTGCAAAAAATTTCTGAGCAAATGCAGGATACCCGTGACAAGCTCAGCAATCTGACCAAACATACCATTACCTATTTAAAGGGGCTCATCAAAAAGTATCAGCACACCTATCCCCGTCGTACCATGATCACCTCTTTTGACGTGGTAGATGCTGTGGAAGTTGCCGTACAGGATATTAAGGTAGGCTATGATGCAGAGAACAAGTATGTGGGCTCCGATATTCGTAGCGAAGACCCGATTTTATGTTCTAGCTTTGATAAGCTACTTATGTTCTTCAAAAAGGGCGGTTACCGTGTCATTGACGTGCCCGATAAGCTCTTTGTAGAAGAGAAAATTATACATTTGGATCGTCAGGCCAATTTGCCGGAGGTGTCCGTCATTTATAAAGATGGTGAAGGCGTGTGCTATATGAAGCGCTTTCAGGTGAATAAATTTATCCTCAATAAGGATTATCGCTATATTCCGGAAGGTGCTAAACTGCTGTTTTTCTCTACAGAGCCGGAGCCGCTCGTGCGCCTTAAATTTAAGCCTAAACCTCGTACACGGGTCACCGAACAACTGGTGGATTTTGCCAAAATGCGCCTCAAATCCGTAAGTTCTCGGGGCAATAAGGTGACGGATCGTGACATCAGCAGTCATCGGATTATCAAACGGCCTGAAGCATAAAGAATTTGTATTTTGCTAAGAAATAAATTCAATACTTTATAAAATAAAATATTAAAGGTCAATAAAATATTAACGGTTTTTTTATTGAACCTCTGGATTGAGAGACCGTGCTATCGGGTATAGTGGGTCTAAACCTCTTGAAGGCTAAACTTTAAAGGGAAAACCCCATGGAACTCTTTTTCTCCGGCATCATTGATAAACTGCATCATTCTCCTTCGCTCTTGATTGTACTGACCACCGCTCTGCTTTTTATTATTGGGCTGGTGGCTCAGGTGCTTTCAGACCGCACCTCTTTGCCCGCCATTATTTTCTTGCTGGGCCTGGGCTCACTGCTGGGCAAGTACGGGGCGATTCCACTGATTGATCCTGCCATTTACGGCAGTACGGGGTTGCGAGCCATCATTGCGATTGCGGTAGCCATTGTGGTGTTTGAAGGAGGACTCTTAATTGAAGTGAAGTCCTTCCGCGAGAACTGGGCGTCGGTGCTGGGATTGGTCACCATTAATGTATTGATTACCATTCTGGGGGTAGCCTGGGTTACTTCTAATATTGTGGGTATCGACTGGAACGTGGCCCTGCTTTATGCCGGTCTGGTGTCCGTTACCGGTCCCACGGTCATTGCGCCCATTTTACGGCGAATTCACGTGCGGCATAAGGTAAAGGTGATTCTGGAAACCGAAGCGGTTCTTGTAGATGCCGTGGGGGTGATTGCGGCGGTCAGTATTTTTAACTACGTTATGGCTACCGCTAATGCTACAGGCCCCATGCCGCCGGTGAGCGATATTATTCAAAATATTATGCTGAGTCTTATGCTGGGTTGCCTGAGTGGTGCCATTTGTGCCTATGGTGCCCGCCAGGTGGTCAAAGCCTTTTCGCCCATGCGGGGTGATGTGACCCGACTCCTGGTGCTGGCTACCACCCTGGCTTCTTACACGCTGGGTGAAATGTTCTCTCACGAAAGCGGCATTGCGGCCGTGGCGGTCACCGGTTTTATTATTGGCAACACCGACTTTCCCCACAAACATTCTATTAAAGAATTCAAGGGCGATCTCACCATGATGTCTATTACCGTGGTATTTTTGCTCTTGTCCGCCAGTTTGAATATTGATTATCTGTTGAGTATCGGCGCCCGGGGAGCCCTGTGCGTACTGATCTTGATGTTTATTATTCGACCGCTGGGGGTGTTCCTTTCCACCCTCTTTGATAAAATCAACTGGCGCGAACGTATTTTTATTGCCAGTATTGGCCCCAGAGGGATTGTGGCCGCCTCTGCCGCCACCTTCTTCGCCCTGGAAATGGATGCCCAGAATATTGCGGGCAGTGACGCCATTCGGGGACTGGTCTTTATGACCATTTTAATGACCGTAATTATTCAAGGATCAGGAGCGCGCTATATGGCAGACCTTTTAGATATTTCACCGGACTCAGTGCTGATTGTGGGTGCTGGCAACATTGGACAAAAGCTGATTCATCAGCTCAAAGACAGCTCTGAACAGGGCGTGATTGTGGTAGAAAACGATGAAACCAAAGTGGAGTCGCTCAGTCCCCTCTCTCAGGAAGGTGTTTATTTGATCAATGCCGATGCCCGAGACGAAAACATATACAAAAAGCAGCTCAGAAACGTGCAGCATATTTCCACGGTGATCGCCACTTCTGAAGACGACTGGCTGAATTTGCGGGTGTGCCAAATTGTTAAGCGTATGAAGCCCGAAATTCGTATGATATCAGTCATTAACGACGTTAAAGGCCGGGAAGTGTTTGAGAACCTGGGCATTAAGACCATTAATCTGCGGGAAGCTGCTGCCACGGTGATTTATGTGTTGCTGGACACGCCCCATTATCAGGAAGAGATTAAGCAGGCTTAAATAAGTCCCGCAAAACAAACTCCGTTCAGTAAGACGGTCATAAAGCCTGTGAGCAAAATGCCCTGCCCGATTTCGGGCTGGTTCTTATGACGTGCCGTCAAAAACAAAGGCAATACATAAAGCCACTGGCCCAGGCCCAGGCTCAAAAAACCCGGAACGAGAACCTCCAGTTCAGGCAGAATGAAAATGCCGTGAATCCGGTGTAAGTAATCTCTCAGCAAAGACGTCAGAAGGGTTACCAGCGCAATATAGGCCCAGTGACCGGCCAGAACGGCAAAAATACCCGCAAATATTTTGAAAAACGATGGCATACCTTAATATATTCATTCAATATATTAGCATCACGCATGTTGACAAAGATATTTCGTTAAGTTAATATATTCATTAAGATTAGTTTAAAAGAGGTCTCTGCCATGCGTTCGTTTTCAAAAGCTCTGATTTATTCCGTCCTGGGAGCCACATTATTATCGGCCTGCGGCAGCCGTAATCCCGTTCCCGTGGCACAGGGGCAGTTTGCTGCTCCTGCTTTTCAGCGCTTTTCTCAACAAAGAGGCCAGGACCTCGTGGCCGTCAGAGGCTTTAAAACCGGAGACCGTTTAAAAGTGAAGGGTCCCTTCTGGACCAAAGGGGACGGCAAAGTGCACGGCCTGACCTCTGATACCTTTGACATCGAATTTAAGATTGCCACCTACCATCTGCGCGTCCAGGCCACCCGTCTGAATGACAAACAGGTGCGCTTTGTGACCCAGGATATTAAAAATAATCGCACCGTTGAAGCCGTGGGCAACTATACCCAGAACGGTGGCGTGACGGTGTTTGACATGGGCAAAGGCCAGGAAGTGGAAAAACTTACCGTGTATGATAAAGGCATGGGTGCTTTTCATGCCGATGTGGTGCAGGGCGGCCGCCTTTTAGGCAGTGATGTGGCCAGTCCCGAGGGCAAGACCACCCTCAAATTTAGCAAAGGCTAGTACAAGTTTCTTATTCATCACTTTGAAAAGACGAGGTTTTTTGAGCCTCGTTTTTTTAATATCAAAAATGTAGAAAAGCCGTGAGGAGAATGCCATGCTTGAGCCTGTGAGTCTCGATGTTTTTGTGCCCAGTAA
This sequence comes from uncultured Candidatus Sericytochromatia bacterium, assembly GCA_964342365.1. Taxonomy (GTDB): domain Bacteria; phylum Cyanobacteriota; class Sericytochromatia; order UBA7694; family UBA7694; genus CAXRDE01. The sequence continues at coordinate 2,910 of CAYFGW010000080.1, read as the reverse complement.
AAATTATGCGGAATCCCAGCGCTTTTATGAGTTGCTGGGATTCAAAAAAGTCTTTGATACGGGCAAATTGAGTCAGATGCGTCAGGGAGATGTTTCGTTTTTGCTTCAGGATTTTTTCGAGCCGGGCCTGGCGAAAAACCTGATGCTGCAACTCACGGTTAAAAATTTGGATGCCGCTTTTGAAACCCTCACCCGGCTTAAAGGACAAGAAGAAGACCTTAAGCTCAGATTCACGCCCCCCAAAGACGAAGCCTGGGGGCGCGTGATGTATTTATGGGGTCCAGCCGGGGAATTGTGGTATCTAACCGAAGGTTAAACCAGGGTTTTGAGCCGCTCCACTTCTTCGTTATTTCCGCCCAGCAAGGCTTTCCACAACTGCTGAAGTTCGGGTTTATTTAACTCAGGATCTTGAAAGTAGCTGTGCTCTAACACCGCACTCAACGTGGGGCGTTGATTGGGATCAGGATGATTGAGAGCATTCACCAGATTGTCAAAACCATCCAAATTTAAATGGTCTTCCGTGGTATTTCTAACCCGATTTGTGTCGTCTTCCCCGAATTGTGTGATACCTTCTCTGATAAATTCAAACCCTTCGGTAACGCTAAATTCTTTGCCCATGATGTTATGCATCATGACACCAATACTCCAGGTATCGTACTTCTGATTGACCTGAGCATTGCCTCCAAAAGATTCGGGAGACGAGAATCCTGGTGTGACTCCTGCTTTTTCACCATCTATTTCTCGTTTCATGTCCCAGGTGTCGTGGTGCGTAACACTAGAACCAAAGTCTGCCACCATCATGCGCCCGTCTTCACCAATGAGCATGTTTTCTGGTTTGATGTCCATATGCTGGGTATTCATGTCTCTTTGCACATATCGCAGTGATTCCAGAGCAGAGCGCCCCACAAAACGGGCCAGCAAATTCCGTTGGCGTTCGTTTAAGGAATTCATTTCTGGATTGTGAATTTTCTGAATGCCACTTTCCAAGTCTCCCACGGCTTTGTCCATCACCATAAACATCTTGCCGTCATCGTTTTTCATTACGCCTTTCAGGTTGATAATGTGCGGGCTACCCTCTCCATTTTTTCCCATCAGGTGTGAATGGGCGCGAATTTCCTGTGCAATATCATTGCGGCTCAGTTGATCTGTGCCCAACATCTCTTTAATAACCAGCTGATCTTCCGGGGTATTGGTATTTGTATAAGTAAAAACCTTTCCAAATCCCCCCTGTCCCAGGAAACTTGTGGCTTCATAGGTTTTTCCATTTAGGCTAAAAGACTCCGGGGCCTGATGTTCCTGATCGTGTTTATCTGTCAGGGTGACCGTATTTTCAGTCACGTGGCCGGTGTGCTGCTCCGTAAGTTGTTCTAGACGTGTGGTGGTGCTCTGAAGAATACGCTGTGTGCTTTCCGGCAATTGTTCCAGCAGTTGAGATTCGAAAACATTGACGTTGTCTTTGATTAGTTCTAAATCCTCCTGACTTACCAGCCCCAGTTCTTCTACCAGATGCACCATGTTTTCGTTTCTATCACGCAATAAAAAGCCTACCGCCTCGGAGCCGTTGGGCACCTGAAAAATCTCAGACAGCTTTTGATTCACTTTCTGCGTTTGTTCTCCGATGACGCTGTTTTGTTCAAAGCCTTCCAGAAGGCCGTCTCGAATGTGATCTACCAGTTGCTGTTTGGCTTCAGAAAGCTCTGCGTAGGTGGCATTTTGATATTTGTCTTTAAGCAGTCCCATGCCCTTTGCCAGGTAATCATTGATGTTAGCTTCAGAGTGGGTGCTGAGTATTTGTTTTAAATCCTGCATATTCAGGGTTTGATCGTTGACGTGAGTCACGCTGGAACCCATAATTTGTGTGGCCTGTGTTTTGGCCCGTTGCAGGTATTTATCTTTCATCAGCGTCTTGTCCATTTTATCGCTGACGTCTTTAAATAACAGCATAAATTGAGAGACTTTGTTTTCAGGTTTAAGATCCTGAAAAGCAGAACTCAGATCTTGCTCTATGCCGTCATCGCCGGTTTCGATCTGTAACCGCTGATGCTCTTGCTGGAGTGGATTGAGCACTTTCTGACGCAGGCTTTCATCAAGGTTTTCCAGTTTACCCGCGGTATCCCGGGTCACGATTTGCGCTTTCATGTCTCTGAGGGCGGAAATTTCAGGTACTCTTTTGAGGTTTTCCTGCATTTTCTCTGAAGACGTATTGTCAATGCTTTTATTCAACTCTTCCTGAATCTGAGAGTTGTTCAGGGTTTCAGAACTGCTTTTTTTAAAGGCTTTTTCGTTAGGGACAGAGGGCGGCGCACTGATAGATCGGGAGCGGTTAGACACCTCGTTTTTGGGTGTCGTTTCTCGGACTGTGTTCTGGCCAGAGGTGTTCATAGGGACAGGATTCGTGCTATTGCTTTTGATGGAGCCCATTATAATCTCGCTTTAGTGTTGATGCTTCCATTTAACAAAAAAGCGCGCCTTAAGTCAAGGCGCGCTCGTTCGTCTTATTTTTCGCCGCAAAAGGCTTTATTTCTGTGAAATTATAAAATCCGTTTGCCAAAGGCGGACTGAATTAATTCCACACCCAGTTCAGCGGTTTTATTGCGCAGATCTAAAATGGGGTTGAGTTCCACCATCTCCAGGCCAATCATGCGGCCGGTGAGAGCGATTTTCTCCATGAGCAAATGGGCTTCACGGTAGCGGATACCTCCCTTTACGGGCGTTCCCACTCCGGGAGCAATGTCCGGGTCGAGTCCGTCAAAATCAAAAGACAAATGAATGCCTGCCGTATCGCTTCCCGCCACTTCAATGGCCTGACGAATTACGGTGGGCATACCCAGTTCGTCAATGTCGGTCATGGTAAAGGCTTTGACCCCGGTTTTTTTGACCAACTCTTTTTCTTTAACGTCCAGATCGCGA
>CAYFGW010000079.1:0-18181 GCA_964342365.1 uncultured Candidatus Sericytochromatia bacterium | reverse complement strand
CAGGCGGGGGAACTCAGCCCCGACCAGATTCGCATTCAGGCCAACGTGACCCCACCTCGCCCTAACGAAATTCTGGACCTGTCTCAACTGGCGCACGGCGAATACAACCACTTAAAACAGGTGGGCCGTCTGGCGGTAGAACAGGAAGAAGTGGCCGCCGTAGTGCTCGCCGGAGGCATGGCCACACGCTTTCAGTATCCTGAGCCCAAGGCCCTGTTTCCTATTTTGGAAGACAAAACCTTTTTAGAGCTCAAGGTGCGCATGCTCTGCGGAGCAGGAATTCCTCTCTACCTGATGACTTCGTTTCACACTCATGAGCCTATTTTGCAATTTTTGACTGAAAACAATTACTTTGGCTACGCCGACCAGATTCACGTGTTCCAGCAGTTCAAACTGCCCCGCATCAGCCCCGAAGGTGTGGTGCGCAAAGTGGACGGTGTCCTGGACTGCGCCACCTCCGGTCACGGCGACTTCCCCTTTGCCTTTCGCGAAAGTCAGTTGTTGCAAAAGTTTATTAAGAACAACGGTAAATACCTGCTGTTTTCGAACATAGACAACCTGGGTGCAAGCTTTGATCCCGCCATTCTGGGGCAGCACATCGAGAGCAAAAAACAAATGACCATTGAAGTGGCGGACAAAGACCCCGGTGATAAAGGAGGGGCACCCGCCGAGGTTAACGGTCGCTTGCAACTGGTGGAAGGCTTTTTGTTTCGTGACGGCTTTGATCAGGACAGCATTGATGTGTTTAATACCGCCTCGTATATTTTTTCCGCCGACGCGCTATTGCAGGACTTTTCACTGCCCTGGTACGTGGTGAAAAAACAGGTGGAGGGCGAAACTGTATTACAGTTTGAACGTCTGGCAGGGGATCTCAGCCGCGATCTCACCATTCAGTGTGTGCGTATTGAACGAGACCAACGTTTTTTGCCTGTAAAAACACAGGATGACGCGCAAAAAATTGCGCCCTTTGTGAATAAAAAATACGGGCATTTGTTTAAGTGAACCCCTTTCATTTGCGGCAGGTGTTGCTCTGCATCGGCTCCGGTCTATTGAGCGCACTGGCCTTTTCTACCCACTCCACCGCCTGGCTGGTGTGGGTCAGCTTTGTGCCCTGGCTGTATGTGCTCTTTCGCCAGCAGGACCTGCTTCAGGCACAGGCCGTCAGCCGATGGTCACAGGCCAAATGCTTTGCTCTTTTCAGCTGGCTTTTCGGCATGGGCTTTTATATCGGCGTTATTCACTGGCTAAAAGAACTGCACCCGCTCACCTGGCTGCCGGGGGTCACTCCTTCTATTAGTTTGCTGATTGTATATGGCGGTATCTTTGGCATTTCTCTTTTTGTATCTCTGTGGCTGGGTCTCTTTGGCGCCGTACTGGGGGCCCTGAAGCCCACAGGAGTGCGTCGGGTGCTTTACCCGGCCATTTTGTGGATGGGCATGGAATCCTTACAGGCCATGGGGCAAATGTCTTTGCCCTGGGCGCGACTGGCAGTGTCTCAGTATCGTAATTTGTGGCTGCTGCAAATTGTACCCCACACGGGACAGCTGATCATTGGCGCACTCATTATTGCTTTTAACGCGGCCCTGGCACGTTTTGTTCTCTCCTTTGGTCCGGATCAAAACCCGAAAAATTACTGGCATTATCCCGGTTTTCGCTCAGGCCTCGCGGTGGTAAGCACCATCGGTATACTCCTGGCTTATGGCTCAGCTCGCTTAAAATATCATCCCGTCCCAGCTCCCGCAACAGACGATGTGCAAATCGCCGTGGCACAGGGCAATATACCCCAGGGACAAAAGTGGACCGCCGATAATTATTGGGAACAAATGTCCGGCATTTTCGGCATTTACCAGAAGGAAAGCCGCAATATTTTGAAGCAGACCCCCGAAGACAGAATTGATCTGCTGATCTGGCCTGAATCGGCTCTGCCTTTGAGCCTGCGTCGTGTGGATGTCTACCGGGAGGCTTTTGGCAAAATTGCTCGCGACAGCGGCGGCTACTTTATTTCCGGCACCTTTGATCAGGAAAGCCGCGAAAGCCCTGTCTACAACGCCGCAGCCCTCTTTTCCCCGCAGGGAGAACTGAGTCAATGGTATTACAAGCGGCAGCTGGTACCTTTTGGTGAGTTTTTTCCTTACCGTCAGTTCTTAGAAGGCATTCCCGGTCTGGGTGCATTGATTCAGCAGCTCAATCCCATGAACCATGATACTGCAGCAGGACAGGATGCAGCACTGTTTCAAACGCCTTTTGCTCAGGTAGGCACGCTGATCTGTTTTGAATCCGTTTATCCAGAAGTAGCCAGGTCCTCAGTGCGTTCTGGTGCTGAACTGCTGGCGGTCATTACCAATGACGGCTGGTACAGAGACGCCATAGCCCTTTATCAGCACTTAGGACACGCGGTGTTGCGCAGTTTGGAAAATCAGCGGTATCTGGCCCGATCTGGCAATACGGGCATTTCAGCCTTTATTGATCCTTACGGACGCATTTTGAATCAGAGTCTTCCCATGGATCGCACGGCGCTGACCCGTGGTGTTCCCCGGGCAGCCCTCAAAAATCAGCCGCTCACGCTGTACACCCGTTTCGGGGACTGGATTTTGTGGGTGGGATTACTCACACTCATTGGCCTGGAAATTCGGCGTTCTGTGGCACCCTCTCGTGGATAGGTTTTCAGACTTTGGTGCCACCCAGGAATTTCTGGAAGGTTTAATGCCTGGCCCCCGGGAACTGGGGTTTCTGGCCATGGGTTTATTTACCCGCGTCTTTTGCTTTGTGAGCGAAGGGCAACCCTACGTGTTGCGTATTGCTAAAGCACCACAACACGTACACAGAGGCGCCATTGCTTATGGGTATCTGGCAGGACATTGCCCCATTCCCGCAGTGATCAAACAGGGCACTGACAAACAGAGTCCTGAGGGTAGCATCGTGTACTGGAGTATTCAGCAGCGCTGCGCGGGCCATAAGCTCACAGACACCTTTAACTACGGTGAACCCTTTGATGTGCCAGATTTCATTCAGGATTTACAGGGACTTCATCAAGCCCCTGTTCCTGAGAAGCATCAACCAAACTGGGTGAATTTTCTCGCACAGGCCTGGGGATATGACACCGCAGAGCATCGGGGTGAATTGCTTGATGTGGCTTTTTTTGAAGCCCTCCGGGCAGAAATGCACACATTGGCTGCTGACAGCCCTTCAACTCACTGGATTCACGGAGATATTAAGCCAGACAATATTATGATTGACGGGGGCAAAGTGTCCGGTTTTATTGACTGGGAGACCCTGAACACCGGTGATTTTTTGTATGACGTGGCCACGTTTTTGTTTTATTGCCCCGCCAAAAAGCAAAGCACCATGAAAAACCTTTTACTCAGTGCCTATACCGCCGCAGGATTCAAGATGCAAAATCTCGAAAATCGGCTGCGTTGCTATACCATTCATGTGGGGCTTAGGGCTCTGTGGGAAAACAGCGTTCGCTATCAGCCCGAGCGCTACGAACGGGCCGTGAGTTTGCTTCGCCCCTAGGGATTTTCTTCGGTTTCCCGGGCTCCATCGGGAGACGGTCTCAGCGTTGTAGGGACCACGACCGTTTCTTCTGGTGAAGATGTTTCGCCCTGTTGAGCGTCCTGACTGGCCACTTCGGTATCCACTTCTTGTGAATTGGCTTGCGGTTGCGTAGGAGGCTCAACCTCTTGTGAAGGAGCCGTAGGCTGTGGAAACTTTCGCGCCACCGGCGGCATATCTGCAGAAGAATGCTTTTTTGTTTTGCTGTAGTCCAGGCCAAAAGCTTTGCTGACCGAATTCATGGCATCATCAACAACTTTAAACAAACGCTGAAACAAGGTCTTTTTCTTGGGGGGCGTAAAATTTACGTTTTCAGAAGCTTTTTGAGAAGAGGCTTTGGGGCGAGATGAGGGAGTAGCTTGATCAACGGTGTTTGTATCTTCAGTCTGAGAACCCAGCTCGACTTTCAGAGCTTTTGACACAATGCCTTTCATTTCTTCTGACGCATTGGATTGTTGAACAAACTGCATCACCTCAGCCTGTTGTGTTGAATCCAAATTACCGTCTGCACTTTGGGGATAATCGTTGATTTTATCAATTAAGCCCGTCAAAAGCGCCTTATTCTCATCAGTGAGTTGAGAATTACTGTTTATGTTGTTTTTGAGCATGTCTAGCTCAGCTTCGGTAAACTGCTTTTCTACCGGCTGCACCCCTCGCGCTTGTGCCTGAGTTCCGGATACGTTGAGTTGGGCGCCGGTAGAAATGCCGCTGGTGGATACCATTTGATTTAGTCCTCTGTTGATTTTACTCTAACTGTATTGTACCCCGTTGTGGCGTTTTTTATTCACCCAGGGTGTTTGACACAAAAAATATTCCTCCCAGAACTATACTGGAAGGAATATTTAAAAATCTTATGTAAAAGCCTTGTAAGGGGAGATTACCCTCTAAAAGGATTTGCTACGGTCAGAATCAGGGCAACAACGAGACCATAGATCGCAACGGCTTCCATAAAGGCGAGGGCCAGGAGCATGTTACGTGCGATAGAGGGTTCCGCGTCGGGTTGGCGAGCGATTCCTTCGAATGCTTTACCACTTGCGATGCCCATGCCGATAGCAGATCCGATACCAGCTAAGCCTACTGCAAGACCCGCTGCGATTGCAGACATTGCTAAAGTACTTTCCATGACGATGTAGTTTCCTTTCGGTCTATTTTGTATATATTAAGTTTAAGTTGAGTTTAAATGTATTCTATTTTTACTACTGACATATCATACCACACCTTGCCTGAGTACGCGTGTGATCTAGACAAATAAATCCGTAATTTCTTTGCCTGTGATCCGTGAAAGCACCGTATTCAGGCCATGAGCGGCAGCCAACGCCTCTGGTGTGGAATGGGTCGACCTGATATCCGTAGGCGGAAAGTGCTCAAACAGTGATTCCGGCACCAGGCCCACAAATTCCGTATGGGAAACCCTCACCCCGTGAGCCTCTGCTTCTGCCTCAATCTGCTGAAAAATAGTCCGTAAGTCACTGGCCTTGTGTTCAACCAGATTCATGGACACCTGTGTTTTTTGCAGGACGGGTAACGTTAACCCCAGGGTGCGCAATCCCTTAAAGCCACCGTTAACCTCTCTTAACTTTTGCGCGATGTTCCGGGCAATAGATACATTCGTGCTGTGGAGCCAGACGTTCCAGGCCACCAGAGGGTCTCTGACCCCGAGCACGCACCCACCCAGCTGTGGATGCTTGTGAGAAGGTGGTGCGGTGCGCCAGGCCTTTCGCAGCAACGGCAAACGATGCTCCCGGCCCTCAGGCGCACTTTTTTCGTACCGCAAACATGGCACGTTCCAGCGGGCTTCGATGCTCTGGACCAGTTGATGAGAAAAACGCACCGCTTCTTCCACAGATATTCCCCGGAGCGGTACCAGAGGAAACACGTCCACCGCCCCCAATCGTGGATGCACTCCCTCATGCCGGGAAACATCGATATGGGTCAGGCTCCACTCAAACAACAGATGAGCTGCGTTCTCAATCGCCTGTGCATCTCCGGCCAGGGTCAGCACCGTACGATGATGATCGGGATCCCGGTGTTGATCCAGAGCGTACAGCCCCGATACCTGTTGTAAATGCTGCCAGAGCAAGTCAAGAGCCTGATGATTACGGCCTTCGCTCAAATTAGGAATACATTCTATAAGCTCCATCACCCTACTCCTTATTCATAAGAATTCCTTTGTTAGAATTGAGTTATGCAAAATCATACCTTTTTTCACTTTGACCTCGCCGTATCCTGGCAAGAAAAAATCCGCCACATTCATGCTTCTCCGTGGCACGGTCAATTGGAAGAAGCGGGAACCGGCAGCTGGGTACAAAGTCTTTTGCAAACCCAGGCGGGGGCCAGCGCCACCCTGGACGCCTCTCACACCCGTTATGCTTACGAAGCTCAGAGTCAGGCCTACCCCAATGTCCCAAAAAGCCGTTCCCTGTCCGCTGAGCGGGTCAATTACTGGGCCAGTTACCTGCAGTACCATGAACCCACGGGTCGAGAATGCTGCTTTGCCCTGGCCATGAGTGGAGGACTCAAAACTCTGAATGAGCCCCCCCAGCGGGATCACCACGCCTGGATTTCCCTTTGTTTTCAACAACAGCAGCACACCCTTCACGTGCGACTCAAAGCACAAGATCGGCTGGAACAACAAATGGCGCTGGGGTTACTGGGCATTGAACTCCTCTATTTACTCACCCAGCAAACCCTGTCCCCTGAGCATATGACCCCCGAACTTCAATCGCTGCTGGAAATCGACGTGTGGCGGGTCAAAGACGAATCTCTGAACGACCACTTGCACAGACATATTACCCTTTTACAAACGGGCTGGACCTCGCTGATTGTATTTTCTTCAGGTCACGCCAGACGCTATCTCTCAACCCTGCGCTACGAACACCTGCAGGTGGAAAAAGGATCTTTTAATCCCATGACCCTGGCCCATCAGCAGGCGCTCAAGCTCGCGGGAGAGCTGCAGCCGGGTGCTGTGCCCGTTTTTGAGCTGTCCCTGCATAATGCCGACAAGGGCCATGCAGAAACCACCGATCTGCTACACCGTTTAAACATACTGGCCATGCAACCGGCGTTGGTGGTGCTGACGCAAACCCCCACCCTGCTGGCCACCCGCGAACTCTTGCGCGTGAAAGCTAAAGCCCGACAGGTAGACTTTGTGTGCGGCACAGATCTTTATTTGCGCGTCTTTATGGAAAAATACTATCCTGACGGCATTGAAACCGCCCTGAAACAATTATTTGCCTACCGCACCCATCTCTATGTAGTACAGCGCCCCCAGAGCTCTTATGGCAATGCCTCCCTGAAAGGCTCACAGCGCCTTCAGCTGCAATACGATACGCAAATTCATCCCATTCCTTCAGCTCTGAACATTTCTTCTTCTGCGGTACGTCTTGCCTGTGAGCAAGAACAAGAGCATTGGCAAAACTGGGTCACGCCCGAAGTGGCTACCTACATGCTTCAGCATCGTCTTTATGGTTTATCAACACCGGAACGCATATCATGAAAAGACGCATTGTAAAAAAAAGCGTACAACCTGATCAAAAAGCTCCCCTGTGGGTGGTGCTGCCTTTTTTAGTATCCATCCCGGTTCTTCTGACACTTATCGGGCTGTGGGTTTACGCTCGTCAGCACCCACTCAGTCATTTGGAAGCAGCGGCCCCGGCCTTCTGGCGCACGCTCAACGGAGATTCAACCGCTCCACCTCTGACAGAAATGATGTCAACATCCCTTAAAAAACGCTATACCCCTGAAGCACTCAGAGGCGCTTTTGCAAATCCACCAAAAGCTTTGGAATACGCAACCCCCGCGTATATTCAACACTTTAAAAAAAATCGCCATCGCACCTGGGGCAACGCCACGGTACATTACCAGACGCCTGAGGGCCTCATTCGCAGTAACTGGATCTCCAGGAATTACTGGTTTACCGACAAAGGCATTCTGGCCCTGCGATGGCAGGTGCTGAATTTATGCGACATCAATGATGGCGTCAAGCGGAGCACCCAACGGTTTTTAAAGAAGCTGGCGGTCTCAGGTGATGCAGCTTTCACCCTCACCCTGGATCACCGCTACCCAAGTCGCCGTTATAAAAACCTGTCACCGGAAGAACTCGATGTCCTGAAAGCACAATATGCCATAGATGATTCCTCTGATTTTGAGCTCACAGATCCCGTGAGCTATAAAAATTGGGCGTTTGTTTCTGCGCAGCAGTGGAACGGTAAAGCCATTACCCTGACTTTTTCACTGCGGGACTACGGTAAAAAAGGCTGCCGCTTCTGGATCTCAGACGTTCTCCCTTAAACTGAAATACTGCGATACATTTTTTTCTTCAGATTCACCACAATCAGATCGGGATTTTTGAGGGCCTGCCACCGGGCAAAGTTCACCTCGGGATCTATATGGTTCAGATACAGCGCAATGGCATTACCGTGCCCCGCAAACAGACAGGTACCATCAGCATGGGCGAGTCGGTGTTCTTCAATGCATTCCACCATTCTGGCCTGACACTGCCGACTCGATTCCGCGCCGGGCAGGGCAAAATCAAAGTCTCGCCAGGATTTTTCCAGTAGCTCTTGCAAGTTGTCCAGCAGCTGCGTTGAAAGCTTTCGCTCGCGCAAGCGCTCATCTAGCTTAATTTCTATGCCCGCAGCTTTCGCAAAGGGGGCTAGCGTATCCACAGCCCGCGGATAGGGACTGGAAAACAAATGGGTAAGTTTCAGCCGTTGTAAGGCGGGAATTAAGGCTTGCGCCTGCTGCCTGCCGAGTTCACTGAGGGGCCACTCGGGGTCGGGCAAATCCGAGGGTTGACTTTGCGCATGACGGAGCAGATAAAAAATGTGCATTACAGTTGTCCTGCCCAGAGGGTCGTTCCTTCAGCATTCAGACAGAACAGCTTTCCTGTCAGCGTCCAGACCCACCAGTTTCCATCCACAGTGGCTTCACAGTGATAGGGCTGTTCTAAAGGATGTTCTGAGGTTCCGGTTGCCTCTTGCACAATTTCACCCGCCTGATTCACCCAGATCACCCGATGATTGTGGGTGTCGGCAATCAAAGTCAGTCCCTTGTCCAGGCGCAAAGCAAAATGAGGTGTGGCCAGCTGATGGGCTTCGCGACCGGCCCACATGGCTTCCCCGTACTCCCAGACGATTTCTTCATCAAGGGTCATTTCTATCACCTGGTGAGTGGCTTTATCTGCGTATAAAATATGCCCTTCGGGTGTCATGCTCACATGTACAGGAGCAATGATTTCTGTGGTGTATTCTCTGATATGTTGGGGAGTGTCTCCCCATTGCGCGTGCACAATGCGCTGATTCCCGGTATCCGCGATCACCACCGTTTGATCCTGTAAACAGGCTGACATGGGCAGATTAAGCTGTAGATCTTCAGGTAACGCCAGGGTAGACAGCCCCGTTTCCGGTTGCCAACGTAAAATACGATGATTTCCCGTATCAGCCACCAGTTTGGTGGCCTGCGTATCCTGCATGCGACGTGCTTCAAAAAGCTTTGCCGTACCTACCTCGTGTCGGGCGCGCACCCACTGATTGATTTGAAGCCCCAGAACTTCAGCGTGGTTCGGATGCACAAAATACAACCCGGCGTTTTTGGGTAAGGCGCCTGTCAACGTAACGAGGGGTGGCAAGGGAGGAAGTGCCTGATCTTTGGCCCAGGCTTTGTCGTTATTTCCCAGACGACCTGCAGCCAGCTGACTGAGTTTTTCTTGCACGTCTGGATAATGCTTCAAAACGTTTTCAAAGTCCCGATAGCTCAGCTCCAGAAAACGAGAAAGCGAACGTGCTTTTACGGTGGCAGATCGGTTCTGGTGTAAGAAAAAAGACATTTCGCCCACCAACGTCCCCTCATTTAAAATAGCGCGGGAACGCCCGTTGATTTCCACCTCGACTTCCCCTCTTTCAATAAAAAAGAGAGAGGTGGCAGCATCTCCCTGCGCAAACAGCTGACGTCCGCTGGTCAACAGCACGGACTGTACGCATTGTGTTAATTCTTCAAAAAAACGTCGGGGAGCATGAGACAGAGGTTCCTGCTTTTTAAGATGTGCCATCACCAGACGGGCCTTAGCCTGCTGAATTTGCTCCATCTGAAGGTGGGTTTTGAATTTCTCTGAAGTGGCCTGGCGGCGATAGGCCAGACGTTTAAGCTCTCGGGAAAAGACCGGGTAGCGCTGAATCACGTTCAAAAAGGCGGCGCGTTCCAGGCGCAGCAGACGAGAGGGCTCCCGGGTGCGCACAGAAGCAGAACGTAACGAAGAACTCACCAGCGCCATTTCTCCCACCACATCTCCCTCGGTGAGCGTGGCAATGACCACCTTGTCCTGCTCGCGATAGACTTCCAACTGTCCTTCCACCACAAAATACAGGCATGAAGCCAGGGTTTTCTCTTCAATGAGTTGCTCACCCGCCCGCAGGCGATAAGGCACCAGTTCTCGCTCAAGCCGTTGCAGTAGACTGAGTTCAGCCTCTTTAAGAAAGCTCACTTTACGCAACAGCGCCACGGTCTGGGCCTGCGATAATTTTTGTTCCAGACGTTCGGGGGCAAAACGTTTCTGATCGTCGACCCGCGGCGTCGGGGCGGGCCCCCCACAGCTTATACACTGTTCTTTGATCATTTTAGCGCCGCAAAGGGCACATATTTCACGGGGTTGATACAAAGGCCCCTGGTGTTTGGGGCTCTCCTTCATGGCCTGAAAAAGCTGATTTCTTTTTAGTTTTCGGGGGGTATGCTGAGGCAAGCCGGTCAGTTGCGTATCGGGCTTCACCTCCAATTCCTGACGAGCCACCACGGCCTGTTCTCGCAATTCCTGGCGCTCTGATACCTCCAGCGCTTCGGACTGCTGTTCCTGCGCTATATCCACTGCCATATCTACCAACACAGCTTCAGCGGAATCAGGCAACTGAATGGGAGGAGCGGTCACCGATGAAAGCGGAACTCCGGCTTGCGGAATCACAAACTGAGGATATTGCTTCACAAAATCTTCCAGAATATGGTCATGGTCATAAGCAACAGGGTAGGGGTCTTCCAGAAGATATGCATAAGGTCGTCCCCCCGTTTTAATGGCATAGCGCCGCACCGTACGCACCCGCTCCGTCTCTATCACATTCACCACAGGCGTAAAACGACAGGGTTCATTTAAAAAGGTGACAAATAATAAATGGCTGCGGTCCGGTGTATACACCATGTGATCCAGCGGTCGCTGATCGTAAATACAGAGAGAATCTCCCTTGAGTTTCAGGGATTTAACCACAGACAAATCCTGACGATCCAGATAAAGTAATCCAGGCGTTTTTTCCAGGGTTTCCACATAAAGGTGGCTTTGATCCGGACTTAAACGCATATTGCCAAGGGTGCCATAATCCAGAAAAAAACTTTCCAACTCTCTTTTTTCCAGATCCAGCACATGAAGCTGAGCCGTCTGATTGTCAGTCATGTACACACGCTGCCCCACCTTACGAGGGTCTATATTGATCGTGCGTCGAGAGCCCTTTCCTCGTACCTTAAACATTCCACTCAATTTGCCGTCGGGTAGATTAAACACCGAAACCTTCCCCACCCAGCGATGCACCACCAGCAAGTGCTGTCGATCTTCGGTACACACCAGATCATAAGCATCGTAATCTGACCCAGAAACAAAGGGACTGAGGACTTCATGGGTCGTTCCCCGCTGATTCTGCACAGCTCGCTGTGGATAAAGATACGTGCTTTCTTCCTGAATGAGCAATCCCGGATCCTGGGCGGTCAGGTCATGATGTTCTCCCAAAGCGCCATCAGACTGAATTTGGAAAGCCGTGTCTGCCCAGCGAGAAAAAACGGGATTCTCCGGAGCGTTTGCGGCAAAACCCTTTTTAAGATCATGGCGACGAATCTCTTTATCTGTGCCCAAATCTTTAATCACAAGCTGTTGCGCTTCGTGATCTACGGCATACAGTCTGCCTGTCAGCGTTAAAAGATCACCAGATTTTTCTTCGAGAAACGCCTGCCAACGGGTATTGTCCCAGTGTTCCTGTTCAAACCATTGCTGAAGTTGCTGCCGTGCATATGAAGATAGTAAGTAAGACAAAAGCGTGACTCCCTGGGTAATAATACCCCTATATTAGCAAATCAAAATTCATTAAAAAAGCCGCGCCACCTCACCGCTGGCGTGATTAAAATCACGCAGCGTGTTAAAGTACACTCATGCTTAGTCCCCCCAAAACATTGCGTGAGAGCACCCTTAAAGACTTACAAGATTCGCTACAGGATTTGACAGATCCTTACTGGCCCAAATGGGACGGCCCCTGGTGGCAAATGTTGCTTCTGACAGAAATGGGCATCCCTGTACCAGAGTCCCATGTAAAGACTTTACTGAACCATATGCAGCAAAAGTATTTGCCATTTTTCCCCCTGAGAGAAGCAGAACTGCCCGAAAACTGCGATCCTTATCGGGATATTCTCTGCTTTTGCGCGCTGGGCTCAGTACTCAAACTCAGCATAAAAACCGGCATTGATCCTTTTCACACCTTACCCTGGACAAACTCATGGTTTGAAGATTATCTTTTGCCCGATGGGGGTTATAACTGTGATGAACAGGCTTATCTACGCACAACTCCCCGCAGCTCAGTGACTTCTTCTTTGCCCATGTATGAAGCTCTGCTTTTACTCAAACCCGAAAATCTTTCATCGCAGCGCCTCCGGACAATTTTGCTGAACGGTGCTGACTATTTACAACAGCGCGAATTTTGTAAATCACTGAGTAAAAATACAATCGCCGACCCGAACTGGCTCATACCGGGATTCCCGCTTTTTTACGCGTATGACGTCATACGCGGCATGCAGTTTGTGGTGGATGTGCACAGAACCTATGCTCTGCCCCTGGACACCCGATCCTTTGCATTTGCTCTGGATCGCATAGAAAACTGGCTGGCTTCTCCACAGGCGGGGCGCACGCCCACAGACTACGATGACTTTAGCCTACGCTATGAGCATCAAACATGGAAAAGAGGAAAGGCAAAAACCTTTCCCCTGTTGGACTGGGTCTGTCAGCCAGAGCATCAGCGTGTCTATCTTCTACAGAGATATCAGAAACTCCGGCAGGAGCTTGACTACTTTTTGGCCTGATTCTTCATTTTCTTGGCCCAGGTATCCACCAGGCCCACGGTCAGATTGAACACGGGCTTGCCCTCTGTGGAGTCTGGGTCCATGGTGTAATAGCCCTTGCGCAGAAACTGAAAATGCTCTCCGGGCTGCGCTTCGGCCAGAGCAGGCTCAATCAACGCCTCACTCACCACCAGCGAATTTTCGTTAAAGCGCTCCACATAAGACAACTCAGGATCGCTGTCTTCGGATAGTAGGTTACCGTAGGTGCGCACTTCAGCAGTTTTGGCATGACGGGCCGATACCCAGTGCAAGGTACCCTTGACCTTGGGACCATCAGGATTCCAGCCACCACGACTGTCCGGATCATAAGTCCCCCGAAGCTCAATAACTTCACCCTTGTCGTCTCGAATGACTTCGTTACAGGTCACATAATAAGCATGCTTGAGACGGACGGTACGCCCTTCGGAGAGACGGAAAAACTTTTTGGGCGCATCGTCCATGTAGTCATCGCGCTCTACCCACACCTCGTTACAAAAAGGCATTTCTCTTTCCCCGGCGTTTTCGTCTTCGGGATTATTTTCCGCAGGCAACATTTCCTCTTTGTCTGCGGGGTAATTGGTAATCACCAGTTTCAGGGGATTGAGCACCGCCATGCGGCGCTGGGCCACCTTATTGAGATCTTCGCGCACGCAAAAATCTAAAAAGGCGGGTTCCACTTCGCTGTTGCGCTTGGAAACCCCAATGCGCTCACAAAAGTTTTGCAGCGCCTGTGGCGTGAGTCCTCGACGACGCAGACCGGAAATGGTGGGCAAGCGGGGATCGTCCCACCCACTGATTTTACCGGCTTCAATTAAACTGCGCAGATGACGCTTACTGGTCACCGTACCCGGCAAATTCAGACGGGCAAATTCATACTGGCGAGGACGGGGTTTAGGCCAGTCCAGTTTTTCTAAAAACCAGTCATAAAGAGGCCGATGATCCTCAAATTCCAGCGAGCACAGAGAGTGTGTAATATTTTCAATGGCGTCTGATACACAGTGGGCAAAGTCATACATGGGGTAAATACTCCAGGTATCTCCTGTGCGACCGTGAGTAGCCTTGCGAATGCGGTAAATGGCGGGGTCCCGCATATTAATATTGGGATGACTCATGTCAATTTTGGCCCGCAGAATATGACTGCCTTCGTCATACTCACCGTTTTTCATACCTTTTAAAAGCTGCAGGTTTTCTTCCACGCTGCGATCCCGGTAAGGACTGTTTTTACCCGGCTCTTTAAGGGTTCCGCGATACTCCCGGATGTCTTCAGCACTCAGACTGTCCACGTAGGCATCACCGTTTTTCACCAGTTGCACAGCGGCCTCGTAAAGCTGTGGAAAGTAGTCAGAGGCAAAAAACAAATTCTCTCCCCACGTATAGCCCAGCCATTCAATGTCCCGCTTCATGGCCTCTACGTATTCGGGTTCTTCTTTGGCGGGATTGGTGTCATCAAAACGCAGGTGGCACTGCCCGCCGTATTTTTTGGCAGCACCAAAATTCAGGGTAATCGCCTTCACATGGCCCAGGTGAGCATAACCGCTGGGCTCAGGGGGAAAGCGTGTAATAATTTTGTGGTGTTTGCCGGACGCCAGATCGGCGTCAATAATATCGTGGACGAAGTTGGGGGCTGTGTTTTCTACGGTCATACCGGGCTCCTTGAAGAATGTCTACCAATTATACAGAGTAAATCACCCAAAACCATAGGGGTTGTACCCCTGTTAAACTGAGGGGTTAAAATGAGCAAAAGGGAAGTGAACTGTGGACTGGCTACTTCTGGGAACTAATATTGCAACGGGGGCGGCGGTGGGATACATCACCAACACCCTCGCCATTCGCATGCTGTTTAAAGAATACCCCGTCATTGGTGGCGGCGGTGTTATAAAAAACCGCGACGAACTGGAAAAGTCCATGAGTGAGCTGGTGGAAGAACAGCTCATTACCCCGGAAACACTGCTGGCAGAATTTGAAAAACCCGGCTTCAAAAAATCCTTTGAACATTTAATTCAGCGCATTTTATCAGAGCATTTAAAGGAACAAATTCAGCAGTTCGATACCCCGGCGGAACTGAAAGGCTATAGCCGCACCCTGAGCAATTTAAAACGCTTTCTCAAGGCCCACCGAGACGAAGTGCTCACCGCCTGTTTAAACGCCCTATTTGGGCAGGTGCAGGTGCAAGACGTCATCAGCAAGGCCCAGCTGTCCACCATTTTTTCAGCGCTGTGGGCCCGACTGATGCACACCCTGGAACAACACAATGTGTCCCTGGGAGAAAATCTCAACGAAACCCTGAGCGCACTCAAGCTGAGAGATCTGGTGTCCCGGGATCTGGTGCAACAGCTTTTACAAGAAGTACTCTCCGGAGCGGATCAGGCCCTGCTGGCGGCCCACCTCTTTGAGCGCCTGGAGCATTTGGCCCGGTATTTGGAGCTTGAAGATCTCTTATCTCATCTTGAAGATCAGCTCAGAGAGCGCAATCTCTCAGATATTCTGGGCGCCCTGTCAGACTCAGCACCGGCCCAACAACTGATGGAGCGACTGCTGGATTTTGTCAATACCCAACAGGGACAGCAAATCCTTTCAGAACTCCTGCATCACGGGGTTCAGGTGCTCAAACAGCTGGACCTGCCGCTGAGCGTGCTGCTCAACGAAACCCTGGAAGCCCGTATTGCAGAACTGATTCAGCGCTATTTGCCCGGAGCACTCTCAAGATTGCAGCACTGGGCAGAAACCAATCGCGATGCCCTTGAAGACCTCGTACAAGAGGCCATTCAGGAACATTTACGCAGTGAAAATCTGGTCAAACATATGACCGCAACCCTCTTTAACGATCAGATTTCCAACCGCTATAAAATCGTGGAAAACATCCTAGAAGAGATTGAGCACATCGCCAATCAATCGACCCCCGAGTTGATTGAAATGATTTACCGCTTCGTGGAAAACACCTCTATTGGAGAAGTGTTTGTGTATTTAGAGCGCCACGTATTGGACTATCCGTCGTTGACCCGTACCTTGCTGCGCCTGGTGAATGCCTACGCTCCCCGTCTGGACGTTTCTCTGTTGGATCCACTGCTACAGCGCAAGCTGGATTCTTTTTCCCTGCTGCGTTCGCTGCATTTGGTACCGCTCTGGAAACAGGGACTCTATCCTTACCTTAAATCCCAGGTGGAACAGCGTCTGCTGCCTCAATTACCCGAATTGCTCACCCACGTGGTTTTGGATATTTGGGACAGTTACGCGGACCTGCTGTTTGGCGAATGGCTCCATCAGGAACAGATGGAAACCTGGGTACAGCGGCTGTTGCAATGGCTCAACACCAGCAGTTTACAAACGCTGCTCAAAGAAAAAATGGGGGAACATTTGCCCGGCATCCTGTCAGATCGCACGCTGCAATCGCTCATGTCACCGGGTGTACAGGACGCCCTCTGGAACACGCTGGGCCGTCTGTATGAACAGCGGCTGGACGATTTTTTAGACACTTTTGAAAAAGAAAACATGTCCGCCCTGTATGACCAGCTGGTGAACGTGTTTTTTAAACTCACAGAACAAGAAGAGGTAGCAGCCACCGCCCGTGAGGTACTGGTGGGTTTTATGGTAGAGCTCATTCGAGAACATCGCCTTTTAGACACCCGTATTTATCAGGCGGTGAAAGAAAGTTTTGCCCGCTTTACCGATGACGAAATGCGTCGGGAAATGGAAGATTTTATGGGAGAGGAGTTACAGCCCATCACCCTGCTGGGCGCCGTGCTGGGAGCTACCGTGGGCGGCATTTTGAGCTTGAGCAACGGCATTCCCCAGGTCGCACAGTTTTCCAGCGGTTACTCGGCCCTGTTTTTCTTTCCGCTCATTTATGCCCTGACCGGCATTGGTACCAACTGGCTGGCCATTCGCATGCTCTTTAAGCCCCATTACGCCCGTCACGGCCTCTTGCTCAAAAAGGCCCCCGCCAGCGGCTGGCAGTGGCCCTTCACCCCCGGTGTGTTTATTAAGAACAAACAAGCCTTAGCAGACAGCATGGCCCGCTTTATTGATCAGAAACTCCTGTCCAAGCAAAATATGGTGGATATTTTAGAGCGTTACCATCACCAGTGGAAGCGCGTCATGAAAAGCGTGGTGTCCAAAAACAATTACGCCGCCTGGGATCAGCGCTTCCGGGAGACCACCCGCCAGAGCTATGATTTGCTCACGCCTCTTTTGCTGGATATGGGCTTCAGTCAGCTGCATCAGCTGCGCGAGGACGTGGCAACCTCTCTGGTGCAGGAAGCCCGGGAAGTGTCTTTGCCCGGCGAAGATCTGGACGCGCTGCAGCGAGAAATGGAGCGGGTGCTCAAAGACAGTCAGAATATTGTAGAGCGCTTGCTCAAACGCCTTTTAGATCAGGTTTTACGCCAGCCCTATGCCCTTGAGGATCAGTTGGGCCCTGAGGGCGTAGCCAGTTTACAGGATATTGTCAATGGTCTGCTGCGCGTGATTTATACCCAGGGGAAAAGCCAGTTGCAAAGTCCCGAACAGGTACAGCATTGGATTCACACCCTGTCTAAGCGTTGGGAACGCTACTTAAACTTACAACTGGCCACCTTTGCACCCGGAGACAGTATCTCTAAAGCAGGTCTGGTCCGCTATGTGCTGGACTGGATCCAGAGTGATGCCTTACAAGAGGAGATCCACAAACTGCTGCAACGGGGATTGTCTCATATGCTGGACAGTGGCCAAACCCTGGGTAATTTATGGCAGGGACAGCTGCTGGAGGTGGTGCGTCAGGAAAGCGATACGCTGATAGATATTTTGAGCAGCTATGTATTGGACATGGCGGCTCGCAACAAAGAG
This sequence comes from uncultured Candidatus Sericytochromatia bacterium, assembly GCA_964342365.1. GTDB lineage: Bacteria > Cyanobacteriota > Sericytochromatia > UBA7694 > UBA7694 > CAXRDE01. Next base: position 688 of record CAYFGW010000079.1, on the reverse strand, counting down.
CGGATGGCCAAAGCCGTCTTAAAAGACGTGCAGCGTCAGGGCATTCTGGAAGTCATGCTGGTGAATTTCGGCGGTATTCGTCAGGACGTGAATCGCGTGGTGGATGTGGTGGTAGATCATAAACTGGCGGAATTTTTGCACGAACGCACCGACGGGCTCAAAGCCTGGTGGCAGGAACGTCTGAACACGGAAATCCCCGTGCTTTCTCTCCACGATCTGGGCTTAGAACCCGATTTATTTGAAGTGCGAATGATCCAAAAAATTCTCAAAGAAACCGTTTTGACCAACCCCAGAGTCTTTGACCTACTAAGTGCTCTGGCGGACAGTATGGTGGACGAACTTTTAGAACAACTGGAAGTGAAAGCCTTGTTACAAAGTCTCAATTTATACTCTTTAGAAGATCTCTCACTGCGCTTTGCCACAGAAATCAACGTGACCCGGGCCCACTTATACCACCAACTGAGTGTACAAGAAGAACACGTCCTGGAACAGGGATACAGTCTGGCTCAATTTTTACTGCATTATCAAGTGCTGTCACGGCCGCTTCGCCTGCCAGAAAATACCGTTTTTCACCTGCGCCAGACTTTAGCACAAGTGCTTCACACCCTGTACGCCTCTCCGGCGGTAGAACATTTGATTCCCCAGATTAGCCGTGAAGTCTTTGAGCCCCTGCGCCAGGGAGACATTG
>CAYFGW010000078.1:0-18341 GCA_964342365.1 uncultured Candidatus Sericytochromatia bacterium | reverse complement strand
GAATACTGTGATTGTTCACATCTGCCACGTAAATGTTTCCCTGTTTATCCAGGGCCAGTCCGCGGGGCGAATGAAAACGAGCCTGAGTGCCGGAGCCGTCCTGAAACCCCGGGGCGCCCGCACCTGCTACGGTGGTGACTTTTCCGTTCAGGGAGACTTTACAAATGCGGTGGTTTTCAGAATCTGACACATACAAGACGTTGTCAGAGGCACTATATGCAATCGCTCCCGGTAGAGAAAAACGCGCTTGTCGACCCATTCCGTCCGCAAGGCCGCGCTCCCCGTTGCCTGCAAGGGTAGATACCTGTCCTGTTAATGTCACCTTGCGAATACTGTGATTGTAAGTATCGGCCACATAAATATTCCCCTGCCTGTCAATCGCCATGCCATAGGGGCTGTTAAAGCGCGCCTGATTTTCATGCCCGTTGCGATAGCCTTTTTCACCGGAGCCAATGGACGTGATCAAACTTCCGTTTTTGGCAATCACCTGAATAGTGTGGTGAAGGGTGTCCACGACCATAAAGTGGTTGCCATAAGACACCATAGATTGAGGAGAAGCATAAGCAATTTGATGGGGCGCACGTCCAGACGGGTCTACCCCCAGCATGCGATTAAAAATATCTTTGTCCCGGCCCGAAAACGAAAAGACCTGTTGTGCAGCGCTCACCTTTCTGATCTTGTGATTACCTGCATCCACCACCAGTAAATTCCCGTCGCCAAGATTCAGCAGCGCCGTGGGCTGATTAAAAAAGGAGGAAAAACGATCGCCATTTTTAAACCCCTGAATTCCTCTCCCTACAAAAGAGGTCACCGCAAAATCGTTTTGAATCCGCACCGATGCTGCCGGAGGTGGAGAAGAAACCAGTGAGGGAAACTGAAACCCCGGAGAGACGTTCTGTGACGTCTGGCTCACTGGCTGATTCAGCACCTTTTTAGCCATACGCGGCGTCACGCGGGTTAATACCTCAGACAAAGAACAGCGGCAGTCTTCATATTCTTCCCTTAAAATGATACCCCGCTCCACATCGAGAATTCGCACGCTCAGGGTGTACAAATTATCTAAACGACTCACAGCGCCTATCACCAGACCGTCCACGCCCAGTAAACGGCCCATTTGCACCTGACAGGCTTCTGCATCACAAAAGGCCGACTGTTGAAATCCCTGTTCTTTTAAGATGGCGTCCATACGCCCACGTTCTAACACATTCAACAAATTGGTTTTCAAAATGAGCGCCCGTAAGCGATCGGTAATAACGCTGGCTTCGTCTTCGGTAATACCGCCTTTGGCATCCAGATTCAAAATAGCCACAGAGGGCTTGGCAAGAGCCGTTTGAGAAAACCCCATAACTGACCCCAGGGTGAGCAAAAACAGAAAAACAGCACGAAACCAAAGTGGATTACAAAATGACATTAACTCGCCTCTACAACCTTCCTGTCATACGACGGGCTTTAACCTTGAGCGATTTTTCTACCTTGCGTATGGCACTGCTGAGGGTAAAAATAATCACCCGGTCTCCCGGAATAATCATATCACTCCCCTGGGGAATGACAATTTCATCGTTTTCACGAATGATGGCGGCAATAATGGCATCCTTGGGGAAGTTAATTTGCGATAGGGGTTTATTGACAATATTGGAGGTGGCCTGGGCCAGAATTTCAATAGCTTCTGCCTCATTGTCTCGCAGGGTGCCCACCGAGAGCACGTCACCCTGACGAATAAATTGCAGCATGGTGCTGGCCGCCGTTAAGCGGGGACTGATTACCGCATCAATCCCAATAGAATTGGCCACGGGAATCAGCTCTGACTTAATCACAGAACAAATGGTGCGGCGAGCCCCCAGGCGCTTGGCCAGCAACGATACCACCAGGTTGGTTTGCTCATCGTCTGAAACCGCTACACACACGTCCATATCGTCCATGTTTTCTTCCAGAAGAAAATCAATCTGGGTGGGATCCCCATTCAAGACCACCGTATTATTCAGGGTTTCTGAAAGGTAATGACAACGGTTTATATCTGGCTCAATAATCTTGACGGATATGGGCTCTTTTTCCAGGTGACGGGCCAGGTATTCACCAATCATGCTGCCCCCGATAATAATGATGCGTTCGGTTTCAGGCGCTTCACAGGCAAAAAACTGCTTGAGATAGTTCAGGCGGTCGTGGGGGGCAATGGCATAGGCCACATCTCCGGCTTGCAGCGTGTCTTCACCGTTGGGAATTTGCACCGTTTCATCACGCAGAATGGCGGTCAACAGCACCGCACTTTCTCGCAGATTGCCAAATTCCTTCAAAGGTCGGTTGAGCAGCGGAGAACTTTCGTCCACCTGATAGCCCACCAACCACACTTTGCCCTGTTCAAAATCCAACACCTCGCTGGCGTTGGGAATGCGGAGAAGCTTTAAAATTTTTTCTGCGGCTTCTCGTTCCGGACTGATGGCCATATCAATGCTCAGTTTTTGCAAAATGGGCGCCGCGGTAAACTCATCGTTACGAATACGGGCAATGACTCGCTCCACGGGAAAGTACACCCGTGACACCATGCAGGCCAGCATATTGCCCTGATCGCTGCTGGTCACAGCAATTAAAATATTGGCGTGTTCGGCTCCGGCCTGGCGCAGGGTTTTCAGACTGCTGCCGTCTCCGTGCACCGTTTGTACGTCCATGGTTTCTTTAATGGCCGCCAGACGGCTTTCGTCACAGTCAATGACGGTCACATCTTTTGATTCTATGGACAGGCCCTTGGCCAAAAAACGGCCCACCTCTCCGGCTCCGATAATAATAATGCGCATGAAAAATCCTCAAGAAAAAAAGCCCCCACAAGGGAGGCTTTTTAGGTTTTGATTTACTCGTCGTCTGCTGCAGCCGCTTTGGCGTAGCGCTTGCGGAAACGTTCCACACGACCTTCGGTATCGACAATTTTTTGGGTGCCGGTATAGAAAGGATGTGACGCGCTGGAGATTTCCACTTTCACCAGGGGATAGTCGTTGCCGTCTTCCCAGGTAATGGTTTCAGAGGTTTCTACTGCAGAACGTGTCAGGATTGCAAAATCTGTAGAGATATCCTTAAACACCACAGGACGGTATTCGGGGTGAATTCCTTGTTTCATGGTTATAGGTTCCTATATTTTTCTGTAGGCTTCAGTATAGCATAAGTTAAGTTCTTCTAAAATATGATTTAAAGAAAGATCACTGATACAGCATCAGTGGAATCTTATTCATGTGCAGTTGCTGATGAGCCAGTTGTTGCATCTGTGCTGTGGGAGAGAAAGATTGAGCCGTCGCTCCTAGCATGCTCCACACGTCTTCAATACCGGGTTTTGAATAATCTTTAACTTCTGCGTCTTCTTTTTGGTTCGTCATTTTTTTCAACTCGGCCATGGCCACGGTGTAACCGCCCAGTTCGTCCACCATTTTTTGGGCTTTGGCCTGATTGCCCGTATAAATACGACCATCTGCCAGCGGACGCAAGACCTCGAGGGTCATGCCCCGGCCCAGTGCCACGGCACTCAAAAAGTCTTCGTAGGTGTCGTCAATCAAATTTTGTAAAATCTGACGCTCCTCAGGCGTCATGTCCCGGTAAGGGGAACCAATATCCTTGTGCTTACCGCTTTTAATCACTTCCGCTTCTAAGCCCACTTTGTCATACAGGCCCTGAATTTTGGTGGACTGAGAAATAACGCCAATACTTCCCGTAATGGTGGCGGGATTGGCATAAATTTTATCTGCGGCACAGGCAATATAATAGCCACCGGAAGCCGCCACATCACCCATCGCCGCTACCACTTTCATTTTACTTTCCTTGCGCACCCGCAAGATCTCCTGAAAAATGGCCTGAGAAGCAGAGGCGGTACCGCCGGGACTGTTGATTTTTAGCAAGAGTCCTTTGACGCCGTCTTTTTCAGCACGACGAATGGCGCTCACAATGCGCTCGGCGGAAGCTCCGCCGCCGCCAAAGCCACTGCCCGCGCTGTACATAATGGTGCCTTCCACCTGGATAATACCCAGATCCGGTTCCACCTGAAACAGGCTGCTGGAAAATTCGCTGCCGGCTGTTTTTGTGGGTTCAGGGGAGCGCTGCCAGCTGCCCAGAGCGGTAATGGTGCACAGTACAATCAACGCCGCAGCAATGGCCATCTGCGTTTTGTTGGTTGAGCCTTCGGGTTCTGTCTTTAATTCTGTATTCATGGGTTCCACACTCATTCTTTAAACCTTGCTGATTTCAATCAGGGCATCCAGAAAGCTGAGGTTTTCATCTTTCTTTTTGACCACCAGCATGGGAACCCCCAGGTTTTCCTTGATGAGTCTTTCGGTAAGACTGCCCATAAAGAGCGCCGATAAATTGGTGCGCCCCTTGGAGCCGAGCACCAGCAGCTGACATTTGCGCTGTTGCAGCTGATCTTTGATGGCATCAATTTTTGAAGTCTCTTTGAGATCCACAAAATGGGACTCCACTTCATTTTCGTCCAGATCGTGGAGCTTTTTAGTGAAGTTGGCATAGTCTTCCTGAGCATAGTAACGCATATTGTCGCTGGCTTCTTCATAGGTTTCCCCCAGACGATAATACCCCTGAGGCACCTTATAAAGGTTCAGAAAATGGATAATGTCGCCGTTCACGGCTTTGGACAAAGTCAGCGACATTTGTGCCGCCAGAGCCGCGTGCTCTGAAAAATCTACGGGCACGAGAATATTCTGAATATCCAGCGAAAAGGTTTCTGGCACAAAAAGCACAGAACACAGAGAACGGCGGGCCAGTTTGAAAGAAACCACCTCGCCGGAACCTACCTGCCCCCGTTTGCCCACAATCAAAAGATCTGAATGCTTGAGCTGGGTCTGTTTCACAAGGGTTTCCATGACCTTGCCTTGCACCATGTCACAATCCACCTCAACGGTGTCTGTATCCAGGTATTTATTCACTTTGTCCAGCATTTGCTGCTCAATGGTTTCATCAAGGGGCATATTCAGCAGTTCGGGATTTTTGGCCAGCATGCTTTCGGGCAAATCTATGTGTTCTGCCACGTGGAGCACGTACACCTTTGTTATCGGTAAGGAATCACAAATAAAGCGGGTGTACTCCAGGGTTTTATCATCAAGATCGCTCAGTTCCAGAGCCACCGTTATACGCATATCTTGCATAAGCCTACTTCCCAAATCCTGTTTCTTGCTATTTTAGCAGAGAAAGCAAGTATACCCTTTTGGTATACTTGATAATAAAGTACTAAAGTCGAGGTAAACCCATTGAGCCTCTTACATATTTTTCTGGTGGTGGTGGTTTTAGCACTGCTCATTGCCTTTCATGAATTCGGCCACTTTATCTGCGCAAAAAGCGTGGGCGTTCCTGTCAAGATTTTTTCAATTGGTTTTCCTTTAGGGCCCAAACCACTGCTGTCTTTTAAATGGGGGGAAACTGACGTACAGCTCAACGCACTCCCTCTGGGCGGTTTTTGCGCCTTTATGGACGATGAAAATAGCAAAGACGACAACGGCGACGATTTTGAACCCGGCGACAAACGTTTTCTGAAAAACCGTAAAATCTGGGAACGCACACTGATTATTTCAGGGGGCGTGGTGGCCAATATGATTGTGGCCTACGTGATTTTACTGGGTCTGATTAGTTTTACGGGGGTACCTGACACCACAAAACCTACGGGCGTGGTGGTCAATCAGGTCATTCCCGACAGCCCTGCTGAAGCCGCAGGCTTCAAATCTGGCGATAAAATTGTCAGCATTGAAGGCAGAACCATTACCGGCGTGGACAGCATGCAGGAAGTGGTCAAAGCCCGCACCGGGGAAAGCATAACCGTCAACGTAGAGCGTTTAGACGGCCAGGTGGTGCTCAACCCGACCCCCACAGAAAAAGGCACCATCGGCGTCCAAATTCAAAACCTGTTGCATAAGCGACCGGTTTCAGGCATTGGAGAAGCGGTGTCCAGAGCAGGCCAGGATTTAGTGGCCATGACCGCCATGCTCTGGGGTGCGCTCGTGCGTCTGGTATCCGGAGCGCTGCCTCTGAATCAGGTAGGTGGCCTGGTAGAAGTGGTACATATGGGATCCAAGGTTTCTCAAACCGGCTTCACAGAGCTCATGTACTTTGCAGCACTGATTAGTGTAGAACTGGCCATTTTGAATATTTTGCCCATTCCGGCCCTTGATGGTGGACACCTGGTACTGCTTCTGATTGAAGGTTTGCGTGGCAAGCCCCTGCCCCGAAGAATGGAAGAAAATCTGCATTACGCAGGGTTTATTTTGCTCATGGGCCTGGGCGTGTTCCTGATTTTCAAAGATGTGTGGGGTTTGGCACTGGGCAAAGGTTAACAGAAGGGTTAAATTATGGCACTCAGGATTATTCGAAAATCCGCTTCCCAAAGTCAGGTAGAACTTGTCAAGGGGAGCGGTGAAGGCAACGGAGACAACAGCCCGCTGTTTAGTCTCATGTTTTTTGCCAAAGACGAGGATCATTTACAGCGCATTGCGGCCTTTATTGAGAATAATGTACTGATTCAGAACAAGGCCCAGTGCATTATTATGAAGGCCTCTGAGATCAGAGGAAACGTTCGCGGCTACTTTTCACCGGTATTTCACACCATTAAAATTTTGAATGCCCCCGAAGACAGCGCATGGTCTGTACGCTTGCACACTCTGCTCAAAGAAGCGGAGTGCGACACCTGTATTTTTCTGCCTTCGTTGCCCGATGAAGCGGATTTGCTGGGTCTCATTGAAGCCCAGCAAAAAATGATGCAGAATGATCCCACCCTGGGGATTCTGGGTTCCGCTCTCTGTTACAAAAACAAGATCGTTACCCTGGGGCAGACCTGGAACAAAAATATGCCCGAACACACCCTGCACTTTGGCAAAAACACCCATAATCTGGCCCCCGAGCAAGGTCTGGTTTATATGTACGAACACATGAACACTGACGTGTGTAAAAAGTTAGAGAGCGCAAAAATACTGTTGGCCGAAGCAGTGGCTCTACCCTTTAGTGCCATTCGTCGCTCCGCCTATTTAAATTTATCTTTTGAAAAAGACGATTGGTCGCTCCCCTGGCTGGCCCAGGATCTGGGCTTTGCTTTTCAAAAACAGCAGTATCGCGTGGGCGTACTGCCCTTTGCGGTAGTTCTGGATTCTAATATGGCCCACACGCTCCAGCGCAGTGCGCCTCCTGAGGCTTTTGTAAAAAAACACCCCCAGGGCGGTGCCAACTACTTATCACGCCTTTATAAAAACCACGGATTTGCGCAAGAGGGCATGGCTTTTGTTTACGCCAACGATCATCGCGAAGCCCGCATTCGTAGCTATATTGAGCACAAGGTTTAACCCATGAAACTCAGCATCATCATTCACCTGACGACTCCCCACATTTTGCACTGGCGGCATTTACTGGCCTCTTTGACCACGGACGGTCCCAGCGAAGTGCTTTTATACCACGACCCCGGTCTGGAATTGCCGGATTTTCCGGAGCACTGGTGCGTACGTCCTTTTGAAGAAGACAACGTTTTTTCCTCATGGACACGCGGTCTTGAGGAGTCCACGGGAGATTGTGTGGCCTTTTTTAATCACGTGGTGAGCGTCCATCCGGAGCACTTTAACCTCTGTATTGACGCCATGGCAGTGGGCAATATGGACGCCGTGTTTACACGCGCCGAATTTGTAGACACCAGCTTTTTCCCCGTGGAGCAATATCTGCCCACCCTCAGCGTGGAAGACATGCCAGGTTTTCTCCTGCAAAGTCGCTTACAATGGCCGGTGGAAACTTTTGTGTTTCGCAAAAGTGCTTTACCCGTATTGCCCTTTGGCCTCAACGATGTGGAACTTCCGGAACTGTTCCATCTTTTGCCCTGGTTAGGAGAACATCAGGTGGAAGCCATTCCTGCTCCCACCATTGAAGCCGCCTTTTCAGACTTCTGGAAAATTCAGCCCGAAGCGCGGCTGCGCAAGCTGTTGGCGGATTACGACACGGCACAGCTTTTGCCCGCGTACGCCCGGGGAAATAAACTAACACCTGCTTCTGTGGAAGCCCAGAGCCAGCGTTTTATATGTCAGGGGCTTCTAAACCAGCGGTGCACAAACCTGTTTGAAGAGCTGCGCCCTCGCTTTGCATTGCCTGCTCCCACCGCTATTTTTTCTTCTCGCAAAACCGAATCCACGGTCTACTGGCAGTTGTTTCACCAAACCCATACGGTGCGGTTCATTGTAGAAGACCATGCCAGTCCCATTGAAGAACCCCTCTGTATTTATACCCAGCAAAAAGGCGTTCCCCAGGTTCGGATTTACGGCTTCAATCAGGCGAGCCGTTACGGGTTTGATTATGAAAATGAATCCCTGAAAAACATACTTATCGAGGGGGTATCAAGCTATCGCGCGGAACGTATTCACGCGCTGGATATTAAACCTTTTGGCGCCCGGGCACTTATGGAATTGGCCAGTGCTAACATCCCCGTTTACCTATCCGTCATTGGTGACGCCTTTACTCAGGTGCGGCAGACGCTGAAATTTCCCGATAGCCACAGTTCAGCACAACACGCCACGCACAGCGCTTTGTTTCGCGCTCAGAATCTGGACTTAGAACGACTGGTAGAGCATCATCTGGCAGCTCTTATTTGTCATCAGCCAGAGGTGCATCAACGGCTTATCGAGCAGGGGTATTCCCGACCTCAACTCATTCAGAACGTATACGGTCTCAAGCAACTGTATCAGGCGCCGGTTCAAATTAGCCTGCGCAAAAAAAAGGTGCTGCCCCACTACCCCCATTTGTTACAAGATACGGGCCTGATTGAAAAACAAAATCGTGTCCTCTGTGTGGGACCGGCGGCCGCGGAAATGGTGGAAGCCTTACAAGAAGAGGATATCTGGTGCCAGGGCGTCATGTTTGATCAGACGACGGTCAAACAACTTCAGGGAGAAGGTCTGCCTATTCACCAGGGCAAGTATCACGCATTAAGTACGTCCGTTCGTTATTTTGACACCCTTTACGTGGCCTATGTGCTCGAAACCGTTACTCCTGAATCCCTGCGCACGCTGCTTAACGGCATGGTGTTGGCCCTCAAAAAAGGGGGGCGGCTTATTTTACGAGGTATGCTTCCGGGATCTTCCCTTGCCACCCCCGTCACTCACCGACGCATCTACACCGCAGCCCTTGTAAAAAATCTGTTGGAATATGTGGGTTTTGACATCGAAGAAGAGCAGCTTTTTGAAGCCGAAGGCAGTTACCGTTTAAAAGCCCGCCTCAAGGTAGAATCTATTCCCCAGAATGCGCTTCCCGTAGCTTCTCCTCGACTGGAAACCTACTTTCAAAATCATTTGCCCCAACTGCAAACCGAGGAGCACGAACGAGTGCTATTGGTGGGCACACATATTACCAAAAGCTGGCTGATTTATCGGGTGCAATGCGCCTATTTATTGGGAATCACCCTCAATTTTGCCGAAATGGGTAAGCGCTCCAATAAGCCGGAAAAATACCATTTTCGCCACACGCGAAACGCCCTGAAAACCCTGAAAAGCCTCAAAACGCGATTTCATAAAATCGCCTTGCAAAACGTCCTGGAAAACGAAACCGTTGACGGGGCCTTGTCTCTACTCAAAGCCTGCTATGAGGTAATGGAACCCGAAGGGCAATTGGTACTGTATGTGCTGAAAAAAACCTATCTCTGGGACGGACTTTACAGCCAGAGCGTAATGAGTCATCGCCTGGAGGAACTGGCGGCCGAAGCCGGTTTTTCATCGGCGTCCAGTCAGGAAAACGAACACCACGTGGAGTGGGTTTTTCAAAGAGAAGACGTGCTCAAGGCGGAAAAACTTCCCCTGACGGTGTCAGCAAAAGCAACGGCCTTCGAGAAACGCATGCGTACGCAGTATGGCGGCCAACATTTTCGCTTCTTCTTTGAAGAGCAAGCCCCTGGCGAAGTGGAATCACAGGTTCAACGCTTGATTAAAACCCTCAAAAGGGACGACTTTTTGATGATTACGGGCAGCACCGCCCGCGAGGTGGAAATGCTTCCCGGACCGTTAATGTCTTCTGTCACTGACCCGGAAGGTATTAAGCGTTTGTTGCAACAGCACGGCATGCGTCAATTGCAGTTAAAAATATTTGAAGATGTGTGGATCTGGTGTGGTTTTAAAAGTATCAGGCATTATCAACATCAGCCCACCGGTTTCAGACTGCACTGGCACGGCGATGTGTTAAACAGCCACACGCAGGCCAGAACCAGCCAGGCTCTGCTCAAAGCCTGGCAACCCAACACCGAAGTACCGGTCAAGTTGAGTATAAGCAACGATTCCGACCCTGAAATCGTTCCTGCGACAGATACTATCCTATACCCCTTGTATCAACATATGCAAAAGCCTTTTTTGGCATCCGCCCACGTTAGCATCTGTCATCAGATGCCCCAGGAGCGCCTTGAAGTCCCGGAAGATACCTCCCACTGGGTCATGATGCAGCCCTGGGATTTTGGTGCGCTTCCCAAAAATTGGATTCGCACCATGAATCAGGCCGTAGACAAAGTGTGGGTTCCGAGCACCTTTGTGAAAAACTGTTACCTGGACAGCGGCCTGTCAGAAGACCGGATTTCTGTCTTGCCCTACGGCGTGGATATGAATATTTATCATCCACAAACGTCTCCTATTATTCTGGAGACGCAAAAAAAGTTCAAGTTTTTATACGTGGGCACTGCCGAAAGGCATAAGGGACTGGATCTTCTTTTGGAGAGCTATTGTCAGACCTTTACGCAAAACGACGATGTGTGTCTGGTGGTTCACCTTTCTAAAACCAAAGGATATGGTGAATTCCTGAACCTGGAAGAGCACCTTGAAGCCCTGAAGCAGAAATACGGTGAACTTCCTGAAATGCTGTTTATGGATACGCTGACCGTCGATCAAATGCCGGCCCTTTACGTGGCTTGTGAGGCGCTGGTTTACCCTTATCGGGGTGAGAGTTTTGCTCTACCCGTGCTGGAAGCCATGGCTTGTGAAACTCCGGTAATTGTCACCGAATTTGGGGCAGCTCTGGATTTTTGCACGCCAGAAAATGCCTTTTTGATTTCAGCGGAAAAATCGAGCTTTGACACCGCTCAAGTGGGAACGATGGCCACCGTAAAAACGCCCTTTTTGGCAGAACCGGATTCGGATGTGCTTCAGGCGCTAATGCGCAACGTGTACGAAAATCCCGAAAACATAAGGGGTATTGCACAGGAAGCACGACGCACCGTTCAGGATTCCTTTACCTGGCATCATGCGGTGTTGGCCTTTGAGAAAGAATTGCAAACCCTGCAAGATAACCCGGTATTTCGTTTACATCGGGACGAATATTTAGAAAAAGCCGTGAGTCAGGGGCTGGCCGCGGTGGAAGCCGAGTCTTACCGTAAAGCGCTGGAGCACTTTGATTTTGCACTGAAACTAAGCCCGGAGGAACCCGGTATTTTGTACAATGCGGGAATTGCTCATCTGATGCTGCAGGAATACCAGGCGTGTGTGGACGCCCTTTCTCTGAGTATTCAAGCAGGTGCCATAAGCGGAGATATTTGTTATGCCATGGGCACAGCCTTGAGACATCTGGGAGACCAAAAAGGCAGTCAGCAGTTTTTTGCCAAAGCTCAGGAATTAGACCCCGAGCTGTTTAGCATGGTGGAAGCCTAGGACTGCCAGGGCGACTAGGACTGATTCTTCTTTTTGAAGGTTTCGTAGTCCATGGTTTCGTAAGAGCCTGTACCAATAAACTGGAGCGCTCCTTCTAAAGTATCTGCAGGCACGAAGCCGGGAATTTTAGTAATGGGTTCACCACTTTGATCCAGAAAAACCAGCGTGGGAAATCCGGTAACTCCGAATTCCTGAGTGAGCGCTTGTTCGGTAATGGCCTTGCCCTTGAACTGCACTTCGTTGAGTGAACTTTCGGTCACGCGCACCGGCACAAAGTATTTTTCTAGCTCGCGGCGTACGTTGGCATCTGGAAAAACGGTGTTGTCCATTTTTTTACAATAACCGCACCAGGTGGCGAAAAATTCTACCATCACCAGTTTATTTTGAGAAGCGGCGATGGTCAGCCCCTCGTCATAAGATTGCCAGGCAATGGCTTCGGACACGGTTGGCTGCTGAGCAGCACTGTGCTCTGTTCCGTGATCTGCGCCCTGCTTTTGATTAAAGACCATCAGGCCGCCCACTACGGTCAGGGCCAAAGTCGCCCCGAGGGCAACTGTTACAAGATTTTTCATAATTTCCTCACGCTTGTATCTTAGCACCGATCATGAGGAAAAGGTTAGCTTTTCTTGCCGTCTTTCTTGTCGTCGTTTTCTTCATACAGCTCCGCCTGATGAATCAGGGCCTGGGCCAATTGTTCTGGCTTCACAAACTTTTTCCGAATCAAAAGTTCACCCAGCAGCAGTTTTTCGTCTTGCTGTAATTTGAGGGTTTGCTGAAGCTGTGACTTGTCCAGGTAGCCCAGCTCAATCAGAATATCGCCGAGGCGCTGAGACTTATTCCCTTTGAAAAAGCTGAGGAATTTAAAACCCTGCCGGGTGTTTTTCCCCTGAGTAGGCTGATAATGTTTAAGAGCCAGAGAATCGGTGGGATCAAAGTGAAGTGCCACTTTGAACTCAGCCTGGGCATAGCCCCCCCAGCCTTTTTTATCCAGAGCCAGACCGAGACGGCTGTGATAGCGAGCCACATGATTGGCCAGACGCAGGGCTTCCTTGTACTCGCGTACCGCGTCGTCCATCTGATTTTTGCTTTCAAAGCCCCGACCACTCTGATAATGCTTTTCCGCCTGCTCTTCTCTTACCTTCCGCTTTTTGTCGTCTTCATCAAAAGGAGCTGTTTTAGCAGTTCTGGGCCGGGCCGAGCGAGAGGGCTCCGTACGCTGAAAAGGGGCCGTTTTGCGTATGGGATTAGGCGGTGCGCTGGAAGAAGAACTGGACGTGGATTTAGAGGTAGATGGAGAAGCAGAAGTGGAACTCCCAGACTTGGCATGGAAGGGATCATCGTCGAGAATGACGCCACTTTTCTTGAGCAGCCGTTCGTAATCCTTGCGAGCGAGAGGGTCCTTCAGGGTTTGAAAAGCCAATCCAAGACGCTTAAAAGCCACCTCCGCCTGCTCTTTTTTAGCAGCATCCTGAAAACGATCAGGGTGCACCTGTCGCATCAGCTTTTTATAAGATGTTTTGATTTCTTCAGAAGTGGCCGTTGTCTTCAGCTTTAGCAGCTTAAACAAATTTTCTTCTTGCAAAATACGTTGCAGCTCTTCAGACAATCAAGGCGTCCTTTAGGTTGGTTATTGTATTAAACCATTTTTTTTGCTCACTGCAAATAATAAGCTATTGTCACAAATAATCGTCGAGTTTGCCACTGAGCTGATACACATAAATCAATACTTCTGATACCGCCGCGTATAAATCTGCAGGAATAGGTTCTCCCACTTCCGCTGTGCGAAAGAGAGACTGGGCCAACGGTTTGTTTTCAATCAGAGGCACATCGTGTTCTTTGGCACGCTCGCGAATACGCATGGCCACAGCATTGGCCCCCTTGGCCAATACCTCTGGAGCCGCCATGGTGTCCTGGTCATAAGCAATGGCAATGGACAGATGGGTGGGGTTGGTTAAAATCACGTCTGCCCGGGGCACGTTTTCCATCATGCGATTGAGGGCCGCCTTGCGCTGCAGCTGACGGATGCGTGATTTTACCTGCGGATCTCCCTCAGTGTTTTTCTGTTCGTCTTTGACTTCCTGCTTGCTCATACGAATGTTGCGCTCGTGGTACCAGCGCTGCCAGGCAAAATCTAGCAGCGCAATCACCAGCATGATGAGTCCGATTTTCCAGCCGATTTCCCAGACGATTTGCCCCAGCATTTCGCCCGCATTATCCAGATTCATAAGAGAACTTTGCAATAGTTGCAGATAGTGACTGCTCAACACCAGCCAGGACACCCACACAATCAGCGCAATTTTCACCAGATTGATCGCCAGTTGCACCAGGGGTTGCAGAGCAAAAAAGCGCTTAAATCCCTGCACCGGATTCACCCGTGAAAAATCGGGTTTTAAGCTCTGAAACGACGTTTTCAAACCCACCTGAAAAATATTAGATATCAGTGCCATTCCCATGAGCATGAGCAAAAAGGGAGCCAGGGTCAGTAAAAAATCCAGGCTAACCGTCTGCATCAGATTCATAAAATCCTGAAGCTGCATTTCTGTAGCCACTTTGCCCCACAAATTCTCAGTGGTGCGTCCCACAAAATCCCCCACATAGGGCAAATACCAGCCCAGAAACAGCACCGACATCATAAATAACAGGGCCGAGTTGAGCTCCTGACTTTTGGCCACCTGTCCCTTGCGTCGCAGTTCGTCTTTGCGTCGGGGGGTGGCCTTTTCTGTTTTTGAAGGATCCGCCATTAAAGCCCTCCCATCAAAAGAGCGCCATAATTTGCGCCAATAAATCAGGCAGCAGCGATTTTAAAAACTGTACGGTAAACGTCAAAGAGAAAAAGAAGCTCAGCAGTCCCACATAAATTTTGATGGAAAAACTGAGCAAGAGTACATTCATTTGCGGAGAAGTACGGGCAATCAGACCCAGAATGATATCAATCAACGTGAGAATACCGTTAATGGGTGCTGCCAGCATGAGCCCCACCACAAACACCTGCGCAAACAGCCGCAGTAATTGCTCCATCAGGGTGCCACTAAAGCCCAGCTGCCCCACGGGCACAATCTCAAAGCTTTTCTGAAAAATCATAATCAACATATGATGTCCGTTAATGGCAAAAAACACCAGCAGCGCCAGAATATAATAGAGTTCTGACAGCAACGGGCGCTGGGTCTGGGACTCAGGATTCAAGATATTGGCCTGGGCAAACCCCATTTGCAGGCCAATCAGCTGGCCGGCCATGACCGTGCCTTCAAACATCAGCGTACTGCACCAGCCGTAAATGGCACCGGTTAAAAGCTCCAACAAGCCCGCAATCAGCCAGTAAAAGGTGCTCGTGGGCACCTGCGTAATGCCAAGGCCCGGAAAAATCAGGGCAGCCAGTAAAATGGAAAAAAAAACCCGCACGGTGACCGGAATGCGCTGCTGACCAAACAGAGGAGCCGTAAAAAACAGACCGCTGCTTCGCAGAGCCACCAGCATCAACGCGGGCAAAACGTCGGCAAATTGAGCAAACCAGGCCACGGTCTTACTGCTGAATCAGCACAGGGATATCTAAAATAACCGTTTGCGCAAAGTCCATCATGGTATGCATCATCCAGGTGCCCATGGTCAATAAAACCAGCGCTACTACCACAATTTTGGGAATAAAAGTCAGGGTCATTTCGTTGATCTGGGTCACACTCTGAAACAGTCCCACCAGGAGCCCCACGCCGGAACTAATGAGCAGCAGCGGCGTTAAAATTTGCATGGTCACCCAGATGCCGCGCTGCATCACACCCAGAAACATTTCTTCGGTCATAAAAAGCTCCCAATCAGCGCCTGAGATAAAATATTCCAGCCGTCAATCAATACAAATAGCACCAGTTTAAAGGGCAAAGAAATAATGGTGGGCGGTAGCATCATCATGCCCATGGACATGAGCGTACTGGCCACTACCATATCAATAATGAGAAAAGGAATATACACCAGAAAGCCAATAATAAAGGCGGTTTTAAGCTCACTGGTCACAAAAGCAGGCACCAGCACATGGGTGGCTACATCCTCAGGTACACGGGGCCGTTCGCTTTTAGAAAGGGTCAGATACAGCTCTAAATCATCCTGCCGCACCTGCCTGAGCATAAAGCGACGAAAGGGAGCCAGACTGCGTTCAAAGGCCTGTTCCTGGGTGATTTTTTGGGCCAAAAACGGCTGCACACCCTCTGTGTTGGCTTCTTTAAACATGGGCATAGTAATAAACAGGGTCATAAAAAAAGCAATGCCCACAAGCACCTGATTGGGTGGCGACTGCTGCGTGCCCAGCGCCTGACGCAGAAAACTCAGCACAATAATCAATCGGGTAAAGGGTGTCATCATCACCAGAAAGGTGGGAGCCAGGGCCAGGGCCGTAAACAGCAAGAGCAATTGCACACTAAACACCGTTTGCTGGGGGGTGGGGTTGGGGTCCAGATTAATGTTGATTCCCGGTACAGTAGCGGTCTGGGCCCAGACGCCCTCCGGAAGCACACAGCACAACACAATAATCAATAGCCCCACAAAAGGCCCTAGAAAAGCTCTCATACAGGGTATTGTGGCACAAAGGACTTATCAGCGGCTAGACAGCAACCGCGGATTCTGAGGATTCTTCTGCATTTTTGGTTTCGGCCTCAGACTCATCCGAGGGAGCTGCATGCATATAGCCGTCACGCCACACAGCATACTTATCGGGCTGCATGCCGGATCCAAATTCCCGGGCATAGGATTCCGTAAATTCTGCGCCGAGCAAAAAGATTTGAATGTTTAAATACAGCCAGAATAAAAAGATAATGGTAGAGCCCGCCGCCCCGTAAGCCGATCCCATATTACTGGTGCTTAAATACCAGCTGATGACAAATTTACTGATACTGAGCAGAACAGCGGTAAAGGCCGCACCCGCAAACACGTCACGCCAGCGCACCTTAATATCAGGCAGCACCTTAAATACGGTAGCCAGCACGCCGGTGAGCAAAAAGAGCGAAATACCCAGACTGGTGAGTTTAAAAAAGTAAAGGTCTTCTAAGATCCCCAGCTGTGCACCAATGGTGTTTTGCAATACCGCAATGACAATGTCCACCAGTAAAAGTACAATCACCATAAATCCGGTAGACAGAATCAACCCAAAAGAAAGCAAACGGGTTTGCAACATGGCTTTTAAGCCCACTTTGGGGTTCACTTTAACGCCCCAGACAGTATTCAGGGTGTTTTGCAATTGTGCAAACACATTGGAGGCACTAAAAGCCAGCACCCCCAGACTCACCAGTGCCGCAAACGTATTAGACTGTCCCGGCTTATTGGCATTTTCTAAAATGGTCTTGACCACGTCAGCGCTGGTCTGGCCCCCGGCCAGTCTAACCTGCTCCATAATTTGAGCTTCCACGCGACTGCCGTCAATGAATAAGCTGAGCAACATCACCAGAAGTACGAGCAACGGAGGCAAAGCAAACACCGTAAAAAAAGACAGGGCCGCTCCGTGTTGAGACGCATTGTCCTTTGAAAATTCGGTGACCGTAGATTTCAGCACAGCAAAAATACGTTTTGCCATCTTTCGCTTGCTGCGGCGCTCTTCTGGATTTTTTTCTTCGGTGAAGGGTTTCGCGTATTTTTCAACGCCCATGATTGATTGTCCTTTTTGCGGTAGTATCTATCACGCTAGCATAGCTTCATCAAAGACTTCTGAGCAGATCCTTACATTTTGCCCTGATTTTATTGAAAGTTTTATGCTTTTTTAATGAAACGGCCCTTTGTACACAAATGCTATAATTTCTTAAAACTGTTTTATAGAACCGCGATTGAGGTGTATTGTGTTACGTTGCAAAATTTTTGAAGGCTCTGATGCTGAAGAACTGGAAAAAAAGGTCAATGACTGGCTCACGGAGCACAGCGACATTGATCTTATTCAGGTAAACCAGAGTGAAAGTGCGGTCACCGACGGTGACGGCGATTTATGTGGCAATACCACGCTCTCCGTATTTTACCGTTAGAAACTTAATCATCAGGGGAATTTTATGAAAATTTTGAAGTATGGCGCGCTGAGTGCGCTCTTGTGTTTACAACTGGGTCTGCCCGCAGCCTTTGCCAGTGAAGCCAAACAGGTGGTGGCCAGTGGTCAGGCCGCTCTGGATATCGGCGTTTCCAGAGCCAGAGAACAGGCCATTGCTCAGGCCAATCGTCTGGCAGTGGAACAGGCCATGGGTGTTTACGTGGTTTCAGAAACCCTGGTAGAAAATATGGCGCTGGTCAACGACAAAATCCTGACCCAGTCCAGCGGCTACGTGAGCGGGTATAAGGTACTGGCCGAATCCAAAAAGGACGGCATTTATACGGTTAAAGTCCAGGCCACGGTGAGTGTGGAACCCCTTGTGGATCAACTGGCACAGCTGGGCTTATTAAGAGACTGGAATGTAGCGGTAGTGCTCACGTCAAACGGTGAGCTGAGAGCCTCTAACGAATCCGCCAAAACCCAGCTGAATGCCTCCATGATTAAAAAAGGCTTTCGGGTGGCCGATGACAATGCCTTGGTGCAACTCAATACGCCCGGCATCATGAAGCAGATTCAGAGCGGTAATTATCTGGCGGCTCTACCCACCCTGCGAGATCAGGGCGTGGACGTACTGGTAGTAGGAAAAACCCTGACCCGTCAGGCCGGTGACCCCATTGAAACCTACGGCGGTATTAAAACCGTGATGACCCAGGGTCAGATGGATTTGC